>CALWJW010000024.1 GCA_944381095.1 uncultured Clostridia bacterium | reverse complement strand
TATATGATTACTCTTTTGTAAAATTCGGTATCCGCACCTGAATATCCAGCCTGCAATTAAACCTTTATAACTGAAAAACAGCCGTACTCAGACGCTTACTCTTAAAAAGCAAGCTTGTCATTACCGGCTGTTTTCTTTTATTATTTGTCATTTTTTCGGATATTTACAATTTTTTTGTTTGACTGATTTCAGAAATCTGATTTTTGACGCCGTGGTTGTTTTCCTATTCTGCTTCTGAATGCAGTTTGGCAAAAACTTCCCTTTCCGACTGAATTACAGCTCATGTTGAATTGTCGGATTGTCAATTCAAATCCGTTTTAACTGTTTTGCTTTGTTTTATAAAGCTCGATTTGCGGATTATCGAAAAATATCTTCCTGAAATTATTATGAAAATTCCGGTTTTTCACCGCAAAAATTTATTTAATCTCCTCGAAATAATCCGCTCCGTGCTTGCATATCGGGCATACAAAATCAGCCGGTAACTGCTCTCCTTCATACACGTAACCGCAAATTTTGCATACATAGCCTTTCTTTGTCTGCTTTACTGCCGGCGCCGGTTTAATGTTTTTCTGATAGTAATCATATGTCAGCGACTTGCCGTCACCAAGCAAACCCGAACTCTCTATTCCGGCGATAAATACGTAGTGAGTGCCGGCATCTATCTTTTCTTTCACCTTTGCGGAAATCACCGAGTTTGCGTATGAGGTAAGATATTTTACCCCGTTTGCGGCTTCTGCAACATCGTTGAACCCGGCAAATTTGTCGGTATCACGTCCGCTCTGATATCCGAACCTCTTTATCAGTTCAAAAGGCGTGTCTTCCGTCAGGACCGATATATTGAATTTTCCGCTCTTCTCTGCCATTTC
The DNA here is from genome assembly GCA_944381095.1 of uncultured Clostridia bacterium. Classification (GTDB taxonomy): domain Bacteria; phylum Bacillota; class Clostridia; order Oscillospirales; family CAG-272; genus SIG673. The sequence continues at coordinate 21,624 of CALWJW010000024.1, read as the reverse complement.
CGTTGTGAAGTTACTCTTATTCACGCTTATCAACATTGTGTACGGATTCTCTGACACCAACTGCGCCGTGTTGATTATGCAGCCGTTATGCTTGCCATCAAACTCCGTTGTCAGAAGAAACAGTCCGTAACTTATATTGAACAAAGCTTTTTTTTCGATAGATTGTATCATGTCGATTTCCTCCCGTATATCTGATATTACTTAAAATTCTTACTTGATTTAGAAATTCTTTTATGGTATAATTTATCTATACTAATGAAAGTCAGGAAATAATATGCTTAAACCAGGAAATAACGCTGTCATAGGTCAGTCAGGCGGCCCCACCGCCGCCATCAACGCTTCACTTGCAGGCGCTATCAGTAAATTAGTTTCCGAAAACTCCGACAATAAGGTTTTCGGTATGTCTAACGGTATAGAAGGACTGTTGAAAGAAAAACTATACGATCTGAAACATTTCTTTCCGGAAGGTTCAGACGGATTGTCTTTGCCTAAAACCACCCCCGGTGCCGCACTGGGTTCATGTCGGTTCAAATTACCCGCCCCGTCAGATGATTCCAACGGAATTTACCGTTCACTTTTGAATATTCTGAAAAAATATCGGATAGGATATTTTTTCTACATAGGCGGTAATGATTCAATGGATACCATCTCTAAGATCTCGGCGTTTGCAGAAGAAAATTCAGTTGATCTGAAATGTATCGGCATCCCTAAAACTATCGACAATGACCTGATTCTTACCGATCACACTCCCGGCTTCGGTTGCGCCGCGAAATACGTTGCCACGGTTTTTTCCGAACTGCGCCGCGACACTTCCGTTTATACACAAAAAGCAGTGACGGTCGTGGAAGTTATGGGCAGAGACGCCGGCTGGCTTACCGCGGCTTCGGCGCTTTCAAGATCCGCGTATTCAGACGGTGTCGATCTTATTTATCTGCCGGAAGTACCCTTTTCATACGATAAACTTTTTGACGATATACAAAAGGTATGGGGCAGACACAGCGACGTGCTTATAGCGGTCTCGGAAGGAATACGACTTGAAAACGGAGTTTATGTAGGCGCTGACGGAAGTACTTCCGATATTTTCGGTCACGTTAAACTGTCGGGAGCAGCCAAAGTCCTCGAAGAAAAAATCAGATCCCGTTTCGGATGCAAAGTGCGCTCTGTTGAACTGAATACTCCACAAAGATGCGCTTCTCATATCTCTTCCGCTGCCGATATCAGCGAATCCTTTGACATCGGCGCCTATGCCGTTGAATGCGCATTAAACGGAAAAACCGGGTTTATGTCGGGAATTGTACGCGACTGTGACTCCCCGTACAAAACTCATTTTGAGCTCTTTGACATTCACTCCGTTGCAAATAAGGTTAAAGGTGTGCCTGCCGATTACATTGATATGGTAAACAGTTTCGTTACAGATAAAGCACTCTCATATCTCAAACCTCTTATTTCCGGGGAAATCTATCCCGATTACTCCGACGGTATTCCGAAACATTTCATTTTCCCTAAAATATGAAAAATTAACTTTGGTCCGGCATATACAGTAAAATATGATAATTAAAATTTAATTCGGTATATACAGCAAAATGACAGTTAACATTTGATCCGGTATATACAGCAAAATATGACTGCATTAAGCTGAATAACAGCTTTTTTATACCGGAATATTAAAATTAAAGCCAGTTTGATATTTATCAAGCTGGCTTCTTTTCAGGTATTACATTCGATCTTACAGATCTTTTCCGGATCCGGCAGAAATCACCCGCATTTTGCTTCTGACAGCACCGCATCGGCAATGTCAGACAAAACGAACGGGATTTACTTTACCGTATGTACTTCACACATTTTACCTTTTGTATTATCTCAGATTTCAGGGATATTGATCTCGATTTCCTTGCCCACTGCGTGAGATTTTGCTATACCGTCAATGATCGCCTGGTTATAGAGGATCTGAGAAGAAGGTACCGGAACAGGTCCGATTCCCTTGCAGGCGTCAAGGAAGGAGCGGATCTTTTTGTCAAACAGCGACATATTCTTATCTTCCGGAATGATCGGAACCTCGGTAACAGTCTGCTGTCCGCAAACTTCATGGTAAATTTTCATTGCTCCGCCGACCGTTCCGTTCCAGCATTCGGTTGAAGGAATTCTGAGTCCGCCCTTTGTTCCGAGTATAAGCGTATCGCCGGTAGTGTCTATGTTCATTGCCCAAGCTATTCTGAAATCGAGAATTATTCCGCCTTCAAGTCTGACAAAAGCTGCCGCAAAATCGTCAACACCGAATAATTTCGCATACTCCGCTCTATTATCAGCGCGGTATCCGCAGTAGTTGCTGTCTTTTCCGAAAAAGTCACTCTTGTATCCGGATACTGTAAGCGGTTTCGGATAGCCTATCGCGTTGAGTACCATGTCAAGCGAATAGCATCCTATATCGCCGAGCGCTCCGAGTCCTGCGGTTTTATCTTCGATAAACGTTGTTCCGAACGGTGTCGGTATACCTCTTCTGCGTCCTCCGCCTGTCTGGACATAGTATATCTTTCCGAGCTCTCCGCTGTCAACGATTTTCTTGATCATCTTCATGTTTTCGTCAAGACGGGGCTGGAATCCTATTGAAAGAACTTTTCCTGACGCCTTTTCTGCTCTTATTATCTCTACTGCCTCTTCGGTCGTTACGCACATGGGTTTTTCAAGAAGGACATGGAGTCCGGCTTTCAGACAGCTGATGGCGCACGGTGCATGCTGACGGTTATATGTACAAACCGAAACAGCGTCAAGATTCAGGCTCTTGTCAGCCAGCATATCATCGCAGTCTTTGTAGTCGGTTTTCACTCCGGCTACTCCGTGTTTCTCAAAGAACGCCTTTGCTTTTCCGGGAATAAGGTCGCAGCCTGCGACGATCTCCACGTCAGCCATTTTTTTGTAGGACGCGATGTGAGCATCGGCTATCCATCCTGTTCCCACTATACCTATGCGAACCTTTTTGGAAGTATCGACAGCGGCTTTTGCGGTGTTTGCGCTGTTGGGATCATAATTAAATGCCATATCTTTTCTCCTTTTTATGTTTTTACGGCTTTAAAACCACTCCGATTATAACACAATACCTTTTCTTTTTCAATACCTTTTTTCTATTTTAAACCAAACATTTTACAATTTTTACATCTGCTGTCGACACTCTCCTTTTTTTCAAACAAATTCAAGAAAATTTACCTCCGGTATTGAAAATAAACTCCTTTTGTGTTATAATATATTTTGATATGAGTTATTGTTTTTTTTCAATAACTCAACGCAAAAAATTATACGCAAAAAACTATATCGGAAGGCAAAGTATGAAACGTACAAAAATAATCTGCACCTTAGGTCCCTCAAGCGCCAATAAGGAAATGATAAGAAAAATGCTGCTCGCGGGTATGAATATAGCGAGAATAAATTTTTCTCACGGAACACATCCCGAGCACAAGAAAACAATTGAGCTCTTCCGGAAAGTCAGGGATGAAATGGGTCTTCCCGCTGCCGTAATGCTTGACACAAAAGGTCCTGAAATCAGAACCGGAGACTTCAAGGACGGAAAAGCGTTTCTTACTCCGTCCGAAAAGTTCATTCTGACAACAAACGAAGTTGACGGCAATGAAAATATCTGTTCGGTCAGCTACAAAAAGCTTCCTGACAATCTGAAAAAAGGTAACCGCGTCCTGATAGATGACGGACGCATTGTGCTTGAAGTTGTTGAAGTCAATGCCACTGACATAGAATGCGTCGTTATCGAAGGCGGTCAGATTTCAAACCACAAAGGCGTAAATATTCCGGATATCCGGCTTGATATGCCATACCTGAACGAAAAAGACAAAAGCGATCTCCTGTTCGGCATTGAAAACGATGTCGATTACGTTTCCGCTTCTTTTGTAAGAAGGAAGGAAGACGTCATTTGCATGCGTAAATTCCTCGATTACAACGGCGGTCACAACATAAAAATAATATCCAAAATCGAAAACGGCGAAGGAGTGGCAAATTTCGATGAAATTCTTGCCCACTCCGACGGAATCATGGTGGCGCGCGGTGACATGGGGGTGGAGATCGATTATGAAAAACTTCCCGGAATACAGAAAAAATTCATAAAAAAATGTTATCAGGCGGGAAAAATGGTAATTACAGCGACCCAAATGCTGGAATCAATGATAAGCAACGCTTCTCCCACCAGAGCCGAGATCACAGACGTTGCCAATGCGATTTTTGACGGAACTTCGGCTATCATGCTTTCCGGTGAAACCGCAGTCGGTAAACACCCGGACAAGGTAGTTTCAGTTATGGCAAGAATCGCCGAACAGGCAGAAAAGGACTCTTTTGAAATGAACAGCTACATCGGTATTCAGTACGATACTGACGCAAACGACAGAACAAACGCCATATGCGACGCCGCCTGCACTACTGCAAGGGATATAGCCGCAAAGGCAATTATCGCCGTCACAAAATCAGGATATACTGCCAGGCGTGTTTCAAAATTCAGACCGCTGCAACCGATAGTCGCCGCAACTCCCGAGGTCAAGACTTTTCATCAGCTTTCTCTTAGCTGGGGAGTTTACCCGGTTCTTGCAATTTCACAAAAGAACGAAGAACAGCTTTTCAGGCACGCGATCGACTGCGCAAAGCAAATCGATATTGTAAACAACGGCGATAACGTTGTGATTATAGCCGGTGTTCCTCTTGATACTTCGGGAACAACTAACATGATCAAGGTTGAAACCGTAAGAGAAAACAGATGATTTTCCGGAAGTCCCGTATGCCCGACCGATAAATCTTTACGCAAAATCGTATGTTTTTATCAAAGCTGTGTTTGATCAGGTTACACCGCTGATAAACATTTTGGTTTGACTCTACGTTTTTTATCTGAACATTCAACGTTTTGTTTGCGTTTTCTTTCTTGTTACGTTTACTTTGTTAAGTGTTGTTCAGTACTCATTTATATTTCTCATGTTATGCTTTGTGGGGTCAATTTACTGTTCTTTAACATCTTGAATCGATCGGAATTTATTAAAAGCAATAATAATTTTTGATTTTATAAAGGTACCGCCGAGCATCGGCTGCTTGTCTGTTGCTGACTGAAAATTCTGAAATATTGTTATTTATTATACAAAAAAGCACTGTTTATTGCGAAAAATCGTCAACAAGCAGTGCTTTTTTCAGCCTTATTTAACCGGTTTTTAATCCGGCTGTTATTTACTTACCGGGATTTAATATCATAAGCTTATTCGATAATAATATCTGCTTATCCGGTTTTAATATCTGCTTAATCAGTCTGAAACCTGATTATTTAGTCGTGTGTTTCAAATCAAATCTTAAAAACAGACGTTAAATTATTTATCAGAACAGACCGGTTATTTTTCCGTCCGGCGTCACGTCTATGTTTTCAGCCGCCGGAACTTTCGGCAGTCCGGGCATTGTCATTATGTCACCCGTAAGTACAACCACAAATCCGGCACCGGCACTTACTCTGACATTTTTTACCGTCACCTCAAAGTCGGTCGGTGCGCAGAGCTTGGTCGGATCGTCTGAAAAGCTGTACTGCGTTTTTGCTATACATACCGGAAGTCCGTCAAAACCGTTTTCTTTTATGCGTGCAAGCTGTTTCTTTGCCTGTGGCAAAATATTTACCTTACTGCCGCCGTAGACCTTTTTGACAACCGCCTCTATTTTTTCCTCAACCGGGATATTCAGATCGTAGCAGAATCTGAAACTGTTCTCCTGGTTACAGAGCTTTACTGCCTCTTTGGCAAGTTCTGTTCCTCCGGCGCCGCCTTTTGCCCATACCTCTGACAGCACTACGTTCACACCCAGCTCCCTGCATTTATCGCATATAAGCTCTATTTCCCTGTCCGTGTCGGTAGGAAAACGATTGACAGCCACGACCGAAGGCAATCCGTATACATTTTTTACATTTGAAACGTGTCTGAGCAGATTAGGCAGACCTTTTTCAAGCGCAGTGAGATTTTCTTCTGAAAGCTCGGTTTTAGCCAGTCCTCCGTGCATTTTCAGCGCCCTGACTGTCGCCACTATCACGCAGGCGTCGGGACGGAGTTTTGCCGATCTGCATTTTATATCAAAAAACTTTTCGGCGCCGAGATCCGCTCCGAATCCCGCTTCGGTCACCGTATAATCCGCGAGCCGCATTGCGGTTTTGGTTGCAATCACAGAGTTACATCCATGTGCAATATTGGCAAAAGGTCCGCCGTGAACTATCGCCGGGGTACCTTCAAGCGTCTGTACAAGGTTCGGTTTTATCGCGTCTTTGAGCAGCGCCGCCATTGCTCCGTTTGCCCTGAGATCCGCACACGTTACCGGTTTTCCGCCGTATGTATAACCTACGATTATTCTACCGAGCCTTTCCCGCAGATCCGACAGAGAATCTGACAGGCAAAGCACCGCCATGACCTCCGACGCTACCGTTATGTCAAAACCGTCCTCACGAGGACAGCCGTTAACCGTACCTCCGAGTCCGTCGACGACATTCCTCAGCTGACGGTCATTCATGTCAACGCACCTTTTCCAGACTATTGTTTTGGGATCGATCTGCAACCGGTTTCCCTGGTAAATATGATTGTCAAGCATTGCTGCAAGCAGGTTATTTGCGGCTCCGATAGCATGAAAATCTCCTGTAAAGTGAAGATTGATGTCTTCCATAGGAACAACCTGAGCGTATCCCCCTCCGGCAGCACCTCCTTTTATTCCGAAAACCGGTCCGAGCGACGGCTCCCTGAGTGCCACCACCACTTTTTTTCCGGCTCTTTTCAATGCATCGGCAAGCCCGATGGTCGTGGTCGTCTTTCCTTCACCTGCCGGCGTCGGTGTTATCGCCGTGACCAGTATCAACTTTCCGTCTTTCTTTTCCGGCAAAAATTTCGTGTCAATTTTTGCTTTGTAATTACCGTATAATTCAAGACTTTCTTCCGGTATTCCGGCTTCTGACGCAATTATATCGATCTTTCTCAGCTTTGCCGCCTGAGCTATTTCTATATCGGTAAGCATAATTATCTTCCTTTCTTCAAATTAAACTTTAAGCTGCTATCTTCAAATTAAGCTTTAAGCTGCTATCTTCAAATTAAGCTTTAAGCTGCTATCTTCAAATTAAGCTTTAAGCTGCTTTCTTCAAATTAAACTTTAAGCTGCTCGGAAACATCTCCGACGTAATATTTCTCGATTAACGGCATTGCTACCTGATTTACGAAAATCTCGGTCTGCGAAGCGCTCCTTCCGGTATACAGCTTCGGATCGAGCGTTTTTTCGACATCTTCGTATTTTACGTTGAAATCGGGGTCGTTACAAATTCTTTCTATCAGATCGTTACTCTTGCCTTCCATTTTCACCCTGTAAGAAGCCGCATGAGAATGTACTCTTAGTTTTTCGTGAAGCACCTGTCTGTTTCCGCCGTTCTTCACCGCAAGCATCATTATGTTTTCGGTTGCCATGAACGGCAGCTTTTCCATGACTCTGCGCTCTATAACCTTAGGATATACAACAAGACCGGATGTTATGTTTATATAAATATTCAGAATTGAATCAACCGCAAGAAACGCTTCGCTCACAGATATTCTCTTGTTTGCACTGTCGTCAAGCGTTCTTTCCATCCACTGAGTAGCCGCTGTGAACGCCGGATTAAGACTGTCAGCTATCACATATCTTGCGAGTGCGCAGATGCGCTCGGCTCTCATCGGATTCCTTTTGTACGGCATGGCTGACGAGCCTATCTGAGTAGTCTCGAACGGTTCTTCAAGCTCTTCAAAAGACTGCAATATTCTGAGATCGGTTGCGAATTTATGCGCGCTCTGTGCAAATCCGCTGAGTACGGAAAGAAAATAAGCGTCTACCTTTCTCGAATAGGTCTGCCCGGAAACCGGAACAACATCGTCAAATCCGAGTTCGTCCGCTATTATCTCTTCCATGTGCATTATTTTTTCTTCGTCTCCGTCAAAAAGCTCCATAAAGCTCGCCTGTGTCCCCGTAGTTCCCTTGGAGCCGAGCAGTTTAAGGGTTGATATCCTGTGTTCAAGCTCCTCCATATCCTGCACAAGCTCATATGCCCAGAGCGTCGCCCGTTTTCCGACCGTCACAAGCTGCGCAGGTTGGAGATGAGTATATCCGAGACACGGCATATCCTTGTATTTCAGCGCAAATTCAGAAAGGTTTTTCAGTACCTGTGCCGCTTTTTTCAGTATAATCTCAGAGGCTTCGCGAAGTATTATCACGTCGGTGTTATCGCCGACATAACATGACGTTGCACCGAGATGTATTATCGCTTCCGCTTTCGGACACTGTTTTCCGAACGCATATACATGACTCATCACATCATGTCTTACAATTTTTTCACGTTCCTGAGCAACGTCAAAATTTATATTGTCAACGTTTGCCTCCATTTCCTCTATCTGTTCGTCTGTTATATTCAGACCGAGGTGTTTTTCGGCTTTTGCCAACGCTACCCAAAGTTTTCTCCATGTCGTAAACTTGAACTTTTCGGAAAAAACGTACTGCATTTCCTTTGATGCGTATCTTGTTGAAAACGGTGAAATATAATTTTCTTTATCGCTCATAACTGTTACCCTTCCTGAATGCCGCTGACTTGACCTTACGCGTCTGACTTGCTTAAAATACGGCAACACTCAGTTATAGTTTACAACAAACCCTTTGATTTGTCAATAGAAGCGCTGCTTTTTTCCTTGCCGGCAGTGCAAAGACAAAATAAATATATGACTGAAAGGAAAAACCAAAAAGTGATTGAGCTCCGTAAAAGTTGACCGCACCAAAATCAACAGATATCCTAAGCCACTTCATAACGTATTATTTTATAAGCGTTTTGTTCCCATAAATTCACGACACAATTCTACTTTGATGCTATTTTGGGATTTATCTGTCTTACATGACCGGCGAAACTACATGATTTGATTAAGGTTTAATTAAATTTAAAACCAACTCTATGACATCAGCAAGCATAAACATACAGATTCCGTAAAGGCAGCATACATGGAAAAAATAAGACAGGCATTGCTTCCGTAAAAGAAAGCAATGCCTTTTTCTGTATATCTGTTTTTACTGTCATTCTATTCGAGTCCATGTACCGGACAAGGAAACCAGATTTTCGGCGTTTACTATCGGGTTTGTTACAACAACATTGTAATTATCAACACGCCAGCCGGTTGTGTTTTCAAATACAGCACTTGTAAGCGCTGTGCAACCGGAAAACGCATCTTTACCGATGCTTTTCACGCTGTCCGGTATCGTTATGCTTGTAAGTGAGGTGCAACCGGAGAACGCTCTTTCACCGATGCTTGTCACACTGTCCGGTATCGTTATGCTTGTAAGTGAAGTGCAATCGGAGAACGCATATTCTCCTATGCTTGTTACGCTGTCAGGTATCGTTATGCTTGTAAGCGAGGTGCAATAGTAGAATGCTTCTTCTCCTATGCTTGTTACGCTGTCAGGTATCGTTATGCTTGTAAGTGAGGTACAACCGGAGAACGCTCTTTCACCGATGCTTGTCACACTGTCAGGTATCGTTATGCTTGTAAGTGAGCTGCAACCATAGAACGTACTGCTTCCGATGCTTGTTACACCGTTCGGTATCGCTATATTTTCAAGCGAGGTGCAACCGGCGAACGCACTGTCTCCAATGCTTGTTACACTATCCGGTATCGTTATGCTTGTCATTGAATAGCATTCGGAAAACGTCTGACTTGCGATTCTTATCAGATTATTGGGTAACTTTATACTTTTGAGCGATGAACAATAATTGAATGCACCGAACCCTAAGCTTGTTACACCGTCCGGTATCGTTATATCGGTAAGTGAACCGCAACCTTTGAAAGCAAATACACCGATGCTTGTCAAGCTATCCGGTATTATTAAATCGGTAAGTGAATTACATCCTTCAAATGCACTCTCTCCGATGTTTGTTACGCCATCCGGTACCGTTAAATTTCTGAGGAAGCGGCATTCATAAAACGCATTACAATAGATAATTCTCGTATTTTCATGAATTTCGCATGACAAAATATCGCTTGATGTCGTTTTTAACAATACAACGTACGGATTATTATCGTTTCCTAAATATTGGGCATTATCGAAATTGTTTAATTCAAGCGAGTTGCAAAATTCGAACGCACCTGCACCGATATTTGTCACACTGTCCGGTATAGATATGCTCGCAAGCGAAAAGCAATATTGAAACGCACTATCTCCGATGCTTGTGACACTGTCGGATATTGTTATACTTTCAAGTGAGGAGTGATAGAAGAACGCATTGTCAAGGATAAATCTTGTGTTTTCGTTAACATTGCATGATGAAATATTTTTCGATGATGCTTCAACCAATACTAAATACGGATTGTTATCATTTCCTAAATATTTTGCATTATCAAAATTGTTATATTCAAGTGAGCTGCAATTTTCGAACGCACCTGTACCGATATTTGTCACAGTATCCGGTATCGTAATACTTGTCAGCGATTTGCAACCGGAGAACGCTTTGCTTCCGATGCTTGTTACGGGCAAGCCTTCATAGGTATCGGGAATTACTATGTCAGTGTCTGTGCAGGTTCCGATTCCGGATACTACGTAAGATTTGCCGTCATCAGATAATACCAATTTAAGTCCATCGCTGGGTTTTTCCGCTCCGCATACAGTGCAAATTTTCCCTTCAAAAGTGTGACCTTTTGCAGGCAAAACCACATCGGTAACTTCTGTTTTGCCTTTTTCATCTGAAAAGTATTTTCCACACTCGGCGCAAAACCAATATTCAATGTTCCCTGCCTCTGTGCAGGTCGGTTCTTTTCTCTCCGTTTTTACCAACTCATGCGTGTGTTTTTCACCGCTGCACGCATTGAATACAAAAAACGCCGAAAAAAGCGAAATGATAAGAAAAATGAGCGCCGCATATCTGACTGTTTTTTTACTCATGTTTTTTCCTCCGTTATCTTGCGTCAGAGCAAAATTTTTTAATGTTGATACAAAAATATTCATTAAGCAAAGTCCGCTTTTGAGAAATAATGACATAACTATCCTATCATATATATCGGGTTTTGTCAATAATTATCAAACATTTTCGAATAAATGGCGTCACATAACAAAAAATTTGAGAATGAAATAAAAAACAATGACAATAATTGATTTCTATACTGCAAAAGCAAAACTCAATCAACTCAGAAAATATTTTGTCTTGTTTGCTTTTGTACCGATGAATTTTCGACACAAACCTACTCTGATGCTATTTTAGGATTTATCTGTCTCACATGAATAACAAACAAAAATCAATGCTTTTTTCTTAACAAGGTGTTCCGGTAATTTCCCCGTCCGGTTACCTGCTTTCGGATAAGCAAACCATTGCGAAACCGGAAAAATATTTATGTCTGATTTGAGGTCATGTGTCAGGATTGAATTTCCGATAAAATATTATTTGCCGTCAAAGCCGTTATATCTGAAATACACAGCTGTCGCCGAACCGTTAACGTCTCCGTCGGCAAATATTCCGAGATATACGCCGGTAAAGCTTATTTTTGACACCTCGGTGGAAAGATGTCTTGTAAGACCTTTGGCTACTATGTTGTTTTTGGCATCTGCTTCATCTTTTCCGAAGCCGAAGTAATACCTGTCCTTGTCGCCTTTTACATAAAACGTGATCTCTTCCTGTTTGCAGCCGCTTTCGTACGTCACCTCTCTTATATCATCGAATGTCTTGGTTACCCTGACTCCGCTTTCACACGTAAATATATCAAACTGCCTTGTGTTATCATAAAAAACTGTAATGCCGAAGCGTGAATTCCCTTTAAAACAGGCTTTCATTTTGCAGAAAGCTTCAAATTCCATATCGGTCTGTCTTACTGTGATAAATGCGGGAGTTCCGAGGGTATCAAGATCGGTACCGTTTGAGGTTATCGTCAGCCCTTTTCCGACTTTATAATTCACCTTGCTTTTGCACCGCAAAAAATTCCAACGGTTATTCAGTTCACTGCCTTCAAACCTGTCACAGTAGCCCGCGTCTACCTGTTCTGCCTCTCCCGGGAGATCTGTCTGGGTTTCCATATCCGGCTTTACAAGTTGACCGCCGTTTATCTCCGGATACCCGTCCTCATGCCATCTCATCGGCGCAAGAAAAGTTTCTCTGCCAAGATGATGAAAGAAGCTTTCGGTAGTCCTGAATCCGAGGAAAAAAGACCACCAGTTCCCGTTCTGATCCTGAACTATGTCCATGTGTCCGGTTCCCTGAATAGTTGTCTCATATCCGTACGCGTTTCTGTGCGTGAGGATCGGATTCCTGGGACACGGCTGATACTCACCGAAAATTTCCCGGCTTCTCGCACAGGTGACAGAATGACCGTATTCCGTTCCGCCCTCTGCTATAATCAAATAGTAGTAACCGCTATATTTGTACAGATGAGGAGCTTCTGCCGAACGTCCCCCCGTTCCTGCCCAAAGAAATTTTTTGCTTCCTATAAGTTTTCCGGTTTCTATATCTATTTCTCCGGCTACTATTCCTTTTTTACCGTTCATTCCCTCGTTTGTGGCATAGTAGACTTTTCCGTCATCGTCAAAAAACAAAGTGGGATCGATGCCTTTGAATTCTTTTACGTAGATCGGCTCACTCCATTTTCCTCCCGGATCGTCCGTCTTCACTATAAAATTACCGCCGACGGTGACATTTGTCGTCGTCATATAAAATGTCCCTGCGTTATACCTTATCGTCGGAGCGTATATGCCGCCGCTGTTTCTGCAATTTTCAAGCGGTAACTGACTTTCCCTGTCCAGACAGTAACCTATGTGCTCCCAGTTTACAAGGTTTTTACTGTGATAAAGCGGTACTCCCGGGAAAAATTCAAAACTGCTGGTTACAAGATAAAAATCGTCACCTACCCTGCATACGCTTGGGTCCGGATTAAATCCCGGTATTACCGGATTCTGATATTTCATTTTTTCTCTCCGTTGATTTTTGGTTTTCTGAAAATCCCCGGAGTACCGTTTTTTGATACACCGGGGAATTTCAGTTTTAATTACGAATTTTCTGTTCAGGATGCATTGGATGCGGTATTACGGTTCTGATAAAAAGTCCCGCTGACCGTACCTCCATTATGAGCTTGACTCATCTCACAGTGAGAATATACTTTTTTTCCCTGACCGGCTCTTTCGAGGTAAGCGTCACTCTGTATAACTGCTCGGTATCCCAGTTTCTCGGGAGTCCTTTTGTTTCAGGCCATGTTTTGTCAAGTGCCTCAACACTGTATTTCAAAGATTTGTCAAATGTTACCATTCTTCCGAATATTTCAAAACTTGTGTCGGTAACATTTTCCGGTTCTTTTACAAGGATATAACTGAACATTACTTTTCCCGGCTCTTTCAGACAGACGTCATCTTCTACCGTAATTACCGAGTTTTCGAGAACTGCGCTTCTGTGATAGCTTTCAATTCCCGCCTTTTCCGGGTAAGCGTTTTTCAGATCAAGGGTTAGCTTTCCGCTGCTTTCATCGTACACACTGTTATCCGAACGGTACTGTTTTCCGGCAAGCTGAGGTGTATCGTTGAATGTGGCACAGTTATGGAAATCGGAATTCATTGCCCAGATGGTATATCTTTCCGGACTGAACGTCCGCCTGGTATAGCCCCCGGAACCTGCGTCTATAAACACCGGCTTTCCATCTGCAAACACTATAAGTGTCCCGACATCATTATGATTATGGCTTTCTCCGTTATGTCCTCCCTTGAATGCAAGATAAAGTCCTTTATCGGTCATCTTGTTTTCCCTTGTCACCGCAATGACTATTCCGTCAAGGAAAAACTTCTCCGGCGCCGTAAATTCGACCGGCTGATGTCGTTCCTCGGTAAGAAACCTGTATCCGCGATAGCACATAACACTGTGAACTTTCGGATCGATAAGTTTGCCTCCGAGCTTATTGAGTCCGTAAGACATCATCATTTCAGAACCGGTCGCTCTGCCCCAGTCATACAGAAGCATTGCATCCGGGCTGAATCTTCCGGGTGAGTCCGCAAAATTAAGCGAACGGTTTTCCGTAACAACCACCTTTACGGCATATTCTCCCATTCTTCTGAACAGCGGATCGTCATATATATTTATATATCCGTTTGTCATATCGTACAGTACACAGCAGGCGTTGTAAAGTGCTCCGCCGGCGACATTCCAATATGAAGGTCCTTCGTCACAGCCTCCGTCGTCAGAATATCCGGAAATGAACGAATCAAGCATGGGGAGACATTTTTTTACTATCACTGTCCTCACTGACGTATCTTTTACCGTAAGAGCGGTAACTGTCAGTATATTGGATACGACCCAAGGGCACCAGTTATTGACAGTATTTCCCCTTACACCTGTCCACCAGAATTTATCCCATACAAATACGTCGTTAAGAAACGGTTTTATTATCCGTCTGTCAAGCTCATACAGTATCCTGTCGCATATAAGCGTAGTAACTTCGTCAAGGATATCACGGCACAGATAGTACACAAAGGCGAGATTTGCAGCGGTGTTTCCTGCCAGAAGATCTATGTAATGCAAATCATCGTTGTAAGCGTACGGCAGACAGTTGACAGCTCCCTCTCTTCCGGGATTGTGTGCCGGAGGCACCCACATTGTTTCTTCAAGCAACAGCCATATAACGTCAATCAGCTTATCTGTGAATCTGCCTTTTCTTTCTACATACTCCGCTGTCGCCAGTGCGAGCAGAGCGTCTCTTCTCGGCAGGGATTTTTCGTCGTACCTGCCCCTGTTGCCCTCACGGCTGAAAATCATATAATCGCCGGCATAACAAACAGGTATATCTTTATCAAGCCACCGTTCGGCTTTTGCGATTATTGCAGGATAGTGTTCTTCGTTGATTTTGAATCCCTGCGGTTTATCCGCAAAAAGTCTGAACTGCTCAAACGGCAGGATTTTTCCGTCAAGGTCAAATTTCTTTTCCTCAAAAATTCTTCGTCCCATAGAGGTGCTATGCTTCCCCTTTCCGGTTCACTGATAACGCATATCCGTATAATCCAGGCGTTTCACGCTACCGGCAATACCTGATTTGCTTATTTCACCGTCAGGATATATTTTTTATCCTTGACAGGTTCCTTTGACGTGAGTTTCACCCTGTACAGCTGCTCGGTATCCCAGTTCTTCGGAAGTCCCTCTGTTTCCGGCCATGTCTTGTCAAGCGCCTCAACTTCATATTTCAGCGACTTATCAAACGTCACTGTTCTTCCGAATATTTCAAAACTTGTTTCTGTCACATTTTCCGGTTCTTTTACCAGTATGTAGCTGAACATCACCTTTCCGGGCTCCTTCAGGCTTACATCGTCCTCAACCGTTATAACGGAATTTTCAAGAACCGCGCTCCTGTGATAACTCTCTATTCCCGCCTTTTCCGGGTAAGCGTCTTTAAGGTTAAGCGTCAGCTTTCCGCTCTGGCTGTCATACACGCTGTCCTTTGACTTGTACTGTCCTCCGGCCAGCTGAGGCGTATCGTTGAATGTCGCACAGTTATGATAATCGGAGCTCATCGCCCATATGGTATACCTTTCCGAGCTGAAAGTTCTTCTTGTGTATCTTCCTGAGCCGGCGTCTATGAATATCGGGTTTCCGTCAGCGAACACTACAAGAGTTCCGACGTCATTGTGGTTGTGGCTTTCTGCATTGTGTCCGCCCTTGAACGCAAGGTAAAGCCCTTTATCTGTGGAATCCGTCTCCCTCGTTCCGGCGATCACTATACCGTCAAGGAAGAACTTTTTCGGAGCCTTGAACTCAACCGGCTGATGTCTCTCCTCGGTAAGGAATCTGTATGCGCGGTAGCACATTGAAGAATCGACTCCCGGGTTGATCAGCTGTCCTCCGAGTTTGTTCAGTCCGTAGGATTTCATCATCTCCGAATCGGATGCCACTCCCCAATCGTACAAAAGTATGGCGCTGGGGTTCAGTTTTGCCGGAGAGTCGGCAAAATTCAGCACACGGTTGTTTGTGACAACGACCTTGACTTCATACTCTCCCATGTTTTTGAACAGCGGATCCTTGTAAATATTCACATATCCGTTTGTCATGTCGTAAAGTACGCAGCAGGCGTTGTAAAGCGCTCCTCCGGCGGCATTCCAGTATCCGGGTCCCTCGTCGCAGCCGCCGTCATCGAAATAAACTGAGGTGAATGCGTCAAGCATCGGAAGACATTTTTTGACGATAACCGTTCTCGTTGAAGTGTCTTTTACCGTAAGCGCCGTTACTGTGAGTATGTTTGATACTATCCAAGGACACCAGTTGTTGACCGTGTTGCCTCTGACTCCTGCCCACCAGCATTTATCCCAGACATATACGTCGTTAAGGAATGGTTTTATTATTCTTCTGTCGAGTTCGTACAGTATTCTGTCGTTTATCAGTGTCGTTACCTGGTCAAATATATCGTGGCAGAGATGATATGTAAACGCCAGTGAAGCCGCTGTCGTCGCAGAGAACAGATCTATGTAGTCGACATCTCCTTTGTAGGCGTACGGCAGACAGGTATTTACTCCCTGTTTTCCGGGATTGTGTGCCGGTACCACCCATGTTGTCTCTTCAAGTATAAGCCACAGCACGTCTATGAGTTTGTCGGTGAATCTGCCTTTTCTTTCAACATATTCGGCTGTTGCAAGCGAAAGCAGCGCGTCTCTCCTCGGGAAAAACTTGCCTTCGTATATCGATCTGTTGCCGTCCCGTTTGAACATCATGTACTCGCTTGCGTAACAGATCGGCACTTCTTTCGTAAGCCATGATTCGGCTTTTGCTATAATTTTGGGGTAATGCTCTTCGTTGATTTTAAATCCCTGCGGTTTGTCTATGAAGAGTTTGAATTCCTCGTAAGGCAAAACTCTTCCGTTCAGATTGAAATTTTTCTCCTCAAAAATTCTTCTTCCCATAATCACTACCTCTTTAATTTTTTAACCTTAAAGGTTTAACTTATTATACCCGCCGTTTTCTGTCAATTCAAGATGTATTTTGCACAATTTATCCCGCTTTTTTTGTTGGAAATTAACTATTGATTTTTGTACTGGTATATGATATAATATTCTGGTAACACGAGGATGGAGGCATAGCTCAGCTGGTTAGAGTGCATGCTTGACATGCATGAGGTCACTGGTTCGATCCCAGTTGTCTCCACCATACAAATCGGTTGGAATCAAAGATTATTCCAACCGATTTTCGTTTTTTGTAGCCAAGTACTGACATTAAATGACTGTTGCAGGACATATAAGATGAGAAAATAGTGAATGGTACTTTGAAGAGGATTACTGAGGAAAAGAATCAACAGTGTGTTATACTGTATATTTCTTTAACATTGAAAAACTGAAAAACGTTTTTTCTGAGAAAAAGCGTTTATGATTTCTCTGAAAACCTTTCAACAGCAACAAAAATTAAAATTACTGACATATTAAAAGTCCGAATGGTTTCCTGTTCATAATATTTCAGGAATGAACTGAAATAATAAGCACAGTTTTGT
The DNA here is from genome assembly GCA_944381095.1 of uncultured Clostridia bacterium. Taxonomy (GTDB): domain Bacteria; phylum Bacillota; class Clostridia; order Oscillospirales; family CAG-272; genus SIG673. The sequence continues at coordinate 4,144 of CALWJW010000024.1, read as the reverse complement.
CTTTCTCTTATTGACAAACGCTCCTCTATTTGCTATAATTAGAGCAAACAAAAAACAACAAGGAGATTTTTAAAATGAAAGTTGTATGCTTTGGTGAAATGATGCTCCGTCTCAGCCCTGTCGGCTATGAGAGATTTATTCAGGCAGGTTCGTTCGGCGCTACTTATTCCGGTGCTGAGGCAAACGTTGCAGTTTCCTGCGCAAATTACGGGCTTGATGCCTCTTTCGTTACAAAAATGCCTAAAAATGACATCGCCCAAGCCGGTATTAACGGTATCCGTGCTCTCGGTGTCGATACATCCAACATAGTCAGAGGCGGAGAAAGACTCGGTATCTATTTTGCCGAAAAAGGCGCTTCTCAGAGAGGTTCAAAGGTCATTTACGACCGTAAATACTCGTCGATAGCCGCCGCCGAACCTTCCGATTTTGATTGGGATAAAATCTTCGACGGCGCCGACTGGTTCCACTGGACCGGCATAACTCCCGCTCTTTCGGACAACGCCGCCGCTATTACCCTTGACGCCTGCAAGGCCGCTAAGAAAAAAGGTATTACCGTTTCCTGCGACCTCAACTTCCGCAAAAATCTCTGGTCAAGCGAAAAAGCCGGTCAGGTTATGGGAGAGCTTTGTAAATACGTTGACGTCTGTATCGCAAATGAAGAAGACGCTGAAAAAGTTTTCGGTATCACTTCCGACGGAACAGACACCGAAACAGGCAAGCTTAACTATGACGGTTATAAGGACTGCGCCAAACAGCTCGCCGACCGCTTCGGCATGAAGTATGTCGCTTTTACCCTCAGAACAAGTATATCCGCTTTTGACAACGACTGGGCGGCTATGCTCTACGACGGTAAGGACTGCTACTTCTCAAAGACTTATCATCTCCATATTGTCGACAGGATCGGCGGCGGAGACAGCTTCGGCGGCGGTCTCATCTATGCGCTTTCTTCCGGAAAAGCTCCTCAGGACGCGATAGAATTCGCAGTTGCCGCTTCTGCTCTTAAACATTCAATCGAAGGAGACTTCAACCTCGTTTCTCTTGACGAAGTCAACAATCTTCTCAAAACCGGCGGCAGCGGAAGAGTTCAGAGGTAACCCTGCTCTGCGTCTGAATAATTATGCTCGGTACAGTTTTTGACATTCAGCGGTTTTCAGTCCATGACGGTCCCGGAATCAGAACCACCGTTTTTATGAAAGGCTGCTCTCTCCGGTGCGCATGGTGTCATAATCCCGAAGGACTGTCCGCCGAAACTCAGCTCAAATACGACGGGTCTTTGTGCATTCACTGCGGCCGTTGCTCGTCCCCACCTGTCTTAAATGACGCCGTAGTCTGCCCGTCAGGAGCGCTGACAACCGTCGGAAGAAAAATATCAACGGAGCAGCTTACAGCTGAGCTCGTCAAAGACCGCGTTTTCTACGGCGAGAGCGGCGGAGTGACTTTTTCCGGCGGGGAATGCCTTCTTCAAGCGGAATTCATCACGTCTGTCATGAAAGAATTGAAAAGAGAAAATATCAGTGTTGCCGTGGATACTGCCGGTTTTGTGCCGTTTGAGAATTTTGAAATCACTTTCGGCTTTTGCGATATTTTTCTGTACGATGTCAAAATTGCCGACCCGGTTCTGCACAGAAAATATACCGGACATGATAATGCCCTCATAATCTCAAACCTTGAAAAGCTATGCCGTACCGACAAGAAAATTTTCATACGCATACCGGTTATTCCGGACGTTAATGAAAGCGAAAAAGAAATGTCGGCGATCAGCGACCTGCTTTGCCGATGCCTGAAAGTTTCAGGCCGTACGGCATTCGATCAGATTACTCTGATTCCATATCATACTCTCGGAAAAAGCAAATATCAGTCGCTCGGCATGACTTGTTCTTACAACACCGCAAAAACTGTCACTCCCGAAAGGCTCCGTGCTCTTTACGGTATCTTCGATCAAATGGCAATTTCGGAAAAACATTAAACGGTCATTTTTGACCAATATCAGCGTTCAATTCGGATCTTAAAATTCAGATTTACTTTTTTGTCCGGTTTGAACGCTTTTTTTCTCCGGGAATACAGTCCGTACCTTTACGGATTAAACAGATTTTTTCCGGTACAGCTATCTGTATCCTTACAGATATACCGATTCCGGGCATAGGTATCCGCATCCTTGCGGATCATATTGACTCCGGACACAGCTGTCTGTATCCTTACGGATCATACCGCTGTTTATACCGATTTTTGTCGGAAAAGCTGATTTTCAATTCAAAAAACTACCATGTAGTCAAGACAGTGTTTTTTTGTAAACAAAAACAGATTTCAACGTCCAGAGCTTTAAGTTACCTTTTTTCAAAGCCCGTTTCAGGGCTTGAGGAGAATATATGACTGAACTTACCTCTTTTTTACGTGAGCAAACAATTTCAGGAGCTAACAAATGCATGAGGCGACCTCTCCCGGAGAGTCTGAGCGTAACGGACAGCCCGTTGAGCATTCCCGAGAGAAAGGCTCTCGGACTGAAAATCCTTTTTGAAAAAATGCCGGTTTTCATCGGGGAAAAAGAGTTGATAGTCGGTACACGCACTTATTTCAAGCCTCATCCCGACAATAAGGACGGTCACGATATTTTCAAATACAGTTTGAGCGCCGGTATTCCGTACTTAAAGACCGAGGAGATACAGCTTTTCGGCACCGATCAGAGTTTCAGAAATAAAACCCACTATACTCCCGACTATTCTGTTTTGCTGAATAAGGGAATCGGAGGGATATTGGCGGAATGCCGCCAAAGATCAGAACGGACTGACACAACACAACAACAGAAAGAATTTCTTTCAAGCGTTATGATAGCCTATCAGGGTCTTATGACTCTAATCAGAAGATATTCGGAAAAAGCCGCCGAAATGTCGGAAAACGCGCACGGAACGGAAAAAATACGGCTTACTGAAATTGCCTCTGTATGTAAAAATATATCTTACGGCAAACCGAAAAATTTCAGAGAAGCTGTTCAGCTGCTTTGGTTCGGTCACCTCGGTACAATCATCGAAAGCTTCGAATTTATAAACTACGGAAGACTTGACGTCATACTTTATCCGTTTCTGAAAGATACTCCGCTACCCGTTGCAAAACAGCTGATCGAATGTCTGTTGCTGAAAATGTACGACCAGGTCGACATTGAAGAATCGTATCTTAGCAAATACGCCGCACAGCTGGTGGTTACACTCGGCGGCGTTCTCGAAAACGGAGAAAACGCCGTAAATGACGTCACTATGCTGTTTCTCGACGCTGTCGCATCTGTCCGTCTGCCTGAACCGGAGTTCAATCTCAGGATAAACAGTAAAAATCCGCAAGAATTCATTGACAAGGCTGCTCAGCTCTCAGTTGAAGGGTGTAACTTTATTTCTTACTACAATGACGACATTTTCGTCAGGAATCTGACCTCTGCCGGAATACCGGAACATTTTGCAAGAATTTACGCTTTCGACCTCTGTCAGGATATAAATATTCCCGGTTACAGTGAATTTTTCACCACCGGAACGGTTTCACTTGCGCATATACTTATGAAACTGCTCTGTGCTGAACAGGAATTCGATTCTTTTGAAAAGCTGATCGCAAAATTCAAGGAGAGGATTTCCGAAAGTATCTGTCAGCTTATAACGGATTTTTGCAAAGCTCAAAAGCATGTATTCCTTTACCGGGACGGAAAAACCGAAGAATATTTCGATCAGATAAAAAATTCCGGCGCTCCCGTCGATTGGTGCGGAAGGAGCCCGATGTCTCCTCTACCCTATCTCAGCGCACTCTTTCACGGGGCAATTGAAAACGCCTGCGACATTGTTTACGAAAGCTATCCTATCAAAGAAAAAGGCATAATGATAGGAACGTCAGTGGAAGCTGTAAATTCTCTTGCTGCAATCAAAAAAACCGTGTTTGACGATAAGCTTTACACTTTGCGGGAAATAACAGAAGCCTGCGTAAACGATTTCGGGACTGAAAGTCAGAAAATTATGAAGAGTATCCTGTTTAACGCTCCGAAGTGGGGAAATGATGACGATTACGTGGACGCCATAGCGTCAGACATACTTAACTATACTCTGAAAGAGGCGGAAAGATACCGGACATTTTCAGGCGGAAAACAGCTCGGCGGAATCCACCAGCCGCATCC
>CALWJW010000023.1 GCA_944381095.1 uncultured Clostridia bacterium | reverse complement strand
GCACTTACTTTTTTGGAAAAAAGTAAGCAAAAAACTTTTATTGCGGTCAGGTGCTACGTAAATTTATTTGTCCCGGGGAGAGATTGAACAACAAATCTTGATGTAACGGTGAAGATTTCAACAAATCCAATGTAGAGAAGTTTTTGACCCACTTTTTTCAAAAAGTGGGGGAGAAGTTTTTGCCAAGCTTTTTTCAAAAAGCGGGTTAATGGGTGGTTTGAGATTCGACGAGGCGTTCGCCGCAGTATATTTGGCGAAGCCGAGGTTTTTCTATTTTCCCGGTAGGATTGCGTGGGACGTCAGCGAAGATTATTTTTCTCGGTCTCTTATAACGCGGAAGTCCGAGGCAAAACTCATTTATTTCCTCTTCGGAACAGGCAATACCGGGTTTAAGTTCAATTATGGCGGCGGCTATTTCACCGAGACGCTTGTCCGGGAGTCCGATGACTGCGACATCTTTTATTTTGTCACAGGTTCTGAGGAAATCTTCTATTTGAACGGGGTAAAGGTTTTCGCCGCCGCTGATAATAACGTCCTTTTTGCGGTCGACAAGGTAGATGAAGCCGTCGCTGTCACGTTTAGCCATATCTCCTGTATAGAGCCAGCCGTCTTTGAGTATTTCGGCGGTAGCTTCCGGGTTTTTGTAGTAGCATTTCATCACGCCCGGACCTTTTACGGTAAGCTCTCCGACCTCCTCGACGTCTGTTTCCGTTCCGTCCTCCCTGACTATTTTTGCCTGCCAGAGATAACCCGGAACGCCGATAGCACCGACTTTCTCAATGTTATCGACTCCGAGGTGAACGCAACCGGGACCTATCGATTCGGAAAGTCCGTAGTTAGTGTCGTACTTGTGGTTCGGGAAGACTTTAAGCCAGCGTTTGATAAGGCTGGGCGGCACCGGCTGAGCGCCGATATGCATCAGTCTCCACTGAGAAAGGCGATAATCGCTGAGCTTGATTTTTCCGCTGTCTATTTCGTCGAGGATGTCCTGCACCCACGGCACCAAAAGCCAGACGATGGTCGCTTTTTCTTCGGAGACTGTGCGTAGTACCCATTCGGGACTGACGCCTCTCAGCAGTACGCATTTTCCTCCGCTGATAAGCGAGCCGAACCAGTGCATTTTAGCTCCGGTATGATAAAGCGGCGGAATGCAGAGAAATATGTCGTTAATTGTCTGTCCATGATGATTTTGTTCCGTGCGGCAGGAATTTATCAGCGCTCTGTGTGAGTGAAGAATGGCTTTCGGGAATCCGGTGGTGCCGGAAGAGAAGTAAATTGCGGCATCATCTTCTTCGTTGAGTTCGACGGAAGGTGAGGTGCTTGAACAGTAGGATGACAGTTTATCAAGATTTTCCGCAAAGTCCGGCGTTTCGTGTCCGACATACAGAAAAGTTTTTACTTTTAAGAGCTGATTTTTTACGGCGCTGACGCGTTCGGTGAAATCGGGACCGAATATGAGATAAGAAGCGTCGCAGAGGTCCGAGCAGTAGGCGATCTCATCTGAGGTATAGCGGTAATTCATCGGGACTGCGAGAGCTCCCGATTTGAGGATACCGAAATAGATCGGCAGCCATTCAAGGCAGTTCATCAGGAGGATAGCGACTTTGTCACCTTTTTTGACACCTCTTGACAGTAAAAAGTTAGCGGTTTTGTTTGCTTTGACGTCGAACTCCTTCCATGTCAGTTCTCTTCTGTACTTTTCATGCGGAGCAGTTTCGATCAGACTGAATTCTTTCCACGTCATGTGATCGCTCGGACGGTTTGCGGGATTTATCTCGACGAGACTTACCATATCGCCGTGAAAGCGGGCGTTTTTTTCAAGCAGTTCGGTTATAATCATTTCTTTTCCTTTCACTTGACGGCTGTGTACCGTAGTAGTCATTGTTTTTTCAGTAAGGCGAGTGTTGAGCCGCGAGCAGGTGGGGTAAACAAAAAACTCCGTAAAAGCAAAACTTCTACGGAGGGTGAAAGATTCACGGTACCACCTCGGTCTGCTGTCAACTCACACTGACAGCCTCATTAAGCACGGCAGGACGCTATGCTCTGACCGTGTAACGTGGGTCAAACGTTACGGCTTTTCACCGTACCGCTCCGGGAATGTATTCGCAGGTGACTCCGTGCCGCTTTACACCGGACAGCGGCTCTCTGAAACGGAAAGCACTTGTTACTTATTTCCCATCAAGGCGTTCTGACTGATATATAAAAGTCATTAAACCATGCAGTTCTCTTTGATACACCAAAGTCATCAATCATGCAGTTCTCTTTGATAAACAAAAGTCATCAATCACGCAGGGTTTCTCTGATATACAAGAGTTATTATACCATGCAAATTCTCTTTTGTCAATTACTTTTTGATAAATTGTTTACTGCCGTCTGTCAATACAACAGGTTGTCAGAGAAAGGAGCTGCTTTTTAACTGTCGATTCGTTTTATTTCATCAGCCACCTGCCTTGCACAGGCAAGGCAGCCCTCGGCAGTCAGGTGAATATTGTCGTCCTTGCGGATATAGATGTCGGTTTTCGGCAGAACAAGACTGTAAAGATCGTTTATCCGCACTCCGAGCGGCGCAAGGACATTTACAGCTGCCGAGTTGAATTTGCTTATTGTTTCGTTACTGTTATGGGGATTTAAGGGAGTTACCGGCGTTGTTGTTGCGAAAATCACCTTGTCGGTTATGTTTTTGAGGATAGCGGCTATTCTTTTCAGCGTATCGGCGTAAACTTCGACGGGAGTGAAGGACGAGTCTCCGAAAAGGTTGCATTCATCCCACAGACCGTTGTTCCAGTGGATGATGTCGGCGTTTTTGAGTTCGTCCCTGTAATCGTAAAGCATACGCAGCGTGTAGCTGGCGAACCGGCAGTTATCGGAGGGCTGCCATACCTTGTACCTGCCTTCAAGCAACCCGGGCACAACTGTGCCGTAGCCTATAAGTCTGATCGAATCACCGAGAAGCACGACTTTTTTCATAACTGTTCTCCTTCTGATTTATTTCTGTTGTATCTGACCCTGAAAAAAACACTTACTGCCATACTCAGCGTGCCGACAGCCGAAAGTGCGCACGCGGGAATATACAGCGCAGATTGACCGGAAGCCATCAGAATTGAAAAAGTCAGGATAACGAGTTGCAGAAAAACGCTAACGGACAGAAAAACAGCGGATTTTTTCGACTTTCCGGGTACAGACAGCGATTTTCTTGACTGCCTCAGAAGCAATGCGATGATAAGGTCGGAAATGAGAAGCAAAACCGCCCCCAAAGAAATAATGACGGCGGCGACCACTACTCCGACAGCCGAACCGAAAACAGCGACTACGGCGCCGACGGCGGAGTCTGTATTCACTTCAAGCTGTCCGAGAGTAACAGAAGGAAAGATGAAAACGGCGTAAATTATTGTGTAGATCAAAGCCAACGCCGACGAAAGAACCGATATTCTGTCGGCAATGATTATCTTTTTGATTTTTATCACCTCCGGTCTTTTTGCTTATTTTAACACTTTTTTTACCGCAAGTCAAGTACAGGCGTACAAAATACCTTGAACGCTTCAGAAAATGCTCGGTTTCAGTCAACTGTGGATATTAAGCGACTTAATGAGAGGAGCCCGTTGAAAAAATATCAAATTTTCAGCTTGATTAATTTGAGATTGGAGCAGAAATAATTGAAGCAGCTTTTTTTCAACATAATCTGCCATAGACATCTGAATAGTCGAAATATTTATCAAAGTTGTTATTGATTTGTATAACTTTATTGTCTGAATTCCTTTTCCTGTTTTTATTTTTTAAATACAAACAGATATTCGTGTGCGAGGAGTAGAAAATTATACTTAATGCTATTTGTTTTCCAATAGCCAGTGGCTTTGCAATTGTGTTGTTCTTTGATAATAATTTCTTTCGTTTTGAACCCGGCCATTTCAAAAATGCGCATTGTTTCAAATGCAAGTGGCTGAACCATACCTTTTTTGCGTGTGTCTCCCATAAGGATAGCACAGAATTTATCTTTTTTCAATACACGGTAAAACTCGTCAGCTACTTTCCCCATTTCAAACAAAAAATCTTTTGTCTTTAAGAGCGAAAGATCTCCGTCAATGTCTTCGCTATAATGGATAATATCTGCATAGGGCGGATGAGCACAGATAAGATCAATGGAATTGTCCTTAAGTGGCAATTTTCTTACGTCCGCCACGTCGATTTGAGTGGTAGCAATGGTATTAAACTCAAATTCGCATTTGCTACGGCTTAATTCTACAGCACTGGGATTTATATCAAAACCGATAAAGTTTCTATTTGTAAGTTTAGCCTCGACGGCGGTTGTCCCGCCACCTACAAAAGGATCTAAAACGGTATCGCCTTCCGTCGAATAACGCAAAATTAAATTGCGCGGTATGTATGGCGACCAATTACCGCGATATTTCGCGTCATGTGTTGCCCATTTGCCGCGATCGGGAAACGCCCAAACCGTATTCGTTTCCAGTTCAAAATTTTCAGGTTGTAACAGCATTTTCTTTGACATTAATGTAACTCCACAAAACTAAAGGAATCAATTGAAAAAATTTTAATCTTTTCTTCAAAGCAAGTATTCACCTTGCTCCGCTTAATTGGATAAAATGAGTTTGCGATTATAAAGGCTTTTACTTTTGAAAATTCTTTATCTGTAGTAATCATTTTCAACCAATTTAAATATCTTACGGTTTGATTATATGCATGATAATTTGTTTTTCCTTTTTTCAATTCAATAACGATGTTTGGTATGGTTCCTTCCTTTATAGGAGAATCAAGACTATATAAACATATGTCGGCCCTGTCCATATCCATGGGCTTAAACGGCGATATAGGTACTTGTCTGCAAAGTATATAATTATTTTCAAACAATTCATGTAACGTTGTAAGTGATGATAATATCGAAAACTCCATTTGAGCCTCGTTTATAAATTCTGACCTGATGTCAACTAAAGTATTATCGAAAAGTCGTTCTTCTCCAGATTTATTTATGTCATCACATTCTGAAAAATCTATTGATTTATCTGATTGCGATAAAAGATTAATCAATTCTGCAACCTCTCCGGGAGTTAAAGTACAAAAGCTCATTCCCTGCATACTGTTTGAGGGTAAAGGATAAGGATATTTCCTGCCTAAATTAAAATATAACTCATCGGAAATTATATATTTTCCAGTATTTTCATTTTTATTAAATTGAAAGATAAAAGGTTTTGCTTTATCTGTTCCATTGACTTTAAAAACACCCGGTGTCGCTGTCCTGGTGTACCTTGACGATTCATCCCAAAATAAATTTGCTTGAGTTCGCTGTCCCAACGGACTATTTTGTCCATTTATATAGAACGAGGAGCAATCTCTGTTTCCATAGATTTTTCCGCCATAAACTATTTTTCGATTAAGAAAAAAGAATAAATCAGTACCTTCTCGGCTACAAGCATAATCTGCCAAAACTGCATAATGTTTACTACGACTCGTTATGGAATCAACTGATGTCGGTTTCATTAAAAAGCCATATAATCCTTTATTTAAATACAGTTTTAATGTTTTCTCATCGTATAGAGTAACAAACATCCCGCCTTGCATATTATCCTCCGTAATCAAAAAAGTTTATCTACTATACCGTTTTCCAAATCGGCAATGCAATACATATTTTCCAAAACATCGAATGTTTCTTCAAGATTATGGCGAGCAGATTTCCAACCGTCAGCTCCGTCCGTAAACCACACGAAAGCAAAGCCGTCGATTTCTTTTGCTTCTAAAGCAATCGTTTTGTAACTTCGCGCAGTTTCGTTAAGTTTTGAGCCTCCCCCCGTATAAAAATTTGTTTCTATCGCATATATAGTCTTGTCTTTCTTAACAACAAAATCAAATCTCTTTTCTGCTTTGCCTTGATTTGAAATACCCGATAAATCGATATTCCATTTTCTTTCGATCGCGGACAGTTTCATTTCCTTAAAATAAGTTTCACCTTTAACTAATCCGGCTTTTATAAGATGATCCTCTACAAGGTTTTCCATTAAATGACCGCCGCGGTTTTTGCGTCCATTACTGTCGAGCCCTACTTCTACGCCCGTAACATAATCTACGAGATTATTAATAATATGATTTGAAATTAGGCCAAATAAGCCTGTTTTATGCATAAATATTATGTATTCGTTTATATTATAATTCGGCTTATAAAAATTAAATAGGTATTCGCCGTCTCCGTCAATAGCAAAAATTTCTCGCCCTCTCACTGCAAGTAGAATAGGAACACATTTCAATACTTGCGGATATTCGTTAATCAATTTCTCAAAATCGTATTCTATATTTTTAGATCCGATAAGCGAGTTGAGAATATTTAATTCAACCTTGATTTTTTCGATATTGCCATAAACCTTTTCGAAATCAACATAATATGAGTAATCGCAAATACTTGATTTGAAAGTGTTAAGCCATTCGTTAAAATTACGTTTCATTGAGTTCTCCTTTAATTGCAAATTAGCAATTCGCTTATCTTACCGCGACTATCAGCTTTACTGTTAATCATACGACTTGCAGAAACACGCTTTATTTTGTATGCCTTATACAAATCGTCAAAGAAAGTATCTTGTTTGTTTATATTTTTCGGGTCTGAATTACTCAATACAATTTTAGCACCAGTCGAATTGATTTCATTAATAAATTCTGCAAGCCTGATTTGTTCGTTATCATCAAAAGAATCGGAAGTATAAGAGGTGAATGTAGATGTTTCTGAAATGGGTCGATATGGTGGATCAAAATACACAAATGTACTATTGTCAATGAAATTTTTAGAGAGTGAATAATCCCCGCAAACAATAGTTACGTTTTGTAGAACATTACTTATATTCAGTAAATTCTCTTCATCGCATATTGTCGGATTTTTATATGCACCCATAGGTACATTGAATTCTCCCTTACGATTCACACGATAAAGTCCATTAAAACATGTTTTGTTCAAAAAAATAAAATATGCTGCTTTTTTTATTGACGTTTCGTCGTGCAATTTTGTATTGTTAAATTTATCACGAATAAAATGATAGAAGAATTTTCTGCCATTTTCATCCATTGGCAAAAAAGTAAGCTGCATTTCTTTTAATTGTAGAATTAGTTCATGGACATTGTATTTGATAGCATTATAAGCGTTGATCAATTCCGAATTAATATCACTTATATAGAGATTTTCAAAACGATGCTTTGACAATATGTTAAACAGAAGAGCGCCGCCACCGACCATCGGTTCACAATATTTGGTTAACACCTTATCCCCATTATCAAGTAACATTTTTTCAAGTTCATCAATAAGTTGGCTTTTTCCACCGACCCATTTGACAAAAGGTTTTAATGTGCTAACGGTTTCTTTTTCACATCTTATGCGTTTATCATCCGGTTTTTCTGCATTGCTTGGGATAATCCACATATTGCCGACCATCATGGCGCCTTTAATTCTATTTTCGCTGCACAGAACCGAAACACGCCTTTGTGATATATTCCACTTTTGTGCCGCTTCTTTTGCCGACATGAAACTCAACATATAAATACCTCGCAAACAAATATATTACGATATATTATATTCTAAATCTCGAATAAAATCAAGTAGTTTATTTTTAAATTTAATTTTTGGCATCACAGCCAGCTTTTCAAGTAACAAGAGCAGAAATGCATTGTGGTGACATTAATTTTGTAAAGAAAAACAAAAAATCCGAACGAAAACGTTCGGATTTTTTCTGGTGGACCATCAAGGACTCGAACCTTGGACCTACCGGTTATGAGCCGGGTGCTCTGACCAACTGAGCTAATGGTCCGTCAAATGCGTATTTCATTATACAACATTCGGTCCGGATTGTCAATAGGTTTTCCTGATTTTTTTAAAAAAATTGTTGTAGCTTTTACTGTCCGGAGCTTACTTACGCTTTCAGCCGAAAAGTATCCTTTCGGCGTTTTTGTGACTTATCAGTTCTTTTTCGTCTACGGTCAGGTTCAGTCTTTCAAGCTGGCGTATGCTCTCCGTCTGGCTCTGCCACGGACAGTCGGAAGCGAAAAGTATTTTTTCCGCGCCGTGAGCTTTTATTATTTTTTCAACTTCCTTATCGGTCATATTGCTTGCGGTGCAGGCGAGATCAAGGTAGATCGGCAGTCCGCAGAGCTTCCTGAGAGCTTCGGCTCCGCTTTTCAGTCCGCCGAGATGAGCGAGTATTACGTGCGGGTGCGATTCTTCGTCAAATTCTTCAAAAAGTCCGCTGAAAGCTTTTATCACTCCGTCGGGAGTGCAGAAGTCTGTTTCCGGAAAGGCGATGTCATATCCGGCGTGAAAGGTCATGTACAGCCCCTTTTCCATACAATGACGGGCTATCCTTACATATCTTTCGTCTTCTATTACGCAGTTCTGGTAAGCCGGGTGCATTTTTACCCCTTTCAGTCCCGCCGATTTTATCAGATCCAGCTTTTCATCCGGATTTTCGCAGTCCGGATGTATCCCGCCGAAAGAATAAATACCGCTTTTTCCGTTTATCTCTGCCGCATAGCTGTTGATGCTGTAGAACTGTCTCGGAGCAGTCACCACCGGCATTACCACCGATATGCTGACACCGCTTTCTTTCATCTCGGCTTTCAGTCCGTCAAGTGTGCCGTCGGTGCAAGGGCCCAGCATATCCTTGCCGCCGTGTGCCTCCTTTGCACGGGCGGTGAGACTGTCAACTGCCTTTTTCGCTATCTTTTCGGGAAAAACATGGGTATGAAAATCAATATACATTCTGCGTTTGTATCCTCCGCTCTGATTTCTGTCCTTATGCTCAGCCGGGATTTTCCGCTTTGCTTTTCGCCTCGGCTCTTTCTTTGAGTTCCCGGTTTACTTCCGGGTAAGCCGAAAGCATCGGTTCTACATTAAGTCCTTTTTTGCGCTGGTAATAGTTTTCGGTGATCTTTTTGATAGTTCCGCTCAGTAGGATCAGTGCTATGAGGTTCGGCAGAGCCATCAGCGCATTGAACATATCGTCGAGCGCCCAGACAAAATCGTTTTTGACCAGAGCTCCGACGGCGAGCGTCATCACGTACACGAATTTGAATATGTTTGAAGCTCTCGACTGATACTTTTCCGGAACAAGAAACTGCGCGGATTTTTCGCCGTAGTATGACCACGCCAGAATGGTAGTGAAGGCAAAAAGCGGCATGAGTACCGTGAAAACCGCATTTCCGAAGTTGCCGAGAGTACCGACAAAAGCGGATATTGACAGGGCGCTGCCCGAATAACTGCTTTCAAGAGAGGTTATGTCGCTGACACCCGATTTTATGCAGGTGGTAAGAATTGTCAGCGCCGTAAGAGTGCAAATGACGAAGGTGTCTATAAACACCTCAAAAATTCCCCAGAGTCCCTGTTTTACCGGCTCTTCGGTTTCCGAAGCACTGTGCGCTATTACCGATGAACCGAGTCCGGCCTCGTTTGAGAAGATGCCGCGGGCGAATCCGTATCGCATTGCCCGCATTATGCCGTAGCCCAGAAGTCCGCCTCCGAAGGAACGCAGGCTGAAAGCGTCTTTTACTATCATTGCAAATGCGGCCGGCACAGCCGTTATATTGAGCGAAATTATGATTACCGCCATAACGATGAAAAGAACCGCCATAAAAGGTACGATCATCGAGGCGACTTTGCCGATACGTTTGATCCCGCCTATGACTATCAGCGCTGTAAAAAACACAACGAAGACCGCCACGCAGACAGCAATGATCCCGGATTTTGTTTTGTTTTCGCCGGCACCGAGAGTGGTTTGCAGAGTGCCGGTAATGTTATTTGCCTGGACCATGCCCATACCGGACGCCGCTACCATGCAGAATATTGCGAACGCCGCCGCAAGCCACCTGAGTTTAAGACCGTACTTTATGTAGTACATAGGACCGCCGTGAATATTTCCGTCTTTGTCTTTTCTGCGGTAGTAAAGACCGAGAACATTTTCGGAATAGTTGGTTGCCAGACCGAAAAACGCCGAGACCCACATCCAGAAAACGGCGCCGGGACCGCCTGAAAGCAGAGCGCTTGCCACTCCGACTATATTTCCGGTGCCGACCGTTCCGGAAATGGCTGCCGAAAAAGCCTCAAACTGTGAAATGCTTTTTGTTTTTCCGTCGCCGCCGGAGCTTTTTTTGCCTATACTTCTGACTGTCGGTATTATTGTCGAGGAAAGCGAATCGCCGAACTTTCTAACCTGTATGGCTTTCAGTCTGATTGTTATGAAAATGCCCGTAAGCAGCATTGCTGCTATCATGGGGATTCCCCACAGAATGTTTCCGCTTATCCAGACGATTATGTCCGTCATATTGTATCTCCTTGTTTTTCTGTCTGTCTTGCCCGCATTATTTTTGCGGCTGTTTATGTATCCGGGTTTCGTCTTTTCTGTTCAGACTGAAATTTTCAGACATGAAAGATACACCGGTCATTGTTTTTTCTGTACTCCTATTCTCGTACCCGTCGGCAGTAAAGGATGTGCGTTTTTTAAATTTACCGGACTTCAAGCGGCGTTACGGGTATGTTCTTTTCAATGTGCTCAATGTGTTTGATATGTTCGACGTGCTCAATGTGTTGAAAATTTTACGGGCATTATCAGGGCAGTGTTAAAAGTATTAGTAATATGAAAAGTTGTAATACGGTTATACGCCATGCCTGATACCGGTATGCACAAACGTCACATCCGTTTACTGCACTGAGAAAATCCCGAAAACGCGCCGCTTGACGGCGCGTTTTTCATACAGACGAATGTTTATGCTTGTCCGTGAGGTGTGCAAAACCATAACAAAAGCTTCCTACGGATTCCGGGAAAAGTAATTGCGAGAACGGTATTTCCCGGCTTTTAAATGTGTGCAAAACCATACCGAAAGCTTACCACGGATTCCGGGAAAAGGTAATTGCGAGAACTGTATTTCCGGATTTTAAGAGTTGAAATAACAATCTCCGGCCTTTCATGCCGGCGTTGCAGATCTGTCAATTCAAACTCAGTTTTTCAGACTGTGAAGCGGTGCCGGGATAAGTCCGCCGCGGTTTATGAACTTTGCGGGTGAAGTTGTTTTTATCGGCATGATCGGAGCGCTTCCGAGAAGTCCTCCGAAGGATATTTCGTCGCCGACTTTCTTTCCTGCCGCAGGTATCACACGTACAGCTGTTGTTTTGGTGTTTACGACACCTATGGATATTTCGTCGGCAATGAGCGCCGAGATCACTTCCGCACTTGTATCGCCCGGTACTGCTACCATGTCTATTCCGACTGAGCATACAGCGGTCATGGCTTCGAGCTTTTCCAGCGTCAGCACGCCGGAACGTGCCGCGGATATCATTCCTTCGTCCTCCGAAACCGGAATGAACGCACCCGAAAGTCCTCCGACGTGGCTTGACGCCATTACCCCGCCTTTTTTGACTGCGTCGTTGAGCAGTGCAAGGCAGGCAGTGGTACCGCATCCTCCGCAGACTTCCAGCCCCATTTCTTCGAGTATTCTCGCAACCGAGTCGCCGACGGCCGGAGTAGGCGCAAGAGAAAGATCGACTATTCCGCTCGGGACTTCAAGTCTTTCCGCAACCAGATTGCTGACCAGCTGACCCATACGTGTTATTTTGAATGCAGTCTTTTTTATTATTTCCGAAACCTCAGTAAGGTCTGCTCCGGGTGCCTTTTCAAGTGCCGA
This sequence comes from uncultured Clostridia bacterium, assembly GCA_944381095.1. Taxonomy (GTDB): domain Bacteria; phylum Bacillota; class Clostridia; order Oscillospirales; family CAG-272; genus SIG673. Next base: position 11,600 of record CALWJW010000023.1, on the reverse strand, counting down.
TTTGACAACTCCCGGTCCGGAAACCCCGACATTTATGACGCATTCCGGTTCGCCTATGCCGTGGAAAGCTCCCGCCATAAACGGGTTATCCTGTACCGCGTTTGCGAAAACCACGAGTTTTGCGCATCCTATTGAATCACGGTCTGCCGTTCTTTCGGATATTTCTTTTATGACGGCGCCCATCATTCTGACCGCGTCCATGTTTATTCCGCTCTTTGAGCTTCCGACGTTTACCGAGGAACAGACATTCCGGGTGACGTCAAGAGCATGAGGAAGGCTGTTTATAAGGCGCAGATCGCCCTTTGTGAAGCCTTTTTCGACAAGCGCCGAAAAGCCTCCGATAAAATCTATTCCGAGAGTGTCAGCCGCTTTTTGCATTGCGACCGCAAAAGGCGTAAGGTCTTCGCACTCCACTGCGCCGCCGAGCAAAGCGATCGGGGTTACAGAAACTCTCTTGTTGACGATCGGTATTCCGTATTCCTTTGAAATGGATTCGGCGGTCGGAACAAGCTTTTCCGCTTTGCGGGTTATTTTATCGTATATTAGCTCTGCGCTTTCCGAAATATTTCCGCGTATGCAGTCGAGCAGTGAAATTCCCATTGTTACGGTACGGATGTCAAGGTGCTCTTCCTCGATCATTTTTATGGTGTCAATTATGTCATAAGCGTTCAGCATTGATATTTTCCTTTCGAGTGACCGTTAAACGTGGTGCATTACATTGAAAAGCTCTTCGTGGGTTGCTCTTATGACGACTCCGAGCGATTCACCGGTTTTTTTCATAACGTCGGTGAACTCCGCAAATTCCGCCTTCATTTCCTTTGTGTCTACCAGCATTATCATTGCAAATGTGGTGTCGTAAACCTTCTGTGTGATATCCAGAATGTTAACTCCGTACTCACTGCATTTTCCGCTGACCTTCGCTATGATGCCCACTGCGTCTTTTCCTATGACGGTTATTACCGCCTTTGAACTTGCTGTACTCATTTTCCTTCCTTTCTTTTGCTGCTTGGGAGCTACCCCCCCTACAAGATCTTTTTTGCTACGGGAGCTACCCCGGACAAGATTTTTTTTGCTACGGGAGCTACCCCCCACCGATAAGTTTTTTTCGCTGTGGAAGCTACCGCCCTCGATAAGTTTTTTCGCTGTGGGAGCTACCGCCCTTGATAAGTTTTTTCGCTATGGGAGTTGCCCCTCACTCCGATAAGATCTTTTCGCCTTCTTTTATCCTATATCAGCTTCCGTGGTAATGGTTGACCATTTTGTACATGACCGGGTCGGCTTTTTTGAACATATTTTCAAGCTCGTTGTCACCCATAACGGTAGTTCTGCCGCCTTCATACTCGGCGTCTACCATCTCTTTTATCTTTGCTATTGTCGGATGTTTTTTGTCGATAACCGCCGGCGTACCGTTGAGGCGGTAAAAGCCGTTCATCCAGTGGGCAATACCGGCAAGTCCGCTGTGAGAATCAACAGCGACGGCAGCTGGTCTGCCGAGGATCTTCTGGGTATCGAATATGTTGTAAATCTCTTCATCTTTGAGAAGTCCGTCGGCGTGGATTCCGGCTCTTGTGACGTTGAAGTTTCTTCCGACGAACGGAGTTCTCGGCGGGATCTCGTATCCGATGACGTCCTCAAAGTAACGCGCCATTTCGGTAATTGCGGTAAAGTCCATTCCGTCGTCTGTACCTCTCAGCGAAGCGTACTCCATAGCCATAGCTTCCAGCGGGCAGTTTCCGGTACGTTCACCTATTCCGAGGATAGAGCAGTTTACCGAGGAGCATCCGTAAAGCCAGGCGGTGGAAGCGTTGGTGACGACCTTGTAGAAGTCGTTATGACCGTGCCATTCCAGCATTTCGCTCGGTACACCGGCATAGTGTTTTAGACCGTAGATGATACCCGCAACGCTTCTCGGCAGGGCAGCTCCCGGATAGGAAACGCCGAATCCCATTGTGTCGCAGGCACGTATCTTTATCGGAATGCCCGACTCCTCGCTGAGGCGTTGGAGTTTTTCGGCAAACGGTACGACAAATCCGTAATAATCGGCACGGGTTATATCTTCAAAGTGGCAGCGCGGGCGGATTCCTTTGTCAAGCACACTTTTCACTATTCCGAGATATTTGTCAAGGGCTTTGCCTCTGGTGAGTCCCATTTTTTTGTAGATATGATAGTCGGAACAGCTTACAAGAATACCGGTTTCCTTGATACCGAACTGCTTGACCAGATCAAAATCCTTTTCGGACGCACGTATCCAGGTGGTGACCTCCGGAAACTCGTAACCCAGAGCCATACATTCCTGGAGGGCGCGTCTGTCTTTTTCGGTATAGACAAAAAACTCGCTCTGACGCACAAGACCTTTCGGTCCGCCGAGCTTGTGCATCAGTTTGAAAAGCTCCACTATCTGTTCGACCGTAAAGGGTGATGTCGACTGCTGGCCGTCTCTGAAAGTAGTGTCAGTCATCCAGATCTGATCCGGCATATTTATCGGGACGTAGCGGTGATTGAACGCCACCTTCGGTATTGACTCATAGTCGAAAAGGTGCCTGTACAGGTTGGGCTCATCCCTTTCCTGCATTGAAAATTTGTATTCTGCCTGTTCGAGCAGATTTGTTTCCGGTGAAAATTCAAGCACCTGATTGGTATGCATGGTATGTTCGCTTTTTTCTTCCATTTTAAGTAGACCTCGTCTTTCTGGTGATTGTCCGTCGGTTTTGACGGGACAAGTATGTACATTTTTATATTTTTATATCATTATCTCCGCAAGCTCGGCAGAGCGGGCGATTCTTTTTCTGCCCGTTTGATGCGGTGGGGGTGATTTCGGGACGTGCGGCTGCCCTTAACAGCAGAAGTATCTTTGTTTATCCGGACGCCGCTCAGACTTATTTAAGGTTATCCGGAGTTATGCAACGATTCCCCTGTAAAAATAGTTCAGACGGCATTTCCGGTCGCCAGTCTTATTACCCAGACAACTATTATCGCCGCAAGCGATACCGACATTCCGGCAAACCATATCCGCTGCCGTTTCGGGAAAATGAAGATCATAAAGAAAAATATCAGCGCCGCACCGGCTGCCGGGAAAGCGGGATTGAAATAAAACGCTTCTCTCAGGTTTCCGGTGACAAGACAGAAAAACGCTCTGCTCATTCCGCAGGCCGGGCACGGTATCCCGGTTGTGTCTTTCAGAAGACAGCCGCCCCCGAAAACGAATTTTCTTATAAGTTCTTCCGCGGCGAAAAGTACGGCGATCGCTGTCCACGCCCATAACGGAATTTTTTTCAGCAACGGGGCGTCGTTTTTTCTTTTGACGGAGCGATCATCTGAACGGTTATTTTTATTCATATAGATCACCTGCCGATGCCGAACGCATTATCGCTACTCTGTCGTTGCCGCCGTAATCCTTGTAAACCGTACAGCTCATTCCCGAGCTGCCGGCGATGGATCTTACGTCATCTGCCTGGTCGTAACCTGTCTCGAATATCGCCACTCCGTCTTTTTTCAGGATTCTTTTCAGCTGAGGTATCAATCTTCGGTAGAAAACAAGACCGTCCTTACCTCCGTCAAGCGCTGTTACGGGTTCGTTCTTCACCGTTCCGAGCGTCGGAATTACACCGGTTTTGATGTAAGGCGGGTTGCATATCACACCGTCAAGCAAAGGCAGGATGACGTCTGCGTCGGTGCTGAGGAGATCGGCTTTTATAATTTCCAGCCTTGCTCCTGCGGGCACTTTCCCGGTCCCGATTCCGAGCGAATCTGCGTTAAGCTTCAATGCGCTGAGAGCATTTTCGGAAATGTCGGCGGCGTAAGCACGCAGATCGGGCCTGTTTTTGAGGATCGACAGAGCGATACATCCGCTTCCGGTACACAGGTCGGCAAACACACCGCCCCTCGGCAGTAATTCTATGGCTTTTTCGACTAAATGTTCGGTGTCCGGTCTCGGGATAAGACAATCCCGGTTGAGCTTGAAGGTGAGTCCGTAAAAATACCATTCGCCGAGTATATATGCCAATGGAATACCGTCTTTAAGCTGTTGCAGCTGCTTCGGACAGTCTTTGCCGAATTTTTCTTCAATCAGCGAGATATCTCTCTTATTTATTATATTCATCTGCCTGTATCTTTGTATATTCCTCTGACTTATATTCCGTCGGGCGTTTCGGCGCCCGTTTTCGGTAGAGGTTATTTCTGCGAGCCTTAAAAAATGTTTATTTGCTTTTTATCGCGTTCGCCGGTTTTTTAAAAACGTTTTTTCTGTTCCGGTGTCTGCCGGTTTTTTTAATGTTATTTTGTTCCGGTCATGTCGAGTCTTGAAAATTTTTCTCGGATTTCTATCAAGTTCGCTGTTTTTTGAAAAATGTTTTTTCTGCTCCGGTCGTGTTTGCCGGTTTTTTTAATGTTATTTTGTTCCGGTCATGTCGAGTCTTGAAAATTTTTCTCGGATTTCTATCAAGTTCGCTGTTTTTTGAAAAATGTTTTTTCTGCTCCGGTCATGTCTGTCGGTTATTGATGATACCCGGCTGTTTTTCTGACCGGTTACCGGTTCAGCCGTATCTTTGGCTTACGGCTTAACGGCGCAGGTGTCTCAGTCGTTTTTATGATGATTGGAATCAGACTGTTTTTTTATCGTTATCAGTTGAGTCGGCAGTCGCTCGGAACTTACCGTCTCCGTCGGAAAATACCGGCTCTGCACGGTCTGTTACAGGCGAGCGGTCGCCTTCCGGTTCCGTGTCATCGCTGTCCGGACCGATAAAATCATCCCCGAGCGCAGTTTTTAACGCGCATATCGCCACTTCTATCTGATCGTAATCAGGTTCCCGGGTTGTTATTCTTTGGAGCCAGAGCCCCGGAGCAGAAAGAATTTTCGTGACGATGTTGCTGTGACGTCCGGCAAAGCGGATGTACTCGTAGCCGACCGCAACAGTCACCGGCAAAAACAGCAGTTTTACCAGTGTACGCAGGAAAGCGTTGCTCCATGTTATAAACGGGAGGGATGAAAAGATTATTCCTATTATCAGTATTACTACTATGAAGCTTGTTCCGCACCTCGGGTGAAAGCGTTTGAACTTTTTTACGTTTTCGGGAGTCAGCTCCACGCCTGCCTCGTAACAGAAGATCGTCTTGTGTTCCGCACCGTGATACTCAAAGGTACGTCGGATATCCTTCATCAGCAAAGCAAGCAACAGATAACCTATGAAAATTATCACTTTCAGCAGTCCTTCGATCAGGTTTTTCCACCAGCCGAGTCCTCCGGGGACAGCCTTGCTTATCTGTGAGGTTACAAATGACGGGAGAAACATAAAAAGGAAAACTCCCAAAGCAAGTCCTATGATAACGGAAATGACGGTGAGAACAATTCCGAGTCCGCCGCTTTCTTCCTTTTTGTCTTTTTTTCCGGATTTTCCGGATGCTGTATTCGCAACTCCGTCTTTTGTATCCGGGAGGTTATTTTTCTGTTCCGGGGGTCCGGCTGAGAGCTGTTTATCGTCCTCGGAGCCGGCTTCTTTTGCGGCTGAGAGCTGTTTATCGTCCCCGGAGCCGGATTTTTCAGTGTTTGTGTACGGCTTTTCGCCGTCATTTAAGTTTTCTTTACCGGAATCAAAGACCGATTCGGCGGTATTTTCGGTTCCGAGGGTTCGGGGCTCTTCCGGGCAGACTGACCCGTCTTCCGCATTTTTTGCAGCGGTGTCGGACAGTTGGTCGTCAGCCATGTCCTGCGACGTTTCTCCGACGTCAGCTTTTTGCGGTTCTTCTGAGGCGTAGATGTCGGCGGAGTAGTTGAGCGTCCGGAAGCTTATTATCATCATCTCCACCATGTTGACGACTCCCCGTATCAGCGGCAGCGCAAGCACGGGGTACTTTTTTCCGACCGAAACGTATTCTTTTGTTTCGACCTTTATTTTTCCGCCCGGAGTTCTGACCGCCACGCTGTATTTTTTGCTTTGCTTCATCATAACGCCTTCGATAACTGCCTGACCGCCTACCGTTCCTGTCCGGCAGTTTACTTTTGGCTTTTTCTTCATTACCGTTTTGCCTTTTGCCTTTCTGTGTACAAGCCGGACGGCTTATGTCCGCCTTGTTTTTGTTTTCCGATTGCCTTGGTTTGGTGAATATCTGTATTAAGGCACCACCGCGCAATTCACGGCTCGCGCCTTGACCGCACAACTTTTTGCATCTTTTTCGCCAAACTGCACAAATCTCCTTGTCAATAGATCCACTATTGCCTGCGTCAATTTGGTTTGTTTGACGAAAAATCTGACGGCAGATTTGCGCAGTCAGAATTGTGCGGTGTTGCCTTAAATATTCCTGCTTTGTGTAGCATAAAACGCCTATATACTTACTGTTTGTCCGCTGACGGTAACATCCTTACCGTTGTCTTAAATGCTTATGTCTCACCGTGCCGGTACCAAAATTTTTATGCCTGAAATCTGACCTTGCGGCGTTGAAAGCCTTAGCGCCGCATGGTGTACCTGCCGGTATTGTAAAGCAGTATGCGCAACGTCGGTGATGTGCGGACGTTTTGAATGCGGAGTCGGTTTTGTCTTATACCGACTTACAAGTATCAGTCTGAAACACAGTCGCGCACAGGTTCTTACCGCTGTGACTCATTTCAAGTATATCAGATTTTTATGCACAAATTATAAGTTATTTGTTAACAATTGCTTTTGTCTATAACATTTATGAATAACTGTTATATCGGTTTACTGCTGTCTACTATATCACGCCGACGGATTTTCACGGTAACATGATGTCTTGCGGCTGTTGTCAAACGTCCTGTTCGTTAAACTATTATTAACAAAAATTAGTTTATTAGTTCACGGTCTCGGCGTATAATACTTTAAGTAGTTAATGGTTTAGTAGTTAACTAACGAAACTGAAAGTGCACTCCGGAAAGCGGAATACAAGGCCGATTATGCAAGTGAAAACCTTTCCGCAAAACAGGTCCGGATGCTCTGAAACATAATTGAAAGGAGACAGGAATGGAGGTAAATACCCTGAAAGATTCTGTCGGCAGACTTATGAGGGTATGTCGTCTTCACAGGAGTATTACTGAGAAGAGTTTTTGCAGGCTGGGAATTCACCGCAGTCAGTTTTTACTGCTCATGTACCTCAGAAATGCCGACGGACTACCGTCACAGGCGGAGATAGCGGCTCATTTTGAGATAAGCGCGGCTGCGGTCGCCATTTCACTTAAAAAGCTTGAGAAAAGAGGGCTGATAACAAGGGTGCCGGACAACAGCGACAGCCGGGTGAATCATATTGTGATAAGCGATTCAGGAGCGGAACTGATGCGCAAGAACGAACTGCTTTTTGACGAAAACGACAGAGCCATGTTCAGAGATGTAAGTGAAGAAGAACGGATTGTTTTCGACAGGGTGCTTGAAAAGATCGCGGAAAATCTGATTGTCTGCGGCGCACAGGACACCGCGAAGCCTTTGCCCGGAGTAAAGTCATAGCGCAAAACCGGGGAACAGTTCGGTGTACCTCGGAAGTGACAAAGTTCGATGAACGCCGGAGCAAGAAGTGCAGTGAAATCGGTTGCGTTACGCACCGAAGCAAGAAGTGCAGTGAAATCGGTTGCGTTACGCACCGAAGCAAGAAGTGTAGTGAAGTCGGTCGTGTTGCACAACAGAAGTCACGGCAAAATTGCCACGTGCCCCGGAACTTTTTGCTGCTTTACGGCAAAAATGAAGGTACCCCGCATGAAAAAATTTTTGACCTCAACGTTATTGAATAAATAATACTTAAAATGCCGCAGTGCGGCTTAGGAGACTGAAATGAAAATCTGGAAAAAATATGTTTTACCGTATCTTCCTTTTTATATATTCGGCCCTCTTTGTATGATAGTCGAAGTAATAGGGGAAGTGCTTATGCCTAAGTTTTTGTCAATGGTCATCAACAACGCCGGCGGCAGCAACGTCTGGTACAGTATCGGAGTTACGGCGTTGATGGTACTTACAGCAGTACTTATGATGGCAGGCGGAGTCGGAGGAGGCTTTTTCGGCGCCAAAGCGTCATCAAGCTTCGGTGCGGATCTGAGAAAAGATATTTACAGAAAGGTGCAGACCTTTTCCTTTTCCAATATCGATAAATTCAGCACAGGTTCGCTCGTTACCCGTCTGACCAACGACGTCACACAGCTTCAGAATTTTATCAACATACTTCTTCGTATGTGCCTGAGGGCGCCGGGTATGCTGATAGGAGCGTTTATCATGGCGATCGTACTGCGCCCGAGTCTTTCGGTGATACTCTTTGTGGTAATGCCGTTGCTTCTGATCGTTATATTGTTCATTGTTCTGAGGGGTTTTCCCAGATTTGCGGTAATGCAGAGTAAGATCGATAAACTGAATAACACTGTTCAGGAAAACGTGACAAACGTCAGAGTCGTAAAGTCATTTGTAAGTGAGGATTACGAGTCGGAAAAATTTGACGCGGCGAGCAAAGACCTGCGTGACAGCGGTATCAACGCCATGAAGATAATGATTCTTTTTTCTCCGGTCATGACTTTGTTCATGAACGTGACGGTGGCGCTTGTGCTGTGGTTCGGAGGCAGGATGGTTGTCGCCGATCAGAACGCAATGCCGATAGGTGACCTCTCTGCTTTCATAACCTACTGCACACAGATACTTATGTCGCTTATGATGGTCACAATGATGCTTGTCATGTCGTCCAGGGCAATGGCATCGGCAAAGCGTATCAAGGAAGTGCTTCTGACCGAGAGCGATATAAAGGACGATACTGCCGACCCCGATGCCCGCATAGAAAAGGGCGATATAGAGATCAGGGACGTATCTTTCCGCTATTACAAAAACAGCGCCGAGAAAGTGCTGGACGGTATAAACATGAAGATAAGCGCGGGTTCGACTGTCGGTATAATCGGTTCCACCGGAAGCGGAAAATCGACGCTGGTATCGATGATATCACGGCTTTATGATCCGGACAGCGGAGAGATCCTTATCGACGGAAGAAACGTCAGGGATTATACACTTCGTCATCTGAGAGACGGAGTCGGCACGGTTTTACAGAAGAACGTGCTGTTTTCCGGAACGATAGAGGAAAACCTCAGATGGGGCGACGCCGAAGCGAGCGATGAGGAAATGAGGAAGATGGCTGATTACGCACAGGCGGATAAATTCGTAAGCACCTTTCCGGCAGGTTATCAGACAATGCTTGAACAGGGGGGCGTCAACGTTTCCGGCGGACAGAAGCAGAGGCTGTGCATAGCGCGGGCGCTGCTCAAAAAACCGAAAATACTGATCTTTGACGACAGTACCAGCGCTGTTGACACGGCGACCGAAGCGCAGATAAGAAAAGCGCTGACAAACGATCTCAGCGGCTCGACAAAGATAATAATTGCGCAGAGAATAACCTCGGTTATGGATGCAGACGAGATTTTCGTTATGGAAAACGGAAAGATTGTAGGACACGGAAAGCATGAATATCTGCTCGAAACCTGCCCTGAATATTCCGAGATCTATTATTCACAGATGGAAGGAAAGGAGCGCGCTTGATATGGCAAGAGATCTTGAAAAACTTCAGAAGCAATACAACAGCTCGCTCGGAATGGGCGGAAAAGGAATGATGGGCGGCGGTCCCGGTCCCGGAAGAGGCGGCGGACGCGGTCACGGCGGCGGAAAGCCGAAAAATGCAAAAAAAGCCATCGGACGTATCCTGCACTATCTCGGTGCTTACAGATTCCGCATAATCCTTGTGCTTTTCTGCCTTGTTCTTTCGACGGTTACTTCTCTTATCGGATCTTATATGCTTTTCCCGATAATCAACCGGATAGCAAACGTTCCGACTACTGTGGAAAACTCCGGAGTCCTTGCGGTAAAGGCCGACAGCGCTATCGGAAAGGTCCGTGATCTGCTGAGTCCTTTGATCAGTCCGATGTTTGAAAACGACAGACACGCAGATATATTCATTTATGTTTTAACAGCTTTGATCATCCTGATATCGGTTTACCTTATAGGTGTGGCGGCAACATACCTGCAACAGAGGATAATGCTTTCCGTCAGCCAGGGAGCGTTACAGAGGATAAGACAGGACCTTTTTGAAAAATTGCAGAAGCTGCCCGTCAGATATTTTGATACCCATCCGACAGGTGAAACAATGAGCCGTTTCACAAACGATGTCGATACCATAGGCACAATGTTCGACACCTCGCTGCTTTCGATCATTCAGGGTGTTATACAGCTTGTGGGTACGCTCATTTTCATGATAACCACAAATATTTATCTTACACTTGTGACGATAGTCTTTATACCGATATTCATGAAAGGCGGTTCGGTCATAGCGGCGCACAGCCGTAAATACTTCGCAGCTCAGCAGTCGGCGCTCGGAGCCGTCAACGGGTATATAGAGGAAACGGTCAGCGGTCAGAAGGTAATAAAGGTTTTCAACCATGAGGACGAATGCTGTGAGGAGTTCAATACTCTCAATAGCGATCTGAGAGGAAAACAGTTCAGGGCGCAGTTTTTCGGCGGAATGATGGGACCTATCATGGGAAATACCGGTCAGATAAGCTATGCGCTGACAGTCGGTCTCGGAGGAATACTTATGGTGACGTCAGGCTTCACGCCGGGCGCGCTGACGGTGTTTGCACAGTACGCAAGGCAGTTTTCCTTCCCGATAAACAACATATCGCAACAGCTGACGACCATATTCTCCGCTTTGGCGGGAGCCGAGAGGGTGTTTGCGGTAATGGACGAATCCCCGGAGGTCTCCGATCTGCCGGAAGCTACCGAAACTCCGATCGAGGGTGAGGTTGTTTTCGACAATGTCACATTCGGTTACGTTCCGGACAAAATCATACTGAAAAATATTTCTCTTTACGCTCACAAGGGACAGAAAATAGCGTTTGTGGGTTCGACGGGAGCCGGAAAGACAACGGTAACCAATCTGCTGAGCCGGTTTTATGACATTGAGCAGGGGCAGATATACATCGACGGCAAGCCTATAAGGGAGTATAAGCGTGATTTTCTGCGCAAGAATATAGCCATGGTTTTGCAGGACACCCATCTGTTTACCGGAACTGTAAGGGAAAACATCAGATACGGAAGGCGTGACGCCACAGACGAGGAAGTCGAGGCGGCGGCAAAAACTGCTTCGGCTCACAGCTTCATTATGAGACTGGAAAAAGGCTACGACACAGTGCTTGAAGGAGACGGAGCGAATCTGTCACAGGGACAGCGTCAGCTTATCAACATAGCGAGAGCGGCGCTGTCAAAGGCTCCGATACTTGTCCTTGACGAAGCGACAAGCTCGGTGGACACGAGGACAGAGAGACATATTGAACACGGCATGGACAGACTTATGGCTACCCGTACGACATTTGTAATAGCGCACCGTCTGTCGACCGTCCGAAACTCAAACGCCATTATGGTGCTTGAAAAGGGCGAGATAATAGAGAGGGGAACTCATGAGCAGCTCCTTGAAAAGAAGGGCAGATATTATGAGCTGTACACCGGTCAGAGGGAGCTTGACTGATTTTATGAAACTTCGTGACGCCCGGACAGCGGTTCTTCGGGAACAAAACTGTTAAGTCCGGGGAGTTATTCCGTTTCCCGGGTTACGGGAAACACACTGGCTCGGCAGGGAGTTCTTCGGGA
>CALWJW010000022.1 GCA_944381095.1 uncultured Clostridia bacterium | reverse complement strand
CGGTACAATTTTATATGTAGATACTTGTATTTTTTTCGCTTTAAATTTACCGGCATAAAAAATAATGTCAAAAATGAAACCTTGACGTGATTTTTGCGAGAAGATATTTGAGAGAGCAGGTAGTAAAAAGGATATTTCGTTTGGATAACAGTGACAGTTGAGCTTTTCAGGAAAAGATCGGAACAGGCAATTTCAGAAACGGCGGAGTAATCACAGTCAGATTGACATTACCGGAATTGTGATAAAAATCATTTGACTTATGAAACATTCCGGTATTTTGCGCGATTTATATATTAACCTTTTACATTCGAGCGCTGAATAAAAATTCTGTACGCCGGAAAATAAATGTAATATTTCCGTAAATACTGTTACCAAATAGCGCTTTGCAAGCATTTGGTGTTCGATAACGTAATTCACTTTGTCGGGAAAGGAGATAAATTGTGAAAAGGTTTTTTGTTTTAATTTCAGTAACGGTTATTATTTTTTCTTTTACAGGTTGCGCGGATAAGGTCGTCAGCTTCGATATCAGCGGCGCGGCTAAAATAACCGTTTTTTCCGGCAGTACCGGCAGAGAACTTGAAATAACTGACGTTTCCGCTATCGGTAATATAACCGACGACATAAACTGCCGTATCTTTATCAGAGAAAAATCAAGTAAGCTCGTCGACGGGTTTTCATACCTGGTGAAATGGTACGACTCGCAGAACAATCTGATCGAAGAAATAACCTTGATGAGCGGAAATAAAATAAGCTATGACGGTTATTTTTACATCAAGGAAGACTCCGACAGTCAGTTATGTCTTGATTATATTGAAAGCCTGTATCCGGCTGAGTAATTCCGGCTGTCGGCTTTATTAAACATTTTGACAGATTTGCCGTGACGGTTTATCGGTTTGCTGTCCGGCATTCGGTTGTTTTGCGTGCCGGTATACTTGCCCGCATTTGCCGTTTGTTTTTGCGAGCGGATGTATTTGCTTGACGTTAACGCAGATGTCATTGTGAATCGACGTTTTGCTATTTACCGGATATTCTGTTTATTTCAGGTGCATATATTCCGTCCCGCATTTGCGTTTTTCTTATTTTTTCAGCGCCGTACATTTTTCGCTTGACATTTATGGTTCTGTATGTTAAAATGCGAAAAAAGGAGGAGCAAATTATGGAAACGATAAAATTCACGTCTGATAATTCCTTCGGCAAATTCAAAATTCTCAACGCAACAAACGGCGGTCCGGTGTATAAGCGCCATGCAAACGATCAGTGGCGTACAAACATCACAGAATACACGGCGGCAAAAATTCCGTATTCCAGAAATCACGATTCCAATGCCTGCATGACTTACGGCGGGCCGTACGCTCATGACATAAACGCAATTTTTCCTGACTTTGATGCCGATGAAAATGACCCTTCAAGTTACGATTTCGCTTGTACTGATGAATCAATAGCGTGTACTCTTGAAGCCGGTACAAGGACCTTTTTCCGTCTTGGGTCAACGATAGAACATCATATAAAAAAACACGCCACACTTCCTCCGCGCGATTTCGGAAAGTGGGCGAGAGTATGTGAGCATATAATCAGGCATTACACTGAGGGTTGGGCGGACGGTTTTAATTATGATATGCCGTACTGGGAGATCTGGAACGAGCCGGATCTTGACGCTGACGACTGTACGAACAAACGTTGCTGGGGCGGTACAAAAGCGCAGTTTTTCGATTTTTTCGAGATCAGCGCAAAGCATCTCAAATCCTGTTTTCCGGAACTGAAAATCGGGGGTCCGGCGCTTGCCAACGATCTTGTCTGGGCAGATGATTTTCTTGCGGAAATGGAGAAAAGAAAAGTTCCTCTCGACTTTTTTTCCTGGCATATCTACGCCACAGAACCTTCGGAACTTGTCAACCGGGCAGAGAAAGTACGACAGCTTCTTGACAAATACGGATACGCCGGGACCGAAAGTATTCTCAACGAATGGAACTACGTCAAGGACTGGACAGACAATTTTGTTTATTCGCTGGAAAGTATTCACGGCATCAAGGGAGCGGCGTTTATGATGGCTGTTATAAGCGAGGCTCAGAAATCGCCTGTCGATATGCTTATGTATTACGACACCCGTCCGAGCACTTTCAACGGTGCGTTTGACTTTTACACCTGTCGCCCTCTCAAAGGGTACTATCCTCTCAGATGGTACGGTGATTTTTACAGCCTTGACAGGGAGGTCAGAGCCATAACAGACGCAAAGGATATTTATACCTTGTGCGGCGCTGACCGTGACGGTAAAATGACTGCTGTTGTGACTCACTATTCTGAAAATGATGATAAGGAAAATGTCACGGTCAGGTTGGTTTTCGATATATCTGCCGGCAAAAAACCGCAGTATGACGTTTTTCTTCTTGACCGAACACACGACGGTGAGTTTATCGGGAATACCGATGAGCTTGTTTTCGATATGCCGGTACACAGCTGCTTGCTCATAAAAGAAAAATGAGAAATATCTCTTAACCGTAAAGCGGCGACAGTAACATTATACGGCAGCGGGAAAAAATAAAAACAGAATCAAATATTTCTTTGCAAATCTTACGGTTTCATCAAAAAAAGCACTCAAAAGAGTGCTTTTTTTGAATTTTGTTTTCAATGTTTTTTTGCCGGCGAGCTTCTTTTGTGTAAGCGGTATTGCTGAACAGGCAAGCAGAATAAATTTGTCCGCACCTGCGTCAGCTTCATTTTGTTTTCGTTTATTTTACCGAATAATATTTCTGCCGGTCAAGCTGTTAAATGCGCACAAGTCAAGGCAAAATGACCGTCACTGAAAAAGTCGGTATCTTTTTTTCGGGTTTTAAGCGTATAAGCGGTTTTTCAGCCGAGTATTTTTACTGTGTTGTTTTTATTTTCGTTTCTGCAAATTTCAAAGACACGCTGGCAGAGCACGGTATCCTTGTGCGGGATCACTTCGCTTTCGGTACATCCGTTTTCTACGCATCTGCACATTTCTTCGATTTCGTAGCAGAAGCCGTTTCTGCCCGGATCACTGAAAATTTCCGGATCTCTGCCTTTCAGGTACAGCACCGATTCTTTGCCCTGCATCGGATTGTTTATTTCTATATGTCCGTGATCACCTGATATTGTAATGCGGTCTGCCGGATCGGCAAGAAAGGTTGATATGACAGACGCTATACACTTTTCAAAACGGAGCGCCAGTAAATTTGTGCAGTCAACACCGGTTTCCTCGCTCATATAAGCAATAGTTTTTACGTCAAGCAGCTTCTGACCGATGAGAAAAGTAAGTATTTCAAATCCGTAAACTCCGATATCAAGCAGAGCTCCGCCTCCGAGCTTATTTGAAAAATAACGGTTGTCGGCGGCACGCGGCGGCGTAAATCCGATTTCGCACTGAGCTGTACACACTTCCCCGATAAGTCTGTCGTCTATCCATTTTTTCGCCTGTTTTACAGCCGGCAGAAAGCGTGACCACATAGCTTCCATGACGAAAAGTCCTTTTTTCTTTGAAAAAGCAAATATTTTTTCCGCGTGCTCCGGAGTTTCCACCATACTTTTTTCACAGATAACGTGTTTTCCGGCTTTAAGGGCAGACATGACGTTTTCATAATGGTAATTTGTTGTGGTTGCCACATACACTGCGTCGATTTCAGGTAATGCAAGCATTTCTTCATAACTGCCGAAGAATCTTTCTATTCCGTTTTCATCTGCAAACTTTTCGGCGCGCTCGCGATCTTTGCTTGAAACGGCGATTACCTCGGCACATTCAGTGTCTTTTGCCGCTGCGGCAAACTTTTTCGCTATTCAGCCGGCTCCCATTATCCCGAATTTAAGTTTTTTCATTTTTACTCTCCGATCGTATCTGTCTTAATTTGCGGTTTTTCTGTTCTGATTTAACAGTCACCCGCAAAGAAGTCAAAAGCAGCCGTACGGCTGCTTTTGATGTATAAGGATTATCAGGGACTCTGTTCCGTCCCGCTTTGATTTGTCGTAAATGCGGCAGCCATTCGTGAAAGCCGCTTCTGCTTCGGGTTTTGCCGCCCTGACGTTCAGCAGACTCCCTGTGCCAGCATCGCGTCGGCAACTTTGAGGAATCCGGCTATATTTGCTCCGGCTACAAGGTTGCCTTCCATTCCGTATTTCTTTGCCGCATTTGAAGCATTGTGGTAAATATTTACCATTATGTTCTTCAGCTTTGCGTCGACCTCTTCAAACGTCCATGACAGACGCTCCGAGTTCTGAGTCATTTCAAGCGCGCTGGTTGCAACTCCGCCGGCGTTCGAAGCCTTTGCGGGAGCAAACAGCACTGAGTTCTTCTGGAAGTATTCGATAGCTTCCGGTACGCAGGGCATATTTGCTCCTTCCGCTACCGCTATTACGCCGTTGGCAACAAGGGCCTTCGCCGCTTCAAGGTCGAGCTCGTTCTGTGTGGCGCAGGGAAGAGCAATATCGCATTTTACAGTCCAGATGCCTTTGCATCCTTCCGTGTATACCGCGTCGGGATGTGTATCGACGTACTCTTTGATACGTCCTCTCTTCACTTCCTTTATATACTTAACACAGTCAAGGTCGATTCCGTTTTTGTCAACCACATATCCGGTTGAGTCGGAGAGCGCAATGACTTTTCCGCCCAGCTGTGTGGCTTTTTCGGTGGCATATATAGCAACATTTCCGGATCCGGAAATAACAACAGTTTTATCCTTGAAGGAATTACCTTTGTCGGCAAGCATCGCGTCGGCAAAGTAGCAAAGACCGTATCCGGTCGCTTCCGTACGTGCAAGAGAACCGCCGTATGTAAGTCCTTTACCGGTCAGAACTCCTTCAAAAAGATTTGTTATTCTTTTGTACTGACCGTACATAAAGCCTATTTCTCTTCCTCCGACTCCGATGTCTCCCGCCGGAACGTCTTCGTCTTTTCCTATATATTTGTAAAGCTCGGTCATAAAGCTCTGGCAGAAACGCATTACCTCAGCGTCGCTCTTTCCCTTGGGGTCAAAGTCCGAACCGCCCTTGCCTCCGCCTATCGGAAGTCCTGTCAGGGAATTCTTGAATATCTGCTCAAATCCGAGGAATTTGATTATTCCTTCGTATACTGACGGGTGGAAACGAAGTCCTCCCTTGTAAGGCCCTATGGCGCTGTTGAACTGTATTCTGAAACCTCTGTTTACCTGAACCTTTCCGTTGTCGTCAGTCCACGGCACTCTGAACTTGATTATTCTCTCAGGCTCGACAAGTCTTTCAAGTACGCCGCTTTCTATATATTTCGGTTCCTTTTCTACGACAGGTTCGAGTGATTCGAAAACCTCGCGTACCGCCTGGTGGAATTCCGGCTCACCCTGGTTACGCTTGATAACTTTTTCCATTAACTCGTTAAGATACTGGTTTTTAAAACTCATCTTGGTATACCTTCCGTTTCTGAAATTTTGCGGCAATTTCAGATGCTTTTCCGGCTTGCCCGGAGAAACGCCCGCTGCCTACGCTACGCGAAAAAACATAAATGCAAATATCGAAATCACGGAAAGTGCCCGGAAAACACATTCTGATTAAGGAAATTTATGCATCCTCTGAACAATCCGAATAACGCACTGCTATAATTATAAAATAATCGCTTTGATTTGTCAATATTTACGGGCAACAAAAATGTATATTATTTGTTTATGGAAACAATAATTTTTGTAAATAATGCGCTTCGGCAATGGATAAAACGAAAGGTGGCGGTTTTTCTCAGGTATAATTATACACCGAAAAGGTTTTTTAAACCAAAGCTTACCCGCCTTCCCGAAATTGATACAAATGTACCGATAAAGGTATATCGATAAAAACATATCGATATGTAAAAAATGATATTTACAAATAGCGGAGGATATGGTATAATGCATATGTAAAGAGATGCCGTTAACGCCGGATCGAAGGCTTTTCAGGCGGAAAGGGGAGAAAAGATGAATAAATCACAGGTGCTTATCAAGCGGCTGTGCGCCTATCTTCATTATCTCAGACAGCTTCCGCCGGAGGTCACCACCGTTTCGGCAACAGCCATAGCGTACGAGCTCGGATACGGCGATGTGCAGGTGCGAAAAGACCTCGCGGCAGTCGCAGGCGGAGGAGGAAGACCGAAGACAGGCTATCCTGTCAGAATGCTTACCTCACAGCTGGTCAGATATCTCGGATTCGACCGGAAGACCGAGGCAGTTATAGTGGGAGCAGGAAGACTCGGTATGGCGCTTTACGAGTACGGGGGATTTTCGGAGTACGGTATAGAGATTGTAGCCGCCTTCGATAAAGACCCGGAAAAATGCGATGCTTCGAAAGGGGTCTATCCGTACGGATGTCTCGCTGATTTCTGCGGAAAAGAGAACATAGAGATCGGGATCATAACGGTGCCGGCAGAGCAGGCTCAGCCGGTATGCGATTTGCTGACAGGCTGCGGTGTAAGGTCGATATGGAATTTTTCGGCGGCTTATCTGAGACATTCCGAAAGCGTGACCGTTTTCAACGAAAACATGGCGGCGTCGCTTGCGGCGCTTCTCATCAACAAAAGCGAATAACAAAAAAGAAAAGTATACAAAGGAGTAAACCAGATGGAAAAGAAGGAATACGGAACAGTCGACAGTGTTGAGACGTTTGAAGCTACACTGGCAAAGGTGCGTGAGGCACAGAAGAAATTCGCGAAATATACCCAGGAGCAGGTGGACGAGATATTCCGCTGCGCGGCAATGGCGGCAAATTCACAGAGAATACCGCTTGCCAAGTACGCCGTTGAGGAGACCGGAATGGGCGTTGTTGAGGATAAGGTCATAAAGAACCACCTTGCGTCTGAATTTGTCTACAACTGCTACCGTCATACAAAGACCTGCGGCGTTATAGAAGAGGATGTTGCAGGCGGTATGCAGAAGATAGCCGAACCTGTCGGAGTGATAGGAGCTGTTATTCCTACCACAAACCCGACGTCTACCGCTATCTACAAGACCTTGCTTGCGCTGAAAACGAGAAACGGTATGATAATTAGCCCTCATCCGAGAGCAAAGGGCAGCACGATAGCCGCCGCAAAGGTCGTCCTTGAAGCTGCTGTCAAAGCCGGAGCTCCCGAAAACATCATTTCATGGATCGATATACCTTCCCTTGAACTTACAACTCTCCTTATGAGAGAATCTGATATAATCCTCGCCACCGGAGGCCCCGGAATGGTAAAGTCCGCTTATTCCAGTGGAAAGCCGGCACTCGGAGTCGGACCGGGTAATACCCCCGCTATAATTGACGACACAGCCGACATCAAGCTTGCGGTCAGCTCGATAATTCATTCAAAAACTTTCGATAACGGCATGATCTGCGCTTCCGAGCAGTCTGTAATAGTTCTTGATAAGATTTATAAGGAAGTCAAAAAAGAGTTTGCCGACAGAGGCTGCTATTTCCTCAAAGGCGATGAGACCGATAAAGTCAGAAAGACCATCCTGATCAACGGCGCGCTTAACGCAAAGATAGTCGGACAGAGCGCCTTCAGGATAGCAGAGCTTGCCGGAGTATCGGTACCGCAGGATACAAAGATACTTATCGGTGAGGTGGAGAGCGTAGAGCTTTCCGAGGAGTTCGCACATGAAAAGCTGTCTCCGGTCCTTGCTATGTACAAAGCAAAGAATTTCTACGAAGCGATTGAAAAAGCATACCGCCTTATCGAGGACGGCGGACTCGGACATACCTCCTCCGTTTACCTCAACGAGCTTACCGAACAGGAAAAGTTAAATAAATTCGCTTCAACTATGAAGACCTGCCGTATTCTTGTAAACTCTCCCTCTTCTCAGGGCGGCGTCGGCGACGTTTACAATTTCAGACTCAACCCCTCTCTCACACTCGGATGCGGAACCTGGGGCGGCAACTCCGTTTCGGAGAACGTCGGCGTAAATCACCTCATCAATATAAAAACAGTAGCGAAAAGGAGACAGAATATGCTTTGGTTCCGTGCACCCGAAAAGGTATATGTCAAGAAAGGATGCCTTGACACAGCTCTGTCAGAGCTCGGAAATGAGCTCGGCAAAAAGAGAGCCTTTATTGTTACCGACAGCTTCCTTTACAAGAGCGGTTATATAAAACCGATCACTGAAAAGCTTGATAAAATGGGCATTGTCCATTCCGAATTTTTCAATGTCGCTCCCGACCCGACGCTTGCCTGCGCAAAAGAAGGCGCGGCACAGATGTCAGCGTTCGAGCCTGACGTAATTATAGCTCTCGGAGGCGGTTCCGCAATGGACGCCGCCAAGATAATGTGGGTCCTCTATGAGCATCCGGATGTAGACTTTATGGATATGGCTATGAGGTTCTGCGACATAAGAAAGAGAATATACACCTTCCCGAAGATGGGTGAAAAAGCTTATTTCATCGCTATCCCGACATCTGCCGGTACCGGAAGTGAGGTTACTCCTTTCGCGGTCATCACCGACGAAAAGACAGGAGTTAAATATCCGCTTGCTGATTACGAACTGATGCCTGATATGGCGATAGTTGACGCAGATTTCCATATGACCGCTCCGAAAGGACTGACTTCCGCTTCCGGTATAGACGCGGTAACTCACTCGCTTGAAGCGATAGCTTCCATGATGGCAACCGATTACACCGACGGACTTGCGCTCCGTTCGCTGAAAATGGTATTTGAATATCTGCCGAGAGCTTATGACAACGGACAGAACGACCCGGTCGCAAGAGAGAAGATGGCAAACGCCGCAACGATGGCAGGTATGGCTTTTGCAAATGCATTCCTCGGAGTCTGCCATTCCATGGCTCACAAGCTGGGAGCATTTTATCACATTCCTCACGGAATCGCCAACGCCCTTATGATAGACGAAGTGCTGAGATTCAATGCCGATCCCACCCCGAGAAAAATGGGTACATTCTCTCAGTATGACCATCCTCATACCCTTGAAAAGTATGCCGAGGTAGCTGATTATCTCGGAGTAAAAGGCAAGACCGACGCTGATAAGCTGGAAGGACTTATCGCCGCTATCGACCAGCTTAAAGAAAAAGTCGGCATAAAGAAGACTATAAAAGAATATGTACCGGATGAAGAAAAGTTCCTTGCGCAGCTCGATGAAATGACCGAACAGGCGTTTGACGACCAGTGCACCGGAGCTAACCCCAGATACCCGCTCATGAGCGAGATAAAACAGATGTATCTCAACGCTTACTACGGAACAAAGAACTGATTAAAGGGAAAGGGAAAGGTATAAGTTATGAATCTCGAAAAAGTTATAGCGGTCAGAACCAATAAATGCGTATACCGTGACGGAGAATATGCCGTCAAGGTTTTCGACTCCGATTACTCAAAAGCGGATGTTCTCAACGAAGCACTCAATCAGGCAAGAGTGGAGGAGACCGGACTTGATATTCCGAAGATAAAAGAGGTAACCACGGTAGACGGAAAATGGGCAATTGTCAGCGATTATATTCCCGGAAAAACACTTGACAGACTTATCAAAGAAAATCCGGAGAAAAAGGACGAATATCTTGAAATGTTCGTTGATTTGCAGATTAAAATGCATTCAATGAAATGCCCTCTGCTGAATAAACTCAAAGACAAAATGAACAGAAAAATAAGCGAGGCAAAGCTCGACGCGACAACAAGATACGACCTGCATACACGCCTTGAATCGATGCCCAAACACACAAAGCTCTGTCACGGAGATTTCTGCCCGTCCAACATTATTATTACTCCTGACGGGAAACCGTTTATAATAGACTGGTCTCATGCCACACAGGGCAACGCCTCCGCAGACGTTGCGAGAACCTACCTGCTGTTCTGGCTCGAAGGCGATAAGGATACGGCGAATAAGTATATGGAGCTTTTCTGCAAAAAGAGCGATACCGCAAAGCAGTATATCCAGAAATGGCTCCCGATCGTCGCCGCATCGCAGTCGGTAAAAGGCAAGCCCGAGGAGCGCGAACAGCTCCTCAGCTGGGTAGACGTTGTAGATTACGAATAATCCCCCAAGTTACATTAACCTGTTTCCTCCGTATCAGGCGGAGGAAACAGGCCGTATATAAGGAAAGGAAATCATACTATGAAAATTACCGTTTGTATAGGAAGCTCCTGCCATCTGAAAGGCTCGAAGGCGGTCGTAAGCGAACTTCAGCAGCTGATAGCCGATAATAATCTCAAAGATAAGATAGAGCTTGCCGGCACATTCTGCATGGGAAGATGTCAGGAAGGTGTATGCGTGACCGTTGACGATAAATTTTACTCGGTTTCTCCCGAAAAGACGAAAGACTTTTTCGTAAATGACGTAATGCCCAAGGTAAAATAACATCCGGAGGTACAAGTTTTGTCAGAAGTACTCACCCTTAAAAAATCAAACTGCAAAAACTGTTATAAATGTATCAGACACTGTCCGGTTAAATCAATAAGATTTTCCGGAAACCAGGCGCACATAGTCCAGAATGAATGTATTCTGTGCGGTAAATGCTTTGTCGTCTGCCCACAGAACGCAAAACAGGTGGCGAGCAGTACCGAAAAGGTCAAGGTAATGATCGCGTCCGGAGAAAAAGTCGTCGCCAGCGTAGCCCCTTCGTTTGCGGCAAACTACGGCGTTACGATAAACGAGATAAACGACGCGCTGAAACAGCTCGGATTTTTCTGCGCAAAGGAGACCGCCGAAGGCGCACAGCTTGTTAAAAACGAATATCTGAGGATACTCAGGGAGGAAAAGCCTGATGTGCTTATATCCTCCTGCTGTCATTCGGTAAACCTTCTGATTGAAAAGTATTATCCTGCGGCTCTCGGTGCTTTGGCAAAGGTCGTGTCGCCAATGGTGGCTAACTGCCGTGAGATAAAAAAGAATATGCCGGGTGCCAAGACAGTGTTTATCGGTCCGTGCGTAGCAAAAAAAGACGAGGGAGAAAAAAATCCTGATGACGTGGATGCAGTTCTGACGTTTGAGGAGCTGAGCGAATGGCTGGAAAGCGAGAACATCAGACTCAGAAGAAACGACGCCGGAAGCGTCTTTCACGAAAAAACCGAGGGAGAGGGAGTGGCAAGACTTTTCCCGGTCACCGGAGGAATTATCGATTCGATAATCGATAAGCCGGATGATTACACCTATATAGTCGTTGACGGCGCGGAAAACTGTCGCAGCGCCCTTGAAGATGTAAGTGAAGGCAGGATACATAAATGCTTCATTGAAATGTCGATATGCAGCGGAAGCTGCATAGGCGGTCCGGTAATGGACAGACATTACAGACTCAGTCTTGCGTCGCGTATGGCTGTCGAAAATATCGCAGGGGATAAGGATTTTGAAAAGGTGAAAGCCTCTACGCCGGAAGAAATGAGAAAAGAGTTTTCTCTCCCGACCGGCGACAAGATCAAACCGAGCGAACAGGAAATAGAAGCCGTTCTGAAACAGATGGGCAAAACAAAGCCTGAGGATATGCTCAACTGCGGTTCCTGCGGTTACAATACCTGCCGTGAAAAGGCAATTGCAATTATTGAAGGTAAGGCTGACATTTCTATGTGTCTGCCGTACCTGAAAGAAAAGGCAGAAAGCTTTTCTGACAATATCATAAACAACACCCCGAACGGCATACTGGTACTGAACGACAAAATGGAAGTCCAGAAGCTCAACCGTGCAGCGGCTAATATCATGAAAATAAAGAATCCTTCAGATCTTATGGGCGAGCCGGTAGTCAGAATACTTGATCCCAAACCGTTCATCGATGTAAGTCTGAGCGGAAAGAACATTTACAACAGAGGCGCATATCTTGCCGATTACAAAAAATATGTAAGCCAGACGATACTCTTCGACAGAGAATATCACATTTTTATCTGTATACTCAGAGATGTGACGGAAGAGGAAGAAGAAAAGGAAAAGAAAGAGGAAGTCGCAAAGTCGACGGTCGAGATAGCCGACAAGGTGGTTGAAAAACAGATGAGAATAGTACAGGAGATAGCTTCTCTCCTGGGAGAGACCGCTGCTGAGACCAAGATCGCTTTAACTAAACTTAAGGAGTCGATAACCGATGAATGATCTTTGTGCCGATATCGGATACCTGAGCATAAATCATGCCGGTGAAGAGCTTTGCGGGGACCACGTGGAAACCGTTCAGCAGGACGAGGGATCTGCGGTCATAGTGCTTGCGGACGGACTCGGAAGCGGAGTAAAGGCAAGCATTCTTTCGACGCTGACGTCAAAAATTATTTCAACCATGCTCGCAAGCGGAATCCCTGTCGAGGAATGTGTCTCTACTGTCGCCAAAACTCTGCCCGTTTGCTCGGAGAGGGGAGTTGCGTATTCGACTTTTACCGTTCTTCACCTGATAAACAACGAGGAGATAGAGATAATTCAGTACGACAACCCGCTTGTAATACTCTTCCGCAACGGAAAAAATTACGACTACCCGAAAACAGAACTTAATATAGATAACAAAAAACTTTACACAAGCAAGCTCAGGCTAATGGAAAATGATATTTTCATTGCCATGAGCGACGGCTGTGTTCACGCCGGAACCGGTCTAACCCTTAATTTCGGTTGGCAAAGAGAAAATATCATTGAGTATATGGAAGCGTTTTATGACGTCGGGTTTACTGCAAAGACTCTTTCCACCATACTTCTTGACGAGTGCGACAGACTGTACGAGGGAAGCCCCGGAGACGATGCAACGGTATGCACTGTGAGGATTCGTAAGAGAGAATCGGTGAATATGCTCTTCGGTCCGCCTGCCAACCGTGACGACTGTAACAAGATGATGGCGCTTTTCTTTTCAAAGGAAGGAAAACATATAATCTGCGGAGGCACCACCTCCTCGATAGCGGCAAAATACCTCGGAAAGCAGCTGAAATTCAATTTGAATTATGAAGAAAGCGATATCCCGCCGACCGCGGAGCTCGAAGGTGCCGACCTCGTCACCGAGGGTGTTATAACCGTAAGCCGGGTGCTGGAATACGCTAGGGACTATCTTTCGGAAAATTCTTCGTATAAGATATGGAGCTACAAAAAAGACGGTGCGTCCCAGATAGCCAGAATGCTTTTTGAAGACGCAACCGATGTTAACTTTTTCATCGGAAGAGCAATAAACCCAGCTCATCAGAACCCGGACCTTCCGATAACATTCAGCATCAAAATGAATCTCTCTTCTGAACTTGCGGAATGTCTGAAAAAAATGGGTAAGAATGTAAAGGTTTCGTATTTCTGATTTAAAAACAGACGGACAGAAACAAACGGAATATATCGTAACCATGAATCAATAACGGAAAGGATTTGTCATGCGTAAATTTGATACAAAAGTACAGCATCTGAAATATAAAGTTCTGCGGGAAGTGGCAAGACTTGCCTGGAAGGATGAGCTTTACGAACATATTCTTGATATTCCGCAGACGATAATACCCGGCAAGGTGCCGTCAATGCGTTGCTGTGTGTTCAAGGAGAGAGCGCTCATCGGCGAAAGGGTAAAGCTTGCTATGGGCGGAGATAAAAACAACCCGAACGTCATAGAAGTCATTTCCGACGCCTGCGACGAATGTCCGGTAGGCGGATACAATGTGACCGATACCTGCCGCGGCTGTCTCGCACACAGATGCGAGGACGTCTGCAAACGCGGAGCAATAACTTTTGATGAGCATCAGAAGGCTCATATCGATAAAAGCAAATGTATCGAATGCGGAGCCTGTGCAAAAGTCTGTCCTTACGGTGCAATAATGGATTTCAAAAGACCTTGTGAACGTTCATGTAAAGTGAAAGCCATAAGCATGGGACCGGATAAAACTGCTGAAATTGACAACGAAAAATGCATCTCATGCGGAGCCTGCGTATATCAGTGCCCGTTCGGTGCTATTTCCGATAAATCTTTTATACTCGATGTAATCAAATTCATAAAAGAAAGCAACGGTAATTCCTCATATAAGGTTTACGCGGTCGTTGCCCCATCGATTTCAAGTCAGTTCACCTACGCCAAGCTCGGTCAGGTGATAACCGGGATAAAGGAACTCGGATTTCATACAGTCGTTGAGGCGGCGCTGGGTGCTGACATAGTTTCTTACAACGAGGCGAAGGAACTTGTGGAAAAAGGATTTCTGACAAGCTCCTGCTGTCCGGCGTTCGTTTCATATATTCAGAAGTTTTTCCCCGACCTTGCAAAAAATATATCTCACAACCTTTCACCGGCGGCGGCTATTTCCAAGTATATAAAAGAGACTGATCCGACTTCAAAAGTTGTTTTCATCGGTCCGTGCACCGCCAAAAAGATGGAATTTCAGAAGGAAGAGGTGCGTCCGTATATTGACAGCGTGATAACCTTTGAGGAGCTTCAAGCTTTGTTTGACAGCAAGGAGCTTGATATAACGACAATGAAAGAGGATGTGCTCGACAACGCCTCTTACTACGGAAGGATTTTTGCCCGCAGCTGCGGACTTACCGATGCGGTGCGTGAAGCACTGAAAGAGCAGAAAGTCGAAAATTTCGAATTCAAACCGGTACCGTGTGACGGTATAGAACAGTGCCGCATAGCTCTGCTTAAAGCCGGTAAAAATATGCTGGACGGCAATTTTGTCGAGGGAATGGCATGTGTCGGCGGCTGTATAGGCGGAGCGGGTTGTCTCACTCACGGCGAAAAGAACAAAGCCGAAGTCGACAAGTACGGACGCGAGGCTATGGAGAAGACAATAACAGACGCTCTGAAAACCATTCATATGATCAAGGACGGAGACAAATGATAACCGCACCCGTAAGCTGCGGCAGTGCTTTCAGTTTATAAAGTTAACTAAAAAAATAACCGGATGAAATGCTGGCATTTCATCCGGTGTTTTTTGTTTTGGAAGGCATTGTAAAATCATGATTTCATCCGGTGTTTTTGTTTTGACGTGTATTGTAAAATTCCGGCTGACATTACGGTGCTTCCGGTTGTTGACTTGCAAGGCTTTTTAAGGAATTTTTATCACGGCTCTGCATCAGCAGAACCGAGTGCCGGCAAAAACCATTTAATGTTCTGCATACGGTTTTGGCAGAAACATTTATTGTTCCGCATACGGTTTTGTCGGTTTTGGCAAAAACCATTTAATGTTCTGCATTCAGTTTTGGCAGAAACATTTATTGTTCTGCATTCTGATTTGACCGGAAGTGGTGACGAATGCAAGTTTTCCATGGTCCGGTATATTCCCGGTTTACAGTGAAACGGAATTTCCGTCAGTGCTGTTCAAAACTGTCGGATTGTGCGTCAGCGGCTATTTGCTTCCTTTACAGAATGCTTTGCAGGAACTGTCTGAGTCTCGGATTTTCCGGAGCCGTGAATATTTTTTCCGGCGTACCCTGTTCGACTATAACACCGTCGCACATAAATATCACCCGGTCTGCAACTTCTCTGGCAAAGCCCATTTCATGAGTGACGCAAACCATCGTCATTCCGGTCGACGCCAGATTTTTCATAACATCAAGCACTTCTCCGACAAGCTCCGGGTCAAGTGCCGAGGTCGGTTCGTCAAACAGCATCACTTCCGGTTCCATACAGAGTGCCCGGACTATCGCTATTCGCTGTTTCTGTCCTCCTGAAAGCTGACTCGGATACGCCTGCGCCCTGTCGTAAAGTCCCACTTTCCTTAGAAATTCAAGAGCTTTTGTCTCCGCTTCCTCCGGAGTCTTTTTGAGAAGCTTGACCGGGGCAAGCGTCATGTTCTGAAGGACCGTCATGTGCGGGAACAGATTGAAGTGCTGGAAAACCATACCCATCTTCTGTCGGTGCTTATTAATGTCAACGTGCTTTGCGGCTATGTCGACTCCGTCAAAAAATATGCTTCCGTCAGTGGGTATTTCAAGCAGATTGAGAGAACGCAGGAAAGTGGACTTACCGCTTCCGGAAGGTCCGATTATTACCACGACTTCACCTTTGTCGATTTCAAGCGATACTCCGTCGAGCGCTTTGATTTCTCCGCCCTTGTAGTATTTTTTCAGACCGACCGCTTTTATTATGCACTCTTTATTATCGCTCATCTCTGCGCAACCTCATTTCCAGTTTCTTGACCAGTTTTGTCAGTATCACAACGACCGTCAGATAAATCAGCGCTACCGCTATCAGAGGCATGAATGCCGAGAACGTCGCTCCTCTTATCAGATCCCCGGCTTTGGTCAGATCCGCTATTCCGACGTAACCCGCAACCGAAGTTTCTTTGAGAAGCACAATGAATTCATTGCAGAGCGTGGGAAGTACATTCTTTATCACCTGAGGGATAACTATATAACGCATCGTCTGAAAATAGTTGAATCCCAGCGAACGTCCCGCCTCGAACTGTCCGTTGTCTATCGACATTATTCCGCCGCGGAATATTTCCGCCACATACGCTCCCGAGTTAAGTCCGAATGCGAGTATGGCAATAATGAGACCGTTGTCCACAAAGGTGAATATCACAAAGTAAAAAATCATAAGCTGTACGACTACCGGCGTTCCTCTTACCACTGTCAGATACAGGTTGCACAGCGTATTAAGAACTTTCATGATTCTGTATTTTACTCCGCCGTTCTTTTTAAGGGTCTCGGCGTTTTTGTCATAGGTAGTACGTATTACGGCTATGATTATGCCGATTGCGATTCCTATAATTACTGCAAACAGTGTAATGAGCAGAGTGTTTCCGAGCCCTTTGAATAAGCTTTTCCATCTGCCCTTTTCGATGAAGTTGAGTACGAACTCATCTTTAAGCGAATTAAAAAATCCCAATTTCTCTTCCTCTTTTTCAGGTTAATTCTGTTAGTTACGGGTCTTGCGGTTGACTGTAATCATTCTTTCAGGCTGCCTTGCGGCAGTTTTTCGGCAAATACGGTCAGTGGTTTTACGCCGTCAGCACGTTAAAGCATATTCACAGGGGTCCAAACGGTGCGATCTGTCGCCTGATCGTTGTGTAAAGACTGCGATATGTTGCTTGATTGCTATGTAAAGACTGCGCAAAATCATGTTTTGTCCGAAAACAAGCATGGTATTTGATGAATATGTTTAGGTTACGGGCACTTGTGCCTGAGCTACGGTAATCAATCACGCCATATCTGCTTAAAAGATGGTATATCGTATAAAACACGCTCGTTAGCGGGCACTTGTGCCTAAGCTACGGTAATTAATCACGCTATGTCTGCTTAAAAGATTTAGCGCATCGGTTATAGACCGCACTTTGTCATAAAACACGTTTTCATTACTATGGACGGAGCTTTACAAATCCAAAAAACAGAGCAATGGCACCGCGCCATTGCTCCGGTTTCTTGTTTATTGGGCACTTTGCGGTTATACCCGGCTTGGTTTACGCACGGCTATGAGCACGCTTTTCCGACTGCGCGTCAAATTATCGCATTGTGCCACGGCTTTTATATTGCGCGTAAGATCAACGTATTGTCACTCGGCTTTTATATACTTGGCTATAATGCTGTCAAGAGTTCCGTCAGATTTCATTTCCGCAAGGATCTCGTTTATCTTTGCAAGAAGCTCGGTGCTGTTTTTGTTTACCGCTATGGCGTAATCTTCGTTTGTATACTCGGTTTCCAGTATTCTTATCACTGAATTTCCGCTTCCGTCTTTGTTTGTATCGACAAACGATTTTGCGGGCTCGTTATCGATTATGACAACATCGACTTTGCCGGTTTTGAGAGCTTCGACAGCGTCCGCTCCGGTAGGATATCTGGTAACTCTGTCTGTTTTTGTGCTTTCATCTTCATTGAGGTCGTTGAATCCCCATCCGGTCACATCGGCAGATGAATAAATATCTCCGGTGGTTGTCTGCTGTACACCTATTTTGATGTCAGGATTTTTAAGCGATACCGGGTTACCCTCTTCGTCATAGTTGAAAAAGTCGTCTATGCTCTGATAAGCAGAGTCGCTCTTGACGATCATGACTTGGATTCCCGTCGCATACGAATCCGAGAACGCAACGCTCTGCTTTCTCTCTTCCGTCACAGTCATTCCGGCAAGCGCCATGTCATATTTTCCGGTTTCTATTCCGGTTATTATCGAGTTGAAGTCGACGTCTTCTATACGGAGAGTTTTTCCGAGTCTGCTTGCTATCTCTTTTGCAATATCGACGTCTATTCCGACAAATGTGTCTCCGTCTTTTGATTCGTATGGAGGGAAAGCCGCGTTCGTTACCATTACGAGTTCGGTCTCTTTTTCAAGATCGTATCCTTTGCTTCCGCATGAAGTTGCAGTAAACGCCAGGCATATTACGGTCATTACTGCCAGAAGTACCGATATAGTTCTTTTCATCATTACTGATTCCTTTCTTTAAGCTTCTTTCAGCTGTACTAATCTGCCGAAGATTACCATATATAATACAACAAATATGCGGATTTGTCAAGTCAATTCGCAAATATTCAGTATTTTTATGCATTTTATTTTCCTTTGTTCTGCTTTTTTGTATTTTGTACCGGATCATCTTTCAGCTTTCCGGCTCTCCTGTGACAAGTTACAGTCTTGCCGGCGAAACTATGCGGTCGTTTTTGTACCGTACAGTGCCGTTAAGATCGGGTTAATAGAAAATTTACAAAAAACCCGGTGCTGTAATGAGCTGCGATATTGACAAAACCGTTTCTTTATGGTAAAATTGAGTTTGCCGCATGGAAACGGTTTCAAACGGTCTGCGTCAGATGAGCAGACCTACCGCTGCAGCGAGTTCTTAATGAAAGAGAGGTGCTTTTCGTGTTTGCAGTTATAGAAACAGGCGGAAAGCAGTACAAAGTCAGTGAAGGAGATACTCTGTTCGTCGAAAAAATAGACGCCGAAGCAGAGCAGACCGTAAAACTTGATAAAGTTCTTGCCGTTTCCGACGATAACGGATTCAGAGTCGGCGCTCCGTATGTGAGCGGCGCGGCTGTGGAAGCAAAGGTTGTAAAGCAGGGAAAAGGCAAAAAGCTTTACGTTCTCAAATACAAAGCAAAGAAGAACGAAAAGAAGAAGATGGGTCACCGTCAGCTTTACACGAAGCTTGAGATAACAAAGATAGAGGCGTAATTGCTTAATGACGACAATTACCTTCTTCAAACGCAACGGGCTTTATTACGGATTCACCGAATCCGGTCATGCCGGTTTTGCGGAAGCGGGGCAGGATATCGTATGCGCCGCTGTTTCAGCAATGACAATGCTTGTGATAAATACCGCTGAGGTTTCATTCGGAGCCGATGTAGAGTACACTATTGACGAGGACACCGCCGATGTTACGGTAAAGATCCCGTCACTGCTCAGCGAAAAGGACGAAAAGAAACGCTATGCCGTTTCCGGACTTTTGCAGGGTTATTTTATACAGCTTATGGATATGCTGGAAGATTATTACGATTATCTGTCGGTAGAAGAAACCGAAGTTTGAGTTTCGGAACGGATCCGTTTCGGGTGAGGTTCCGGGAAAGGATAGGAGATCAGTATGTTGAAACTTAGTTTGCAGTTTTTTGCTCATAAAAAAGGAGTCGGATCAACAAAGAACGGCCGTGACAGTGAGTCGAAACGTCTCGGTGTGAAGAAGTTCGGAGGAGAGCACGTTCTTGCCGGCAATATAATAGTAAGGCAGAGAGGAACCAAGATTCATCCCGGTACCAATGTCGGAATCGGTAAGGATGACACCCTTTTCGCTCTCATTGAAGGAAATGTAAAATTCGAAACCTTCGCAGGCGGAAGAAAGCGCGTAAGTGTTTACGCCGCGGAATAAAAGCGTACACGGGGACTGCGGAGAGCGGTCCCCTTTGCTTTTGTGTAATGAAGCGTAAAAATAAAACGGAAGCTGAAAAATAAAACGGAAGTTTAAAATAAAAATAAACCGAAATTCCGGATCGCCCGGCACGCCGGTGTATGAAGGAATAAACCGGAGGTAAATTATGTATACTACCGAAAAGGAAATGCTGAAAGCAAAGGAGCGATTCGATATCCGGGATCTTCGTCTGATAATGAAAATTTTGCGTTCGGACGAAGGCTGTCCGTGGGATGCCGAGCAGACACATTCATCCGTTATACCGTCTCTGATAGAAGAAACCTACGAGGTAGTTGAGGCGATAGAAAAAAACAGCCCGGACATGCTTTGCGAAGAGCTTGGCGACGTACTGCTTCAGGTCGTTTTTCACACCCAGATGTCGGAGGAGACCGGGGACTTCGGCTTTGACGATGTTGTAACCGGAGTCTGCCGGAAAATGATAGAGAGACATCCGCACGTGTTCGGCTCGGTTATTGCCGAAGATTCCCAAACAGTGCTGAAAAACTGGGACGCCATAAAAGCAAGAACAAAAAATACAGACACTTTATATGAAAAATTGAAATCGGTTGCCGTAACGCTTCCCGCGCTGCAAAGATCACAGAAGGTTATTCACAGGATTTTAAAGGAGACATCGGTTCCCGATGTCAGCGATTGCGGACTTTCCGAAAAAGAGACCGCACTCGGCAAAAAACTTTTTCAGGCAGTGCAGGAATGCGAAAAAGAAAACGTTGACGCCGAAACGGTACTGCGCAGGTATTGTATGGCGGTCACCGGAGCTTTTTCCGGAGAAAACGGCACAGCAAAGCCTGATTGACAGATTTTACCCGGTCACGGTCCGGAAAACGCGCTGTTTTGCCGGAGTTTTAACTGAAAAGCGTCAATACCTGAAATTTATCATCCGATGCTTATACAGGAGAGGATACAGCTATGTTAAGTAAGATTACAGACAAGATTTATTGCAACTCTATCAACGACAGAGATATTACTCTGTTTGAAGGTCAGTACAAGGTGCAGAAGGGGATGGCGTATAATTCGTACATCATCAGTGACGAAAAAACTGCGGTTCTGGATACTGTTGAGAAATCCCATACCCGGGAATGGCTTGACGGTATAAAGGCAGTTCTCGGCGGAAAAGCGCCTGATTATCTGGTTATACATCATATGGAGCCTGATCACTCCGCTTCTATCGGCGATTTTTACAGAGAATATCCGGGCGTGACGATAGTGGCAAATTCAAAAACGCTGGCAATGATATCACAGTTTTTTCCGGATACCGTTATTGAAAACCAATGTGTGATGACTGACGGCGGCAAGCTTTGTCTCGGGGGTGCAGAACTCAGCTTTGTCTTTACTCCCATGATACACTGGCCGGAGGTAATGATGAGCTTTGAGTCGGAAAGCGGTCTGCTTTTCTCAGCCGACGCTTTCGGTACATTCGGTACCGCCGACGCCGATCAGATCTGGGATGACGAGGCATGCAGGTATTATATAGGCATAGTCGGAAAGTACGGGGCTCAGGTCCAGACGGCGCTGAAAAAGCTTTCGGCGCTGAACGTTTCGGTGATCTGTCCGCTGCACGGACCGGTTCTGAGAGAAAATCTTTCCCACTACATTTCGCTTTACGATAAATGGTCTTCGTACACCCCCGAAAAACACGGCGTCTGTATCTGCTGTGCTTCGGTATACGGAAATACACTTGCCGCCGCAAAGCTGCTTGATTCGGAGCTGAGAAAACGCGGCGCTGAAACAGTACTTTTTGACCTGACGGTGTGTGACATACACGAAGCGGTCGCCGCGGCGTTCAGGTACGATACTCTTGTTATGGCAAGCACAACATACAACGGTTCCGTTTTCCCGGTTGCCGACTGTTACATCAGAAAGCTTGCCGAGCGCAATTTCAAAAACAGAAAAGTGGCTTTTATTGAAAACGGAAGCTGGGGTCCGGTTGCCGCCAAGGTCATGAAGGCGGCGTTTTCCGAAATGAAAAATATCGAGTTTGCCGAAAATACAGTTACATTAAAGTCAGCTTTGAGCGATGTTTCAAGGCAAGCTGTTTACGATCTGGCGGAGGAGCTTTCCCGCTGAAATATTCAATAACATTCCGCACTGTGTGCCCGGAAGGCACACAGTGCGTTTTTGTATAACATGTGCGGTTGGTTTAATCGGTTTTTATGCGCGGAAATCAGACCTTGCCGTTTTTTCCGGAAACGTTTTCTTAACTTCTGTACTTAGGGTGCACACAACCGGCATATAAGTCTGAAAACCGGTCATCCTGCTGAGGATCCGGCTTAGTTTCGCCAAATAAAAACCGCCGGTTTCAGTTCGGCGGTTTTGTGTTATCTGGATTTTTTCAGTTTACGGTAAGTTTATCTGAAAGTCAGCTTCTGCGATTAAATATCGGGATCAAATGCTATATTTACTTACATTAAACCGAGATATTTTTCAGCTGCAGCAATCTTTACGCAAAGGCAAAGTACTTCAACTGCTTCTTCCAGTTCCTTTACAGGTGGGAAAGACGGCGCTATTCTGAGGTTTTCGTCGTTTTGGTCTGTTCCGTACGGGTACGGAGCTCCCGCGGGCGTCAGAGTCACTCCCGCTTCTTTTGCAAGGGTGTAAACCCGCTTGGCGCAGCCCTTCTCAACGTTGAGGCTGATAAAGTATCCTCCCTTCGGGCTGCTCCAATCTGCTATGCCGAGCGGACGAAGCTCCTCTTCGAACGCTCTGAGTACCGTCTCAAATTTCGGTCTGAGGATCTTTGCGTGCTTTTTCATGTGCTCTTTTACTGCGTTTGCGTCCGCAAAATATTTTACGTGTCTGAGCTGATTTATTTTATCGTAGCCTATCGTTTGTATTCCGAGGCTCTTTTTTGTTTTTTCAATATTGGCTTTTGACGCCGCCATTGCCGCAAGACCGGCTCCTGCATAGGTTATTTTCGATGTAGACGTGAATATGATAGGCATATCTTCGCTACCGTACTGCTTTGCAAGACTGAATATGTTGGCAAGCTTCACTTCTTCGTACAGGTCGTGCACTGCGTAGGCATTATCCCAGAAAATCCTGAAATCCTTCGCTTTCGGACGGAGAGCGGCGAAACGTCTGACCGTTTCGTCCGAGTAGACCGTGCCGTCAGGGTTTGCGTATTTCGGGACACACCAGATACCTTTTATGCTTTCGTCTTCGGAAACCAGCTTTTCGACGGTGTCCATGTCGGGACCGTCTTTTGTCATAGCGACGTTTATCATTTCTATACCCATCAGCTCACAAATGGCGAAATGTCTGTCGTACCCGGGAACGGGACATAAAAATTTGATTTTACCCTGCTTTGACCACGGTTTGTCTCCTCCTGCCACGCCGAACATCATTGCCCTTGCCACTTCGTCGTACATTATATTCAGACTTGACGCTCCTCCTACAAGCACGTTTTCCGCTTCGACTCCGAGAATATCGGCAAACAGCTTCCTTGCCTCCGGAAGTCCTTCGAGCAGCCCGTAGTTACGGCAGTCGGTTCCCTTATCTGAAAAACAGTCGCTGTCTTCGCTTACTGTTTTGAGCATATCCGCCGAAAGCGAAAGCTGGTCGCTGCTCGGCTTTCCTCTCGACATATCAAGCCTGAGGCCCTTTGCCTTTACTTCGCAGTATTCCTTATTCAGCTTTTCCAGACAGTCATTAAGTTCTTTTTTGTTCATCTGTGAGTACAACATTTTACGCTCCTTAATTAAATGATTCTGTATCGAATCGTGTGAAATTATTTTGCCGCCTTTGCGACCGCCTCGGCAACCGCGCTGTGGACTCTCTTATCAAATGCCGCCGGTATCACATATTCCGGTGAAAGCTCGCTTTCAGTCACAAGCCCGGCTATCGCTTCCGCCGCCGCGAGCATCATCTCCCTTGTGATATCCTTTGCCCTGCTGTCAAGAGCGCCGCGGAATATTCCGGGAAACGCCAATACGTTATTTATCTGGTTGGCAAAATCGCTTCTTCCGCTACCGACTATGTAGGCTCCCGCAAGCTTCGCCTTTTCCGGCATTATTTCCGGAACCGGATTTGCCATTGCGAAAACAATTGATTTATCCGCCATTGACCTTATCATATCCTCGTTTACTACGTCAGGCGCAGAAACACCTATAAATACGTCGGCTCCCATCATGGCGTCTTTAAGTCTTCCGTGAAGCCTGAGCGGATTTGTTATATGGCTCATCTTTTCCTGTTCGGGGTTAAGTCCGGGCATACCCTCACATATAATTCCGTTTTTATCGCAGAGGATCAGATTTCTGACACCGGAGAAAAGAAGCAGCTTTGAAATCGCTATTCCTGCCGAACCCGCTCCGTTCACTACTATTTTCACATCTTCGGTCTTTTTACCGGCAAGTCTGAGAGAATTTTTTATCGCCGCAAGTACGACCACTGCCGTTCCGTGCTGATCGTCGTGAAATACCGGTATGTCGCATATTTCTTTCAGCCGGCGTTCAATTTCAAAACATCTGGGTGCCGCTATGTCCTCGAGGTTTATACCGCCGAAGCTTTTGGATATCAGCGCTATTGTCTTCACTATTTCGTCAGTATCCTTGCTGTTTATGCAAAGCGGAATGGCGTCTATATTTCCGAATTCTTTGAAAAGCGCACATTTTCCTTCCATCACCGGCATTCCGGCAAGCGGACCGATATCTCCCAGTCCGAGCACCGCTGTTCCGTCGGTTATGACCGCTACGGTGTTGCCTTTTCCGGTCAGCTCGTAGGAAAGGGATGGCTCTTTCTGTATTTCCAGACAGGGTTGAGCCACACCCGGGGTATACGCAAGTGAAAGCGATTCTCTGTCGCAGATTTTCACTTTTGACCTTACTTCAAGTTTCCCTTTGAGTTTTCTGTGAAGTTCCAAAGATCTTTCAAGATAATTCATGATTTTTCTCCGTTTAATTTCAGCTCTTCCGGCTTTTCATCCTGCCTTACGGAATTTTACTTCGGTCTGTCTGTACGAAGTTCCGAATGCCGGCGCCTTTTCGTTTCTTTGATATTCTGATTGCCTCAGGTCGTATAACGCCGTTATACCGCAGTTGCGCAGGGGGAAAATTTGAAGCCGGACAGATTTTACGTAAGATACAGGCAGTTTGGACTTAAATATCCGCCGCAGTATCATAAAAAACTATCATTATAATATTAGCACATTTTTCTCTCATTGTCAATTCAATTGAAAAAATACATATTTTATTATTTTATAGCAATAATAAATATTACTTCTACCGGGATTTGCAAACCGTTCTGCGGCCGTTGTTCACAAAACCGGTAACTGATCAAAGAAAGGAATATTTATGAGCAGGCTCAGCGGTAATTTTGAAAACGACATACTTGAAATCGATTCGGTCCTGCGCACGGCGGAAAGCTTTGATCTTTCAAAGCGTGTGATAGTAACTAAAAGCGGTCAGAGGTGTGCTTTTTTTTATGTCGGCGGACTTACTTCGACTCAGGCTGTGCAGGACTTTATCAGATATTGTCTTGAAGCGGAGGAAATCAGGCTCGGCAGCGAAAACGTGCCATATAAAGAAGCTATGCCGAGCAGTGAAACGGAAGTGATAATCACGAAAATCCTTTCGGGCCTTACCTGTATGCTGATTGAGGGCAAAAGCGAGGCTATTCTCATTGATAT
Organism: uncultured Clostridia bacterium; assembly: GCA_944381095.1. Taxonomy (GTDB): domain Bacteria; phylum Bacillota; class Clostridia; order Oscillospirales; family CAG-272; genus SIG673. The sequence continues at coordinate 556 of CALWJW010000022.1, read as the reverse complement.
GAGGACAATACCGCTGCGTTCCGTTGAGGAGCCTGAAAACGATAAGGTGCTCAGGGGAGCCAGAGACGGCTTCGGAGAAGCTCTGCAACCGAACGCGGCGCTTATACGCCGCAGGATCAGAAGTCCGGAGCTGACTTTTTCGGTAGTTACGGTCGGTACTCTGACCAAGAGTGATGTGTGTATCTGTTACATGAGGAACAAAGCGGATCTGAAATTCGTGGAAAACGTAAAAAAACAGATATCGGCAATAGAGATCGAAAGTCTTAATTTTCAGTGTCAGACAATAAGCGAAGCTCTGATAAAGAAAAAATGGTACAATCCTTTTCCGCGTGTGAGGTTTACGGAAAGACCGGACGCGGCAGCCGCAACCTTGCTTGAAGGAAGCGTCATTGTAATGTGCGATAACTCACCGTCAGCGATGATACTCCCGACGTCGATCTTTGACTTTTTTCAGGAGACAGACGATTTCAGTTTTCCGCCTCTGACCGGCACCTATCTCAGAATGATAAGGTTTGCAGTCTATGTTTTTTCTATTTATCTGACTCCTGTCTGGTTT
>CALWJW010000021.1 GCA_944381095.1 uncultured Clostridia bacterium | reverse complement strand
CTGACCTGATTTCGCCCTGCTGCGGGCACTGCGCTTCTGGTTTTCACGGATGTTACCACACTGCCGCCTGCTGCGGGCAATGCGCTTCCGGCTTTCACGGATGTTACCGCACTGCCGCCTGCTGCGGGCAATGCGCTTCCGGTTTTCACGGATGTTACCACACTGCCGCCTGCTGCGGGCAATGCGCTTCCGGCTTTCACGGATGTTACCACACTGCCGCCTGCTACGGGCAACGCGCTTCCGGCTTTCACGGATGTTACCGCACTGCCGCCTGCTACGGGCAATGCGCTTCCGGTTTTCACGGATGTTACCACACTGCCGCCGTCCGCAACCTCGCCCGAAAGAAAAGCCGCCGCTTTTTTATTCCGCGCAAAGACCATAAGTCCGGCCACAGGTCGGTCTAACCTGTGTACAGGGTAGACGGTTTCACCGTATTTTTCAGACAGAATTTCGGTAAGTCCTTTTTCCTTTTCTCTGTCTGACTGAGAAAGCATCCCCGCGGGTTTTACACACACCAGTACGTCTTTGTCGGAATAAACTATGCTTACAGCTACGGGAGCTTTTTTATCCCTGCGGTCGGAAGAAATTTTTTCACCGCTTACGGGAGTGTTCTGAACTACCCGGAATGTTTTTTCACCGCTTATGGAAGTGTTCTGAACTACCCGGAATGTTTTTTCACCGCTTACGGGAGCGTTCTGAACCGCACGGAATGTTTTTTCACCGCTTACGGAAGTGTTCTGAACCGCACGGAATGTTTTTTCATCGCTTACGGGGGTTATATGACCGTCGCAAGAAATTTCAATGCCGTCATTTTTGCTGTTTATTCCGCTTTCCTTTCCCTCAAACATTCAGCCTGCTCCCCGGTCTTTCATAAATTTCACGCTTTGACATAACCCGCGATCCTCAAAACATCAGTCAGCCCTCCGCAGCGACTTTTCATCTGATCTGACCGTCGCCTTCGACAATATACTTTACGGTCGTCAGCTGGCGCAGTCCCATAGGACCTCTGGCGTGCAGTTTCTGAGTCGATATCCCGATCTCCGCTCCCATACCGAACTCGCCGCCGTCGGTAAATCTTGTGGAGGCATTGACGTAGACCGCCGCGGCGTCGATCTCACGGCAGAACCTGCGCGCGTTTTCAAGGCTTTCGGTCATTATCGCCTCGCTGTGTCCGGTCGTGTATTTTTTTATGTGTTTTATAGCTTCGCCGATATCCTTGACGACCTTTACCGCTATTATATAATCGTTGAACTCGGTTGCATAATCCTCTTCCGTCACGGCTTTTACCTCGGAAAGAATACTGCGGGTGCGCTCACAGCCTCTTATCTCCACTCCGTACTCCTTTACGGCTCCGGCGTACATCGGCAGAAATTTTTCGGCTGCCTTTTCATTTACCAGCATAGTCTCGACAGCATTACAGACAGAGGGTCTTGAAACCTTGGCGTTTACAGCCACCCGCAACGCTTTTTCAAGATCTGCGCTTTCGTCTATGTATATATGACAATTTCCTGCTCCCGTCTCAATAACAGGAACCTTTGCCTCACTGACTACAGCGTTTATAAGTCCCTTTCCGCCTCTCGGTATCAGCACGTCGATTTTACCGACTGCGTTCATCAGCACTTTTGTCGCTTCTCTTTCGGTGCTGTCTATAAGCTGTATCACCTCCGGTCCGAAAGATGTTCCGGTCAGCGCGCCTTTCATCACCTTCATTATCGCCCGGTTGGTGTTTATGGCTTCCTTTCCGCCTTTCAGCACCGCCGCGTTTCCGCTTTTCAGGCAGAGCGCCGCTGCATCCGCCGTAACGTTCGGTCTTGCCTCGTAAATTATGCCTATCACTCCGAGCGGCACCTTCATTGCGCTTATTTTCAGTCCGTTCGGTCTTACGTTTACCTCTCCCTCTCCGCATGGGTCAGGCAGTAATGCAACTTTTTCCGTTGCCGCCGCTATTCCCTCAATCCTGTCTGCGGTCAGAAGCAGTCTGTCCCGCATCGTTTTCGGAACTCCGTTTGCCTCAGCTCCGTCAATATCCGCACGGTTTTCCGTAAGTATATATTCTTTTTCTGCCCGAAGCGCCTCCGCTATCTTTCTGAGCGCCTCATTTTTCTCGTCGGTCAGCGCGTAGCCGAGTACCGCTCCGGCTTCTTTGGCTTTATCGCAAAGTCCGAAGACATATTCTCTAATATCCATTTTCCTGATCTCCTTCCGGTTTCCGGTTATAGCTCATCACCGAATTTCATCTGCCACGGCTCATCCTCAACTCCGCTCAGGTAATACGCCGTACCGGTGTCAGCTTTCTGTTTTTCCGTTCTGTTGTTTTCTGCCGCCTGTACTCCGGCAGCGGCTGATCCGTTGGCGTCTCCTTCACTGCTTTGTCCGGAGTCCTGCTGCCCGACAGCGGCGTCCGTTTTATCTGTTCCTTCCGCGCCTGCGGTCACTGTCTCTGTGTTACCGTCACCGGATCGGTTATTATTTTCCGCCTTCGCCGGCTTTTCCGATGGAACGCTGACATATGCCGTTACGCCCCCTTCTTGATCCGCGGTAGTTTTCCGGGCATTTCGCTTTTTTACCGGTTTCGGGTCGGTTTTTCCGACTGTTGCGGACCTGCCGGCAGTTTTCGGTTTCCTTTTTTTAGCCGCTGAACTTTCCGGAGCTCCCGCTACGCCGTCATTTCCGTCCGGATCGGCGCTTTTTGTCATCTTTCTTTTCAGATTGTCGGCTACGCTTCTCGTAAATCCCTTTTCCGGCTTTTGTTCCTCTTCAAGATACTCTTTTTCGTATTTAATTATCTCCTCGTGCTGACCGCGCTTTTGCAGGCAGAAACGCATCAGCTTTCCGAAAACGTCATAGATAACGGCAAATATCGGAACTCCTATTATCATTCCGAAGAAGCCGAAAAGTCCGCCGAAGAGAAGAATCGCAAACAGCACCCAGAAGCTCGGAAGACCTGTGTTACTACCTATGATCTTAGGAGCGAGTATGTTTCCGTCAATCTGTTGTATCACTATCATCATGATAAGAAACAGCAACGCCTTTACAGGCGAAGCCGTGCATATTATGACAGCAGAAGGGAACATTCCGATGTACGGTCCGAAGAACGGTATGATGTTCGTTACTCCGATAACAAACGAAACCAGAAGTCCGTACGGCATTTTCATAACGGTACAGCCGATAAAGCAGACCACACCGACTATTGTGCTGTCAATAATGCTTCCGACAAAATATTTTGAAAACATTCTGTCGGCAAAAGCGGCTTCGTTTATAATCAGGTCGGCGGTTTTTCTGTCAAACACGCTTTTGACCATCAGCTTTGCCTGAGCGCCGAGTTTTTTACGGCTGCTCAGAACATAAACGGAAACGACAAATCCCACCACCAGGTTAAAAAGGAATTTAAGAGTGTTGATAATACCGGTTATCATGCCACCCGCAAGAGCCGTCGCCCATTCAAGCACCTTCTGCCTGTTCTGATTCCAGTATTCCGCAAGTTCTTTTGAAAAAATATTGTAGTATTTCAGCAGTTCTTCCTGACTTTCAAGCAGCTCATTCACATATGTGTTGAGAGTCAGCATTATGTTTTGCAAGTTATTCACGATGTTTATTATACTGCGGACAAGCGACGGCAGTACCGCCGCGAGAAAAACATAGATGATTGCCGCCCATGTTATGTAGGTAGCTACAATTCCGGTATAATGCGCTATCTTTTTGCTTTTCGGTATACTGAATTTTTTCTGCGCCAGCTTATAGAACAGACGGGTATAGACATTGCACATAGGTTTGAAAACATACGCTATACATGCACCGTATATTATAGGTCTTATCGAGTCATAGGCGAAGGAAAGAGCGACGACCGCAAGTATGGCAATAATGAAAAACACAATGATAATTATGTTGTACAGCCTTTTGTGATTTGTTATCATCTCCTACACCTTTCTGATCTTCCGGTCATTCTGAGCTTTATGCCGGAATTCCGCTCATACGTCATGATTCAAGTCCCGCAGACATTGATAATTTCTGTTTCTGAGTCAGTTTCAGGATAAGCCTTATACGTCACCTTTTCCGTCGTTCTCCGTCATGATTATTATTCTTTTGATTTGACTGCCGAAAAACGGATACCGGTCTTTGCGTTATCCTTTTACACTTCCGATGTTTTCAAGTTTCATTTGCAGCTAACTGCGCTTTACCTTTTTTTCGGTTTTTGACTTTCCGCACCCGTCTGCGGTCTTCTTACCGCAGTGATGTCAGTCCGCCATGATCTATTACCCGTCAGCCATTCTCAGTATTGAATAGGCAGGTATCTCTTCCGGCACATCTATTTCAAATATCATTTTCGGGTGAGGTACTGAGACGGTACGCTCGCCGTTTTCAAGGAAAATTTCCGAAACCTTGAATCTTTGAGTATTCATGTCCGGGGTTACGATCTCAACCGTATCTCCCTCGCTGAACTTGTTCTTTTGCATAAACGACGCTCTTTTGCCGACTTTGTCATATCCGAGACAGATACCCAGCGCCGACTGCTCTTTTATATATCCCGGTGTCTTACAGATATTGAATTTATCCGAATACCCGCCGAAGAAAAAGCCGGTACAGTATTCACGGTGACAGACGCTTTCAAGCTGTTTCATCAGCATGGGATCAAAGCGGTAGGCGTCAGGGTTTTCAAACCAGCTGTCTATCGCTTTTCGGTATGCTCCGGTGACTATCCCGGCGTAGCAGCTGCTTTTCATTCTGCCCTCGATCTTGAAGCTGGACGCACCGCTTTCGATCAGTTCCGGAATATGTTCTATCATACAAAGGTCCCTTGAACTGAACGTCATCGTTTCGCCGCCGCTTTCCTCCACAACAAGTCTTTCCCCCGGTCTTTTGACCTCTTCTACCTCAGCAACCTTGTATTCCCACCTGCACGGCTGAGCACAGGCGCCGTGATTTGCGTCCCTGCCTGTCAGGTAATTTGAAAGCAAGCATCTTCCGCTGTAAGCTACGCACATTGAACCGTGCACAAATATTTCAGTCTCGCCCCGGTCGCCTATCTCATTATTTATCTTTTGAACCTCGCTCAGAGTAAGCTCTCTGGCGAGAACTACCCTTTCGGCGCCGAGTTTCAGCCATTCCGAACAGGTCTTTGCCGAAACGGCGCAAGCCTGGGTGGATATATGCAACGGAATTTCGGGAACGAGCTCCTTTGCCGTCATAAATACTCCGATATCCGAAACGATAAGAGCGTCGACTCCCGCCTCACCGAGCTTTTTCAGGTATTCAGCCAGTTTTACGTATTCATCTGTTCTGGGCATTATGTTTACAGTGACATACACCTTAACTCCCTTGGCGTGACAGTAGCTTACCGCTTCAACGATTTCCCCGTCGGAAAAGTTGTCCGCCATGGAACGCATTCCGAAAAACCTGCCGGCAAGATAAACGGCGTCTGCTCCGAACGCCACCGCCACTTTGAGTTTTTCCATATTCCCCGCCGGTGCGAGCAATTCAGGTTTTTTTAGCATTTTTTCTCCTTGTATGTAACCCCGTACGGGGCTTGGATGGTTTTATCATTTCCGATTTTTTCCGCGAAAAATTCATTTCACCGCTTTGCCCTGTCAGGCTGTGGCGACCTTTCGCCTGCCGTCGTCACGGAGAAACATTTATGTCACGGCTTACCTTGTCAGGGTGTCCCCGCTTTACGTTTTCAGCTGTCACGCCTGCGCATATTACTTTGCCTGGGGCTTTTCAAACGGCATTGCTTTCGCTTGCCGCTGTCACGGAGAAACATTTATGTCACGGCTTACCTTGTCAGGGTGTCCCCGCTTTACGTTTTCAGCTGTCACACCTGCGCATATTACTTTGCCCGGGGCTTTTCAAACGGCATTGCTTTCGCCTGCCGTCGTCACGGAGAAACATTTATGTCACGGCTTGTCTTGTCAAACCGTACCCCGCTTACGTCTTACGTTTTCACGACCGAAATCTTCATTTCCGTTGGAATTCAACTAAGAGGACGACTGATTTTTTACCTTTGCAAGGTTTTTCAGATGAGTTGCGTAATCACTCGCATACAGGACTCCACCTTCTTTGTCGGTTACAAAGTAACAGTAACTCGTCTTTTCGGGATAGATCGCGTATGAAATGGCATTTAAGTCGGGGCTGGCTATCGGTGACGGCGGCAACCCTTTGTACCGGTAAGTGTTGTATTTGCTGTCGAGATTTTTGTCTTCCGGCTTCATTTCTCTGCCAAGCTCGTAAACAAGCGCAGCGTCACTTTGGAGAAGTCCCGAAAACACCGGACTCTTCATCCGGTTATGAAACACCGAAGATATTTTCGGATAATCTTTTACGTGTTTTCCTTCCTTTATCACTATTGACGCCAATGTTATAGCTTCGTCGTAACTTATGCCGTTTTTACGGCAGGCGGCACGGTATCTGGAATCGAATTTTTCATCAAAATTCGACAGCAACTTTCTTATGACAGAATGCGCCGATGAGTCCGAATAAAAAAAGTAGGTGTCAGGATAGAGGTATCCTTCAAGTCTGTATTTTCTGCCTTCCGGTATCTTGTTTACAAAATCGTACTCGGAAAAATCTCCGTTCTGTATTTCTTCGGTCAGCTCCTCTTCCGTACAGATACCGTAGTCATCACATATTATTCTGATTATATCCTTTACCGTACTTCCTTCCGGAATTGTCACCTTGACCTGAGTCCTCTTTTGTTTGTCTCCTGTGCTGAGTATTCTGTGTATACCGTCAAAGCCGCTTCCGAACGGAATTTCGTAGCTTCCGGGCTGTGTGCTTTCAAAATCCTTATGCCTGAGTTTCAGATAGGTCTTGAACCACAGCTTGCTTGTTATAAGCCCGTTCTCCTTCAACTTTTCGGCAATAACATCGCTGTCCGGTTTTTCCGTCAGTTCAAGCGTCACCGTACCCTCAGGCCTTCGGAGCGCAAAGGCATCGCACGCCAGAAACATTACGCCGATTGCTATGAGTAATCCCGCAAAGGCGCATATTAAAAAATATCTGAGTGTGAAAAATTTCTTCATTTTTTTCTGCAACTCAATATTATGAACACAAAAAATAATATCTGCAACGTCGAAATCCCGTGATCATTCAGCTATACCCGACGGTTCTTTCAATATTTATAAACCGGAAGCTCTGATATTTTTCAGGAATTCCTTACTGCACTGAAATTAAAACTATGAGTGGTTTGATTACTATTATTTTTTCACATTATTAACAGTTAATACCGATTTTTCCGTGACAATAATATCCACCGCAAGATCGTATCTGCCGCGCGGGAGATTATCCCGCATCATCTCAGTATATACTACCCCGACGCGTACAGTGTTTTTGCCCGCCAGAAACCGATCGTAATAACCCTTGCCGTATCCGAGTCTGTACCCCTCGGAATCAAAAGATACCGCCGGAATTATACATACCGACTGCCCCTTTTCTTCCCAGATCTCCGACTCCTTCGGGGGCTCCATTATGGAAAATTTACCTTTTTCCAGCTTTTGATCCTTGCCGACAAGCCTGAACTCCATAAGTCCGCTTTCCGGTAGACATGCCGGCAAATAAAGATTTTTTCCCTGCTGGATTACAGCGCTGTTGAATCCCGTAACACCGACTTCATATTTCAGCGGAGAAAAACTCAGAATATCCTCCGCATACCTTACGCACATAAGCGACAGAAGCCTCCTGCAAATCGCGCTGTCCATCTCAGCCCTTTGCTCCTCAGGAAAACTTTTCCTTTTTGCCAAGAGTTCCTCCCTGATCAAATTCTTTTCCTGTCGGATATTCCTGCCATAACCGTATCCGCTGTTATTTTGCCATGATTTCATTTTTTATTTTTTCTGCCCTTTCTTTTCCGCATAACTCTCCTATTATGGCGTAAGCGAAATCAAGCGCCGCCCCCGCTCCTCTGCCGGTTATTATTTTCCCGTCAACAGTGCTTTGTTCGCCGGTCGCTTCGGCTCCGTAAAGGTATTCCTCAAATCCCGGATAACAGGTTGCTCTTTTGCCTTTCAGATATCCGAGCTTTCCAAGTACGGACGGAGCCGCACATATCGCCGCAATGTATTTTCCGCGACGACTTACTGTATCAAGTGCCGACTTTACCGCTTCGCTCTTTTCGAGGTTCTTTGTCCCCGGCATTCCTCCCGGAAGTATTACCATTTCCGCATTTTCCGGACTGTACTCTGAGTCCGAAGCCTTCATGTCTGCTTTGATAGTTATCCCGTGTGAACCCGTGACATACTCATCTCCTGCAACAGATACCGTTTTTACTTCAAGTCCCGCCCTTCGGCACATGTCAAGCGGCACCGTCATCTCCGTCTCTTCAAAACCTTGTGCTAAATAAATGTAAATCATTGCCCTGTCTTCCTCTCTCTTACTTCTCTCCCCGCTTTTTGAAAAAAGCTTGGCAAAAACTTCTCTACATTGAGTTTGTTGGAATCTTCACCGTCTTATCAGATTTTGTTGTTCAATCTCTCCCCGAAACATATATATTTAAGCAAGACCTGACTGCCAGAAAAGTTTTTTGCGTACTTTTTTTCAAAAAAGTACGAGCTTTTTGAAAAAAAGCGGAAAACTTCTCTACCCACTTTTTGAAAAAAGTGGGTCAAAAACTTCTCTACATTTGGGTTTGGAGCAGTCTTTACTGCTTCATCTGATTTTATTGTTCAATCTCTTCCCAGAACATTTAAATTTACGCTACACATGATCGCCAGAAAAGTTTTTGCCAAGCTTTTTTCAAAAAGCGGGAAAAAGCGGAAAAAAGCGGGATTATTTTGACTGGTTATTTTTCCATTCGAGGTAACCCTGCATATCGATAAGGACGTCACGGGGTTTACTTCCGTTGCTTTTGGAAATGAAGCCGAGTTCTTCAAGCTTTTCTGTAATATTGGAAGCACGGTTGAAGCCTATTTTCAGATGTCTCTGAATGATATTGGTTGTAGCTTTGCCCATATTGATAACCAGCTCTGCCGCTTTACACAGGTATTCGAAATCGACGTCGGCGCAGTCAATAGCAACTTCATCGTCGCCGGATGCCTTTTTACCTGCCTTGTTCATCTTGTCCACTTCGCTTTCGAGGCTGTACATTACTTCCGGATCGAACTGAGCGTTACCGTTATGGTCGATAATGAACTTCGTAACGCGTTTGATTTCAGCGCCGCTCACGAACGCACCCTGCAACCTCTGCTGTGTTCCGCCGGTCGGGTGATAGAGCATATCGCCTTTTCCGAGCAGTTTTTCCGCGCCGGTATTACCCAGAATTATTCTTGAATCCTGAGGTGATGAAACCTTAAATGATATTCTTGCCGGAATATTCGCTTTTATGAGTCCGGTAATGATGTCGACTGACGGTCTCTGCGTACCGATGAGCAGGTACATTCCGCAGGCTCTGGCTTTTGCCGCGAGTCTGTTTATTTTTTCTTCGACATGCTCTCTTACCTGCAACATAAGGTCGGCGAGCTCATCAATAACAATGATGATCCTCGGCATATACTCAAAATCCGGATTTTCATCCTTCATTGCGTAATACTCATCGGTATTTCTCGCCATTACCTTGTCAAAGAGCTCATATCTGCGTTCCATTTCGGCGACTGCCCAGTTAAGCGCCGCGGCAGCTCTCTGGGGATCATCAATGACCGGCATAATAAGGTGCGGCAGATTTGAATAAATATTGAGCTCAACTCGTTTAGGGTCTATCAGTATCAGCTGAACCTCGTCCGGAGTTGCGCGGAACAGCAAGCTCAGCAACATGCAGTTGATAGCGACAGATTTTCCGGATTTGGTCTGACCGGCAATAAGCACGTGAGGCATTTCGTCGATATCCATAAATACCGGCTTTCCGGTAACGGTCAGACCGACGCACACGGTGGTTTTGTTTTTCGCCTCCACAAAATCACGGTTTTCAATAAGAGAACGGAGCGAGACAGTAGTCACTTTTTTATTCGGAACCTCAACTCCGACGACCGCCTTGCCGGGCACCGGTGAAATTCTTACTCCCTCCGACTGCATCGCAAGCGAAATATCATCAGTCAGAGCGGTAAGCGCCTTTATTTTAACTCCCGGTCCGGGCACGATATCGTGCCGGGTTATAGTCGGACCTATGCTGTAACCGGCGAGAGTCGCATCGACGTGGAAGCTGGATATTTTCTCCATTAGCTTTCTTTGCACTTCTGCGATCTCTTCCTCCGTTGTTATGTTAGCCATCGGCTGTCTTTCCAGGAGGTCGCTTCTCGGGAAGACGTAATCCGGGTATCTCAGACGGCGGTGACCGTAATACACAGTTCCGGACTCGTCGTAATCGTCGTCAGCTTCTTCTTCGTCATCATCTGTCTGCTCCTCAGACAAACCGGTCTGCACTGAGCTGACGTTTGAAGCGCTTTGCAAAGTTACCCTGTTTCCGGCAGATATACGCCCGGCTCCCGGTTTTACCGGATTTTCGGAAACTGACATCTTTGGAGCTTCATATACCGTTGATTCGGGTACAGCCCGGTAATTGTTATTTTCCGTCTGATGTCTCTCAGCGGAGCCGCCGTAATCCACGGACGGTGCTACGTCATTCAAAAAACTGCTGTCATTGTCGACCGGGAGCTGAGGCTGAGTTGCGTTATTTCTACTTTCGGGATAGATACCGTTTTCACCTTGTGCCGGCGGTTTATCCGGTACGGCGTACGATTCTTTGATCTGTTTTAACTTATTTTCCTCCGACAGTGACTGTGAGGCAGACGGCGTTCCGGACAGCTGCCTTATAAAGACACCGTCCTCGTCGTCATCAGCGTCGTTTTTTTCGGATGACGACTTCTTCACGGGCTCCCTTTTTGCCACATCGCAGGCAATATAACTTTGCGGCAACTCACTAACCTCTTTGTGCTCCGGACGGATAGCGTTCATACTTGCGAACGGGTCGGCAAACGGTGAGTAGGCTCTCGGCGGCTCAGTGCTCTTGGGGATGCTCTTTTCGGTTTTTTTCCCAACAGCTCCTTTTTTGAAATCTTCAAGTGAAATAAACGGGTTGGCAAACGGCGAATATGCTCTCGGCATTTCGCTGTCTTCATTTTTATTTTTTCCGTATGCTGTTGACTGCTTCGGCTTCTGAACATTCACACGGTAACCGGAATTTCCCGTCTCCGGTGACTGCTCACTGTAAATATCGGCTTTCGGAGGTTTTGACGGAGCGATCTCTGCACCGAAAATATCAGGGATATCCTCGTCAGGGGTAACGCCGTTATCTTCCTCGCTGTCGAAATCCTTAGTTACAAAAACCCCTGACGGGCCGAAATCGTAAAAACCGACATCGCTCGGTTTCAATTCTTTTTTGGGCTGTTCCGATATGACTTCCGGAAAATCCGCCGGGTCACTTTCTGACCTACGAGTCAAAGTTGTATCTACACGCATAGGACGATACCGCAACTCTGACTGACGGTCGGAGCTGTTGTGTCCGGCATCTCCGATATTACCGCTGAGGCGAACCAAAGATCTGCCGTTTTCTTTGGGAGCCGGCTTAACAGACACCGGACGGGTGTCCTTTTGCTCACATTTTCCGGTAACTCTGAGATAAATCATACGGTAAATACCGGTTTTTCTTTCTCCCGGCAGGAAGCAAAATACTGCCGGTACCGCGAGAACAGTAAGGATAATCGCCATTATTTTACCGAAGAGAAGATCAAAAAGCTTTGCAAAAGCACTGCCTATGACACCGCCGCCATCTCCTGCCACGCCGTCGGAGTAGAAATTTTTGACAGAAAAAGGAGTTTCCGCCATACCACCGTAGGAAACAAGCGAATAAAGACTTGAAGAAAGAATGCAGAAAACCAGCAACATAATGACCTTGAACACAAGAGTTTTTCTTACGGAAAGCTCCCGGTAAAAAAATGACACGGCAAGCGTTCCCAGCGGCAACAGAAAACACAGCGGTCCGAAAAGTCCGCGGAAAAAACCGCAAAGGAGGGTGCCGAAGGTGCCGGTTTTTTCACCCAGCACAAAGCAGGTCAGAAGCAGCAAGGAAATTGCAAACAAAACTATGGCTATGATAATATGAACAGCAGTGTTGTCGGTTTTTCCGTTTTTCCTCATCGCGGTTCCGACCGGTTGAGAAGAAGTGTTCCTTTTCTTTGTCGTTTTCTTTTTATTCATCCTCAGACATCCTTTCCGCGTAATCAAAAGAAGAAAGTTACCGGTACTGTCAACCGGGCAAAACTGCTGTCTCGGAGCTCAGATCTCCGAGTCGTTCAGATTGAAATCAAGTCGTTCAAAGCCTGTCGTCACTGACCGTGCAAGATGAAAACCGTGCTCCGGCTGAAACCTTTACTTTCAGTAAATGAACCGAGTAATCAGCTTTCGCATCTGTCTGAAAAATTTCAGGTCAGACGAAAAAATTTTCCGCAATCAAAAAGTTATATGCGGAATTCCGACACGCAAAAACCGCACGCATCCGAACTGTCATCTTAATCTATCCGTCCGTGCAGTATGTTTGCAGACTCCGGCAAAGCCGACCGACTGAACGGACGCGGTCGGAATTTACCGGATATTACGCCGGACTACCGGGGGAAGGTAAAACACAGATCCGGTCCGTTAACAGCGCCGTTCTTACGACGAACCGGACGCGGTCTGCGTCTCCGATGTTCCTGAAAGCCCGGCAAATTGCCGGTGCAAGATTGCTGCCACAGCAATTTTTGTCTTTGAAAGACAGGATCACAAGCTCCGTTCTTAAATACATGTCGGCGTTTGTGACGCGGTCGGTAACCGCAGGGCACATATATATATAATATACCACTGAATTATAATAATTACAAGGGCATTTTGAAAATTTTTCCTTAAAAAAATAACGTCATAAAGAAGCTGACATGAATAACGCGCAAAACCGGTGACATACTATGAGCGAGGAAAGGAGTTACTCAAATGAACACAAAAAACAACCAAAGCGAAAATAATAAAGAAATGAATAATGCAAGTACAAAAGAAATGAAAACAACTTCTTCAAGACAAATGAGAAACACAAGTTCCAACGAAGCGAAAAACACAAAAGCATGCAACTCGCAGAATCGCAGCTCAAATCAGAGCGGAAGTTCAAAGTCTGAATCGTCCGCAAGAAATGCAAAAAGCGCCAAAAGCGCAAAGAATGCCGAAAACGCAAAAAATGCAAAAAATGCGGGCAATGAGAGCAGAGCACAAAATACCCGTGTGGTGAATTCCGATTCGGAGAGTCGTTCTTCGTCAAGCAGAGCCTCCTCAAAGAACTGCAAATAACAAAGAATATCAAGTCAAACTTCCTTGCGTTAAAGCAAGGTGTGAATAAATGCCTTGAAAATCAAAAATGTCACCTGCCAAACAGGTGACATTTTTATTACCGGTATTTTAAAGGACATTCCGGAAAATAAGAAAGCAAATCACAGAAAAGAGCAGTATCCGGAAAATGTGAAACCGTTTTTACGTTTCATGAATCCCACAATCTGAGAAATACCCGGGAAAATTTTCAGTAGCAGTGCAAAATATGTCTCCGGGCGCTCACAGCATACACACAAAGAAAGCACACAGAGCGCAGAGTCCTCCGAGAACAAGCTCCTTCGGAGTATGTCGCGTAAGTTGAAGCGAAGACCAGACTACTGCGGCTCCGGCGAGCATACAGGGTATAAGCCAGACCGGTCCCATAAAGTAAACCGCGAAAAGCAGCGGTCCCAGAACTCCGCAGGCGTGCCCGCTCGCTTTAAGCTTGAAGACCTGATTGAATATCAGAAGCAGAAATACAGAAAGCAGATATGATGCGTAAATGAATTTCAAACCCTCCGACGCACCCGTAACCGCAGAGCAGACATATCCTCCGATATAACCGAGAGCGCTGGTAACAAAAGCGAGCTTTCTCTGTCCGTCTCTGCCCTTTCCTTTGAAACCCGGAATAATGGGTTGAAGCGGGTAAGCCAGAGTCGGTATGATCGCAAGGAAAAGTATCGACATGAAAAGATCAGCCGGTCTGAACATTTCGTTGCGGAAAAAGTAAAGTATGACCAGAAGCAGACTGACAAGCACCGGAGGTATTGTTATCACTCTGATGGTTTTTGCCAGATGCTTTTTGTTTTTTGTACTCATGCTCTCTCCTTTCCGAAGAAAAACAGCGCCACTGTACCGGGTCCTGTGTGACTTCCTATCGTAGTTCCTATGCTCATTATCCTGACTTTTCCGTCAAGCTTTTCAAAATAACCTTCTATCAGTGCGGCAAGCTCCTTTGCGTCCTCCTCGCAGGCGGAGTTGGAAATAAAGCATTTTCCACTGTAATCCTTACCGTCCTTGGCGTTTTCCACCATCTTTCCGAACGCCGCTTTTATGGCGTTCTTCTTGGTGCGGTGTTTTTCCCTTGGGATAAGCTTTCCTGCCCTGTCCACGTTCATAAGAGGACAAATTTTAAGCAGTCCCCCGATGAATCCGGCAGTTTTTGATATCCTTCCTCCCTTGACGAAAAAGGTAAGGTCTGTGGAGAAGAACCAGTGCTGGAATCGCTGCCTGTTTTCAAGTATCCAGCCTTCAAGTTCATCGATCGTCTTGCCTTCGTCCCTCAGATCCGCGAGCATATCAAGCATCAGACCGTAGCCCGAAGACGCCGAAAGCGAATCGACGACAGTTATCTTTCTTTCCGGATAGCTTTCCCTCACTATTTCCGCCGCCGCACATGCCGAGTTATAAACTCCGGATATGCCGGATGACAGGCTTACGTGCAGTATATCTTTTCCTTCTTCGAGAAACGGCGTCCAGAATTTCACGAATTCGTCCGCATTGATCTGTGAAGTTCTTGTATCCGCGCCGTTTTTCAGCTCTTCGTAGAATTTATCGAAAGGCATTGTCTGACCGAGATCGTCCGGATATTCCTTTCCGTTGAGATAATAATGAAAATACGCGTACTTTATATCGCGTTCGTCGAGATGTTCTTTGGTAAGATCGCAGGTTGAACAACAGCTTATGATATAGTTTGACATACTTATTTTTCCGCCTTTCTCTTTGAATAGTCCGGCACCGTCAAGACTCCGATGCCCTGTGATATGATTATACCCTTCCACACATGATTTATCAACCTACCGACTGCTTTCTTTTCTCTACACACTCGGGACCGGAAAGTAGAAAACCTGAAACCGTTCTCTACCGAACAAAAAACACGACTCTACTCAAAGTAGAGTCGTGTTTGCGGGTTGCGTCTGACGCATTTTGTGAAAGCGTCAGGACAAAGCTATTCTTTTTTGTTTTACATTCGCCGCGACTAAACTGTTATGTTTTCATTTGCCGCGTCTGTACTTTTTTCTTTTATATATTTTTTCACAGCTGACGGTTTTTCACCGGAGCGTCAGTTTCCGGTTTCTTTTTTCGCTCTTATTGTTGGTCACTTTTCTTTCTTTTACGTTCACCGGTGAAAAAGTATGAAACCTTGACCTTGAAGCAAAGCGCTACTATTGCCTCCGCCGGGATAATCAGCAGAAGCAGCTGCCAGAAGTTGTAACCCGCCGAAAGGAAAATCAGGTAAAGAGTAACTATTATACTTATCACAAGCGCCGAAATAGCCGGGAAGTTATATTTCCGTTTTGCCCAGACAGAGCTGAACACAGTCAGAATGATAAAGGTGACTATAACCGCATAGCAGTATATCAGAGGATATGTAAATCCCGCGAGATGCATTATCAGAAACGCTACCGAAAAAAGCGTAAAGACGGCTATCACCGTAAGCAAAACCACCGAAGTGTGATTTATTTTTGTCACTGCCGGAGGCGGTTTGACATGTTCTTTCAGAAGATAGTCAACGCTGACGCCGAAAATCTCACTCAGTTGAAGCAGAACATAAGCATCGGGGATCGCTTCTCCTCGCTCCCACTTTGAAACCGCTTTGTCCGAATAATTCAGCACGGTTCCGAGTTCAAGCTGAGTCATTTTGCTCCGAAGGCGCAGTGCCGTCAGATTTTTGGCAAATATTTCCCTGAGTTCCGTTTTTAACGCCTCCTTTCACAAACCGGTAGCGGCTGCGGTCAATGTCACAACCGCGGAAATCTCATATTCATGACACACCCATTATAACTTTACACGCCCGGCTTTTCAATAACGCACGCTCACAATTCAAAAAAAATTTACCGTTTCGGCAAAATGCGACCTTGCATGTAAGACACCGGCATACAGGCAGGCTTTACGTATTTTGAAAGCTATCGGTCAGGGTCGTTACAGTTTATTCTGCCGAAGTTCAGGATTATTTTTTCTGCTACCGGGCGGTTTATCTTTTTTCCGCTTCCGGAAAGCGTAAAGATAAATGTAAATACCGGAAAATCCTCTTGTTTTCCGTTGATTTATCTTTTCTTTCCGCTTGCGGAAAATGCAAAACGAACGCATTATCCGGAAGTCCATTCTTGTGTCTTATCTCTTCTTTACGCCCGCGGAAAACACAAAACAAGTATAACAGTCGGTAAGTACCTTTTTCCCGGTTTGTTTTTTATCGCTCCCGAAAATGTAAAATAAATGTGAATACCGGAAAATCCTCTTGTTTTTTCCGTTGTTATATGATATACTCAACTGTAAGCGTCGAAAGTTGCGCTATACCCGTTGCCCCGCTCGCGGATCTCACCGACCGCCGGCTTGGTTTCGGGAAGAAACAAAGAAAGGTGAAAAGAAAATGCTGAAAGAAGAAAAACTTGCGATAATCGAATCCAACAGGGTTCACGAAACCGATACAGGTTCTCCCGAAGTACAGATAGCTCTGCTTACTTCGAGAATACAGAACCTTACCGAACATCTGAAGAAAAACGACAAGGACCACCACAGCCGTCGCGGCCTGCTTAAAATGGTAGGTCACCGCCGTAAGCTTCTTGCGTATCTTCAAAAGAAAGATATTGAGCGTTACCGTGCAATCGTCGAAAAACTCGGTCTGAGAAAATAATTTCAGCCGGGTCAGGTTGCGGAGGGTAACCCCTCATACGGGCTGCTTCCGTCAGAACGGGGGCAGCCTTTTTTTCAGAAACAACCGAACAGCTCAAATGGAAATCTACCGCCCGTGCGGCAGGAAGCGGTCTTTTGTGTTTTGCATACGCGCAGATCTCAAAGCGCGCGGCGTTGACGTCAGTTGTCGGACGCTCCCGGTTTTAGGAAGTCTGACAGATCGAAACCTGACCGAAGATCCCGGTACAAGGTATTGCGCAGGGGAAACCGGATGTAATGCGGCAAGCAGTTATCCGGAGTACCCCGGTAATTTCTGTGCCGGATATGACCGATGCGTGCCACGGCAAACCGGAGCGAGGTGTAACTATGCGTGCCACGGCAAGCCGGAGCGAGGTGTAACTATGCGTTCCACGGCAAACCGGAGCGAGGTGTAACGATGTGTGCCACGCAAGCCGGGGCACGGTGCAACGATGTGTGCCACGGCAAACCGAAGCGAGGTGTAACTATACGTGCCACGCAAGCCGGAGCGAGGTGCAACGATGTGTGCCACGCAAACCGAAGCGAGGTGTAACTATACGTGCCACGCAAGCCGGAGCGAGGTGTAACGATGTGTGCCACGGCAAACCGAAGCGAGGTGAAACGATGTGTGCCATGCAAACCGGAGCAAAGAGCTTCATTACCAATTCAGAGAAAACTTATGCCGGTCGATGTACGCAGATCACCCGTAAGCCGTAAAACAAGTCCGTCAGCAGGCAACGGACAGGCTTCCGACTCGAATATCATTCACTGAGCAAAACCCGAAAGACCGTTTCTTGTTTGACGCTGTCCGGAAATAATATTAACGGAGGACTGTTATGTTCGAAAAATTCAGAAGCTTCGAGTATCAGCTCGCAGGCAAACCACTCGTAATCGAAACAGGAAAAATGGCAGGTCTTGCCAACGGCTCCTGTCTCGTAAAACTCGGCGATACAACGGTACTCGCTACCGCGACCGCCAGCGCAAAACCACGTGAAGGCATTGATTTCCTTCCGCTCTCGGTAGACTTTGAAGCCCGTCTTTATGCCGCAGGAAAGATACCGGGAAGCTACAACAAAAGAGAAGGCAGACCGACCGACAAGTCGATCCTCGCTTCAAGAGTCATCGACAGACCGATACGCCCGCTCTTCCCGAAAGATCTCCGCAACGACGTCGCTATCAATCTGCTCATCCTTTCGGTAGACCCTGACTGCGAGCCGGAAGTCGCCGCAATGCTCGGCGCTTCGATCGCGCTTTCTATTTCCGATATTCCGTGGAACGGACCTATCGCCGGCGTCCATGTCGGACTTGTCGACGGTAAGATCATCATCAACCCCGACTTCAAACAGCGCCAGGAAAGCACCCTTGAACTTACTGTCGCCGGATCGCAGAAAAAAGTCGTGATGATCGAAGCCGGAGCAAAAGAAGTCCCGGATGATACAATGTTCGAAGCGATCATGACCGCTCACGAAGAGATCAAAAAGCTCTGTTCGTTTATCGACGGAATAGTAAAAGAGGTCGGCAAGCCGAAGTTTGAATATCCCTCCTGCGAGCTTGACCACGATATGTTCGACAAGGTTTTCGACTTCTGCGAAAAAGATCTTATGTTCGCTCTCGACACCGACGACAAAAATGTCCGTGACGAACGTGTCGAACCGATCAAAGATGCCATAATCGAAAAGTTTTCGGAAGAGTATCCGGAAATCAGCGACATCATGGAAGAGCTTATGTACAAGCTCCAGAAAAAAATCGTCCGCCGCTGGCTGCTCGTTGACAAAAAGCGTGTTGACGGCAGAAGAATGGATCAGATACGTCCGCTTGACGCTCAGGTTCAGGTGATACCGAGAGTTCACGGAAGCGGTATGTTCACAAGAGGTCAGACACAGGTCCTTACTGTCTGCACCCTCGGTTCACTCAGCGAAGCGCAGCTGCTTGACGACATCGACTCCGAAACTGAAAAACGTTACATTCATCACTACAATATGCCCGGATTTTCCACCGGGGAAGCAAAGCCCTCGCGTACCCCGGGCAGACGTGAAATAGGACACGGCGCACTTGCCGAACGTTCACTCGTTCCGGTCCTTCCCTCAAAGGAAGAGTTTCCGTATACCATCCGTTGCGTCTCCGAGGTCATTTCCTCCAACGGTTCAACTTCCCAGGCCTCCGTTTGCGGCTCCACGCTGGCGCTTATGGACGCCGGAGTGCCGATCACCGCACCCGTAGCCGGTATTTCATGCGGTCTTATTACAGAAGAGGACGGCAGCTGGTCGACAATGATCGATATTCAGGGTCTTGAAGACTTCTACGGAGACATGGACTTCAAGGTCGCCGGTACTCACAAGGGTATTACATCGATACAGATGGACCTCAAAATAGACGGACTTACGCCCGAAATCATCAAAGAGGCTTTCGCCGTAACCCACAAGGGAAGAGATTATATCATCGACGAGTACATCCTCAAAGCTATCCCGGGACCGAGAGACGAAGTCTCGGAGTTTGCTCCCAAGATGATCTCCATGAAGATAAACCCCGATAAGATACGTGAGGTTATCGGCACCGGCGGAAAAGTTATCCAGAAGATCGTTGCAGATACAGGCGCAAAAATCGATATTGAGGACGACGGAAGCGTGTTTATTTCTGCTGTTAACAGAGACAGTGCGCTTGCAGCTCAGAAAATTATTGAAGGAATAGTTTTCGAGCCGGAAGTCGGAGAAATTTACACCGGTAAGGTTACAAGAATAATCCCGATAGGCGCATTTGTTGAGTTTGCGCCCGGAAAAGAGGGTATGGTTCATATCTCAAAGCTGGAAAATTTCAGAGTTGAAAAAGTTGAAGATGTCGTTAAAGAAGGCGACGTAATCAACGTCAAATTCCTGGGAATCGACGAAAAAGGCAGAATGAATCTTTCTAAGAAAGACGCTCCCCAGCCCCAGAATGCTGAAAGTGCCGTGTCAGAAGATAAACATTACAGCCGCCCGCTCCGCAAACCTGAATAAGCAAGAATAAGTGAGATAAAAATAACTCCGGCAATAGTCGGAGTTATTTTTTCCCCCGCTTTTTGAAAAAAGTGGGTCAAAAACTTCTCTACCCGCTTTTTGAAAAAAGCTTGGCAAAAACTTCTCTCCCCACGCTTTTTGAAAAAAGCTTGGCAAAAACTTCTCTACATTGGATTTGTTGAAGTATTCATCATTACATCAGATTTTATTGTTCATTTTCTCCCCAAAGCAAATAAATTCACGTTAAACCTGACTGCCGGAAAAGTTTTTCCATACTTTTTTTGAAAAAAAAGTAGGCAAAAAAACTTCTCTACATTGGGTTTGTTGGAATATTTACTGTTTCATCAAATTCTCTTGTTCATTCTCTTCCCGGAACAAATAAATTTGCACAGCACCTGACCTCCGGAAAAGTTTTTGCCAAGCTTTTTTCAAAAAGCGGGGGAAAAAAATAATTCCGACTGATCGGTCGGAATTATTTTTGTAATTTAAGGTTCAGATCAAAGTTCAGAGACAGTAAATTCTTTACCGTCAGATGTAACCAAAGTCAAGGATTTATCGGAAACATCGGTTGAAGCTTTGACAGCGACAATGTCTTTTCTGCCGTCTTTGTAAGGATAAAGCACAGTGACAGTGCGGTAAGCTCCGCTGAATTTTCCGACGTTTACCGGAGTCGGTATCGGTCTGTGCTCATGAGGTCCGGAAGGACGTATGGGCATAAATCCCTGATAGTAGGGTTCGTGCTGTCCCTGCATATTCACTGTTTCTGCCTGTTCGTCGGAAAAAGCCATAATAAGTCCCACTCCGTCGCCGTAATCGCCGCAGGCGTATCCCTTTTTGTATTCAAACTCGCAGTTCTCGAAGTGCCACATTGACTCGTACTTGCGTTCCCTGTCATCCGGTGCGCTGAATCTGTCAACCACTACAAAGAAAGGCAGAAGTCCGTACTTTTCCGCGTCCTTTATGAAGATCAGCTTTCTTGTATGAACTGTTGAGTCGAAGTCCGCACCGTATCCGTCGGTATATGAAGCTTCGGCTGTTTCCCTTTCCGGGGTTATTTCAAAGGTAAGATCGGCTTTTTTGTTTATTTCCTCATCTGCCCATTTGTACCTTGCCCGGCAGTTCTGTTCTTTGCCGTCGATCATTACGGTGTTATGCGCTCTCGTCGAAAGCACGTATTTTCTCATTTCAGAGCTGTCGTAATCATAGCAACCGCCCTCAGTCAAAAGTTTTTTACCGTAAGCGTAGAGAAGCACATTCAGTTTGTCCTCATGCTGATGACCTCTTCCGAAAGGCGAGGCGTCCATATATGCCCAGATAGCATTCCTTGACCAGTCGCTGCGCATTACGACGCTTCCGGCATACGGAAAAGCGTACGACAGGTAATCCGGTTCCTTGCCCTCGGCTCCGTCAGTGGCAAACCAGCGGAAGTCTTCCCTGTCCGGATAAAGTCCGATCGCCGCCTGCATTTTACCTCTGATCGTCATTTCGTTGCCGTCGTTAAGGTCGGGGAGTCTTCTGTCAGGTCTTGTAAGATGCGGATAAACTTCAAACGCTTTTTCAAGGCGCCGGGTTATCTCTACCGGAGGTTTAACTCCGAGAATTCCGAAAATGGATAGCACGCCGAGATAGTTTCCGTCAACTACGCTGTGATAATTTGTCGAAAGCTCATACTGGAATCCGTCCGGATAAACCTGGATGTCAAGCTCTTTGCAAAGTCTGTCAAGCGCAAAGTCATACCACTCCTTCGAGTCTTTCAGGAAGGGATCGAGCATTGCCACGCGGATAAGACCGTGCATTTCCATAATAAGCCAGTTTCCGTGCATACAGAAGTTACGGAGTCTCCAGCCGTGTTCGTAAACCGAAATGAAAAACTCAGTTATTACGCTGTCGCTCAGCATCGGAGAATTTATCATCGAGTACATCTGGTTGTGCCAGGTCATAAGACGTATTCCGGCTTCAATCGTTCTCCAACAGACAGTGGCGCCGCCCCCGACGTTTTCGGGAACTACCGCCTGCCTTATCCAGCTGGTCAGCATATCCGAATAGGTTTTCGCGGCATTTTCATCGCCGGTCAGCAGATAATATTTTGCAAGATGCGAAAATTCCGGGTGCCGTGAAAGCTGCCACGGCCACTCTTTGTAGCCGTTGTATGTAGGGTTGAATTCCCAGTCCACCTTATGGTCGGCAAAATGATACGGTATACCGCAGCTGACAAAATGATAGTCCATGATGTCACGGGCTTTTTTTATAAAGCTCTCTTTCCGGTCTCCCGAAAGCGACTGAACTTCCCGTTTCCATGCGGCAGTCAGCTTTCCGATATCCGGACTTTTTCTCATATAGTCGGCAAATATTTTGTCTGCTGCCGGGATGTCGTCTTTTCCGAGAGCCTCCTTTATACCCGAAAGCTCCGGAATTTCAAGGTTGACGTGTTCTTCAAAAAACTCTCTGTGACTGGTTCTGGGTCCTTCTTTGATCTCTGCCATGTGACTTTCCTCCTTTTACGGATTGATATTTTTACCGCCGTTTCCGTGCGGTTTTTGTAAAATTGTCCGCCGTTTTACGGTGTAATCGGGATCACGTGCTTCTATCCGGGTTCTTTCAGCGTTTACGGGTCATGCGTAAGCGATTGCTTTAAATGCGGAAATAAACTGTTTTTTCCGCGCAATCCGGAAAATCAAGTCCGAGATATGTAAGAAAAGCTTCGATTTTCCGACGTTCTGCCCGAAAGGTTACGCAGAAATTGTACCGTCTGTCATCCCATGTCAGGGGCATACTGTCCGACTTTACGTATTCAAGTCCGAGAACATTGGCTGCGGAGAACAAAGCCGAAAGGTTCCCGGTCCCCGGACTGTCAAAAGTTAGTCTGATATACCTTTCATCAAATGTCGGTTCCGGCATTTGACGCGAGTCTCCGGAGCGTCCGAGGAGAGCGTATTTTGTGATCTGCCCGTCACCCTGCACCGAGCATACGCAGCAGACTACAAGCTCGTATTTATCGATCAGCTTTCTGAAAGCGGTCAGGGTTCCCTCCTCCGAAGTTTCTACCGGAAGTATACAGAATTCCGCCCTTCCGTTATAGACATCCTCACAGACCGTCTGGAAATCGGAAGCAAACAATGCGGCAGGATTTCCGATAAGGCGGCAGAACATTTCAAACGCCTCATCGGCGTAGATATTTTTCATGTAAGAAATATTGCAGAGCTTATCCCGATGTTCCGGCGACTTACTTGCGTCGTCTTTTCCGCCGTTGCGTGCGGCGGTCAACATCGCAAGGTATGCTTTCACAGCCGATCTTTCTGCAAGGTGCACCTGATTTTTAAGAGCGGCCGCAGTCGTAACAGAGAGCGGCTCGTCACTGACCTCGAACAATTTTTCAGACTCATCAAAAATACCGGATAAATCTGTTTCATCGCACCCGCAACCGATAATCCTGCAAGCATCGTTCATATTGAGAAGCTGTATGTCAAGTTCGTCGGAAATTCTCAGATACGAATTTGCTATATTTCCTACGATAACATCAAATGGTTTTTCACTGTCCATAAAACACCTGTTTTTTCCGGGTACTCCGGATAATTCATTACGATACCCGGTAATTTCCGAAATGATAATCCGGATCTTGTTTGCAAAATGCGTGTACCCGCTATCTTTTACGCTAGACCCGCCGCGTGTGCGACTGTTTGCGACTGTGTACCACCGCAAAATCCTCTACCCGAAATCTTTTATGCAAGACCTGTCGCGTTTGCGACCGTGTGCGACTGTGTACCACCGCACAACCCTCTACCCGAAATCTTTTATGCCAGACCCGCCGCGTGTGCGACCGTTTGCGACTGTGTACCACCGCACAACCCTCTACCCGAAATCTTTTATGCCAGACCTGTCGCGTTTGCGACCGTTTGCGACTGTGTGCGACCGTGTGGGACTCAGAGAAGCTCGGAAAGCATTTCCGATTCCGACTGCATAAACTCCTTCATCTCCTCGCCGCTCAGGCGTCTGTTATTCATCTGAGCAAGCAGGTAGATATGCTTCGCTATACGTTCGCTTCCGCTCTTTTCAAGACCTGCTGTCAGCTTGCTGTTCGTGTTGAGTACAAGCGTTTCATCCTGACCGGGCATGCCGGCGTCCTTATCCATGCCGTACATTTTCATCATCTCACCGAATCTGCGACTCTGCTCGGAAACGGTTATTATTGCGGCAACGCTCTCGTCTTTAAGCGAAGCAAACTCGACCTTCAGCTCTTCCTTTCCGCTCACCTTGCGGAATAACGCTACGAGGTCTTCGCTCTTTTTCTCTTCTCCGTCATGTCTGATCGCACCCGCAACCTCGGAATCAACACAGGCAAACCTTATATCCATCTTTTGTTCGAGCATGGTGATAAACTGACTGTCTATCATTTTGTCTATGACTATGACGTCTGTTCCTTCCGCCGAGAACATAGAAATATACTGCGCCTGAAGGACCTTATCGTTAGTATAATAAACCGTTTTCTGCTCCTTCTTTGCGGTATCCCTGTCGCCGTCCTTTGCTTCGTACGCGGACGCTTCCTCCGGTTTATCCGTATCCCCGGTGTCCTTTGACTTACAGTATTTTTCAAGGTATTCGTCTACGGTAAGCTTTGCTCCGGAGGCAGTTTCCACCATCAATGCGTCTTTTACGCGGTCGTAAAACTTTCCGTCACGCAGACAGGCATACTCCACAAAAATCTTGATGTCTTTCCAGATTTTTTCATACTGCTCCCTGTCGCTGTTCTTCATTGAAGTGATCTTGTCGGCGACTTTTTTTGCTATGTGCGCCGTAAGCCTTGTGACATATCCGTTATTCTGCAAATAACTTCTCGACACGTTGAGCGGAAGGTCAGGGCAGTCAAGCACGCCTTTCAGCATAAGCATATAGTCCGGAATAACTTCTTTTATGTTGTCCGCCACGAATACCTGGTTGTAATAAAGCTTGACCTGACCTTCAAGACTGTCGGTCTCGTAGTTCAGCTTCGGAAAATAAAGTATGCCTTTGAAATTGAGCGGATAATCCGCATTGATGTGTATCTGGAACAGCGGATCGCGGTAATCCGAAAATACTTTCCTGTAAAACTCCTTATATTCTTCGTCGGTGCACTCAGACGGGTTTTTCAGCCAAAGCGGCTGAGTATCGTTTATCGGCTTTGGTGCAGGTTTTTCTGTCTGCTTTTCCGCGTCTTTGCCGTTTTCGTCCTGTTTTGGCTCCTCTTTACCCGCAACCTCAAAATAGATCTCAACCGGCATAAAGCGACAGTACTTTTCAAGCACGGAGCGCACCTTATACTCTTCAAGATATTCACTGTTGTCATCGTTTACGTGAAGGACGACGTCGGTTCCCCTGCCTTCCTTTTCGCAGGGCATGAACTCAAAATCCCCGGATTCACGGCATATCCACCTGACAGCGGGTTCGTCTCTGTAAGACTTGCTTATCACCTCGACGGTGTCGGCAACCATGAATGCCGAATAGAATCCCAGTCCGAAGTGACCGATGATACCGCCGCCTCCGCTTTTGCCCTCGTATTTTTCAATAAAGTCGAGCGCACCCGAAAGTGCGATCTGGCATATATACTTCTTTATCTCATCGGCGCTCATGCCGATTCCGTTATCGGATACCGTAAGGGTTTTCAGTTCCTTGTCAAGAGTTACCGTGATTCTGTACGGATCCGTACTTTCAGCCGCTTCCGACAGAGATACCAGTCTCTTGTGCTTTGTAACGGCATCGCAGGCGTTTGAGACGAGTTCTCTCAGGAAGATCTCCTTTTCGGAATACAACCACTGTTTTATAACCGGAAATATATTTTCGGTGCTGACGGAAACCCCGCCTTTTTCGTTTTTAACTTCATCCATTGTTTTTATCTCCTTTGACATTTTACTGTCGTTATTATTCGGTTTTATTCAACGATAAGTATACCAAAGCACCCCCGCTTTTTCAATAGCTTTAACATATGTTTTTAATTGTTTTAATAAATGCTTAATAAAATTTTAATACAAAGTAATAACCAAAAGCTGCCGGTTTAACGGAAAATCCTTGCCTTAACCCAAACCGAAAGCCACGCATGTCATGTGTATAACAAAAATTCAACTGACTTAAAATAACCGACTCAGAAAACGACATCATTTTAATGCTGCTGACATCACAGCCGGTATCCGCAACTTTGACTTCTTTTGTTATTTGCAGCTGCCTTTTCAAAGTCAAGGAACGCGCCGTACCGGTTTACTGTAACACTGCAAAAGCAGAGTGCACCTCAAAAAATCACTTCCGGATGATTGACAAAAACAACACATTATGATATAATTCAAAGGAATAGGGGAATACTCAAACCGGGATCCGGAAACACCGTGATCTACCGAAAATAAAACCGGAAAAGGTGGAAACGTTATGAAAGCTACACAGACAAAAAGTCAGATAGAAAACGGGGTTCTCAATGACCGTTTGACAGCACTCTACGGAAGAGAAAGAGCGGATGCGCAGAAAGTCAGATATGCCGAAGCGATCGGGGAATTTATAGACCTTTACGGCGACAGGGAAATAACGCTTTTCTCAGTTCCGGGTCGTTCCGAAATTTCCGGAAACCATACCGACCATAACTGCGGTTGCGTGCTTGCCGCGGCGCTTGACCTGGATATAATCGCGGTAGCCTCGCCCTGTGACGACGGTAAAATTTCAGTCAAAAGCAAAGGATTTCCCAAGGACGAAATAAATATTTCCGAACTTTCACCCGAAAGCTACGAAGATTACAGCGCCGCCGCCATAATTGCGGGCATTTGCGACGGATTTGCAAAAAGAAATCACAGCTACGGAGGCTTTGT
>CALWJW010000020.1 GCA_944381095.1 uncultured Clostridia bacterium | reverse complement strand
AATGTTCCTGTGCTATTCGTGTCGCAGAAGGAAAAAAGACGCCCGCCGTGAATGACTGGAACGGCGGGTGAAATTATTACCTGTTCAGAATATAACCGGTAAGGCGAACGGGATCAACGATCTTACCGTCTTTGTAGACTCTCATATTGCCTGATGCTATTTCGTCGATAAGAATTACCTCACCGTTATTGAAACCGAATTCGAACTTGATATCCCAGAGATCGAGACCGATGCTTTTAAGGTCGTCGGCAACGATTTTTGTGATTTTAAGCGTCTGTTCCTTCATACTTCTGAACATATCGGCGCTCATTATACCGAGGGCTTCAAGACCTTCGCAGGTAACGAGCGGATCGCCTTTGGCGTCATTTTTGAAGGTGCATTCGACGTATCCTCCTTCGAGCGGAGTGCCGTCTTCAATGTATTCGCCGTATCTGCGTATGAAGCTGCCGGTCGCTACAAGGCGGCAGATTACTTCAAGTCCGTGACCGAAAACCTTTGCCGGCAGGACCTCCATGGTTGCGTTTGCGGTGTCGGCTGAAACATAGTGAGTCTTTATTCCGGCTTTTTTCAAAAGCTCAAAGTAATAGACGGAAGTTTTGAGATTTTCTCTTCCTATGCCTTCAATTTTAAGACCGACGCTGTTTTCACCCGGATCGAAAACACCGTCTTTGCCGGTGCAGTCGTCCTTGAATTTCAGCATTACGTTGCCGTTGTCAAGCGAGTACACGTCTTTGGTTTTGCCTTCGTAGATCTTCTTCATTTCTTTTCCTCTTTCTTTATGATCTCCGGTTGCCCGGACTTGCGACTTATAAGAAAACAGGCGTTAATATCGGAAACCCGTTATTTTAAAGCCGTTTTCGGGTATTGACAGTGGTCAGAACAGCCGTCTGCCGAATGACGTAAGCTGTCTGTAACTGCTGATTAAAAAATATGTAACCGTCTGTAAAGCCGAAAAACCGGCGGGAAAACCTTTGCGGTTTTTCTGCCGGTGTCACTCCGGTATTATATCCTGGGGGTGCGGTCTTTGGAAGAAATGGCAGCTTCCTTCATCAGCTTCGCCACTTCCTCATCCTCTTCCTGTTCGCTGTAATTGAGAAGCTTATCGGTTGTGTCCTTTGTAGCGTTCATAAGCAATGCTTTGGTGGCGGCGCGTCTTATATCGACATCGGGGTCGCGAAGTGCGTTCATAAGAAGCTCGACGCCCGGGCGCTGCTTGATAAGTCTTGTGGCACTGAGAGCGGCAATTCTTGTTTCTTTCGGCTTGCCTTCTGCGGCAGCTGCTTCAAGCTTACCTATGTAGCCGTTTTCGGCGTAGTATTCCATCTTTTCGTCGAGTGTTCTTTTTTTGAAAATATCTAAAAATCCCATAATAAAATCCTCCGGATTGTTTACTGAGTTGATTGTATCAAAATATTGATAACAAGCTGTGAACACTTCTTTTACTTTTATTTAATTTGAACGCGTGACTCAGGCCGGGAAGACGGAAAAATTCGCTTGTATTTTTCAGGTAAGTCGAAGTGCGGTGGTTTTTATTGACATTGTATACAAATTTGTGTAAAATACCGATTTACAAATGATGACAAAAATGGTACAATACTTGTTAAAATATATCGGAGGATGTAAAAATGAAACTGATTTACAATGTTAGCGACAAGCCTTCTTTCGGTAAAACGGTGGTTTTCGCCATACAGCAGCTTCTGGCGATAATGGCGGCGACGCTTGTTGTTCCTGTGATAGTCGGAAACGGAATGAGTCCTGCCGCGGCACTTTTCGGAGCCGGCGCCGGAACGCTTACATATCTTCTGTTTACCAAACGTAAAAGCCCGGTGTTCCTCGGTTCGTCGTTTGCGTTCATCGATTCGATGTTCGTGGCATTTGCCGGGGGCGTTTCTATGGCTCTCGGTTACCTCGGGCTGATAATCGGCGCACTGTTTGCCGGTCTTGTCTATGTGATCATTTCTTTTATCGTGAGATTCGTCGGCACCGCATGGATAACCAAGCTTATGCCGGCAGCGATCATCGGTCCTACCGTTGCCATAATCGGTCTTTCGCTTGCCGGAAATGCGGTCGCTGATCTTGTTTCGGGTGAGGTCACTCAGATAGTCGGAGACGAACCTCAGCAGCTGGCTTCTCCGCTGATATGTATACTCTGCGGACTTGTTACTCTTGCGGTGACAATAATCGTTTCCTGCTTCGGCAAGAAGACTCTCAGACTGATACCTTTCATTATCGGTATACTTGCCGGTTATGTAACCGCCCTTATCTTCACGCTGATAGGAAACGCGGCGGGGGTTGACGCTCTGAAAGTAATGTCGGTTGAACCTTTCAAAGCTCTGCTTACCGACGGCAAGGTGACGCTCGCCACATTTGTCAGTCTGCCTGAATTCACTTTTGTTACGGCGTTCAAGGGTTTTGGTGAACTCAACACTTCATATGTTCTTACACTCGCTGTGTCCTATGTTCCGGTCGCGTTTGTGGTGTTTGCCGAGCATATAGCGGATCACAAGAATATTTCCTACATAATAGAAAAAGACCTCCTCGAAGATCCCGGACTTGAAAATACTCTTCTCGGAGACGGGGTAGGTTCAATGGTCGGAGCATTTTTCGGAGGCTGTCCGAACACCACTTACGGTGAGTCAGTAGGATGCGTGGCTATTTCAGGTAACGCTTCTGTCGTTACGATACTGTATGCGGCGATCGGAGCGATGCTTATATCTTTCATAACACCTTTTGTTGCTTTTGTTGATTCCATTCCTTCCTGCGTACTCGGCGGAGTCTGCATGGCACTTTACGGATTCATTGCGGTCTCCGGACTCAAAATGATAAAGGATGTCGACCTGAACGAAAATAAAAACCTTTTCGTTGTGAGTACAATACTCATAGCAGGTATCGGCGGACTTACCATAAGCTTCGGAAAGGTGACGCTGACAAGCATTGCGTGTGCTCTTATTCTCGGCATACTGGTCAACGTAATGATCACGGCTATCGAGAAAAAGAAAAAGCCTGTTGAAGAAGAAGTAAAAGACGACGGCTCAGATGAAACTGAAGGCTGATCAGCGGAATATTCTGTTCTTGATATTTAACGGAAAGAAATACGTGAAACCAAAAATCCCACCGCTCGCGGTGGGATTTTTGTTAAACTTGACGGCGGGAAGTTTTGATATGATGAAAAATTGCGGAATAATTTGCCGGCGGCGGGAAAAACCGTAATTATATGCCTTTTTCATTATGCCGTGTTCGCAAAAAGGAGAAATTTATATTGACATGTTTGCATTAAAGGAAAAAACAGATAAACAAAAATCCCAACGCATTGCGGTGGGATTTTATATTATGAAAGATATGCGGTTTCAAAACCCGGTTCAGGCACTGATCTTATTCAGCTTGAACTGGAAACGGCTCTTCTTTCTCGCAGCCTTATTCTTGGAAATAATACCGTGAGCGGCAGCCATATCGAGTTTTTTGCAAACCATTCTGAAAGCGTCCTGTGCCGCGGCGGCGTCGCCGTTAGAAAGAGTCGCTTCATACTTTTTGATTGCAGTTTTAAGACCCGTCTTTTCAATTTTGTTGCGCATGGTTTTCTTCTCTATAACCTTTACGCGCTTTTTAGCCGACTTAATGTTGGGCATCCGAGCTTACCTCCTTAACGAAAAATAGATATCTTCACTTTGTCATTATATCACACTTGACCTTTAAAATCAATAGATTTCGTAAAAAAATCAGAAAAAATATTTTTGTGAACAAAATGTAAAAAAATATTTGTGCAAAAAAAAGCTCTTGACAATTAAATAATAGTGTAGTAAAATCTATACTGATATAGTGAGCGAAACGCTCGCATAGGAAGACCTCCGTCAGGGAGTGAAACGTAATACATGGGCAGTTTTTGTCAGCTGAAATCAGCAAAAAAGCAGCGCAGCTTATAATTCGACGGTAACCAGCCTGTCGTAGGGGTAGCGTGGGTGCGGCTTATAATTCGACGGTAACCAGCTTGTCGTAGGGGTAGCACGTAAGATTTCGGGGAAACTGAACTGTCAAGGTATGACGCGTAGCTGCTGTATGGGGGCTATTTATTTTAATGCGCCGGAAATCAGAGAAATGGCGCAAGCAGAGAGGAACGAGGTATGGTAAAGGAACAAAGGCTCAGTAACAAGATAGTGCGCCGGAGTTTTGCAAAAATTGACGAAGCTCTCGGGATGCCGAACCTTATCGATGTGCAGAAAAAATCATACAACTGGTTTATTGAAGAGGGACTGAAAGAGGTGCTGCATGAAGTATCGCCGATATACGATCACTCTGAAAATCTGTGCATTGAGTTCGTCGATTTTGCGATCGATCCGACACCGAAATATCCCGTCGAGGAGTGCAAGGACAGGGACGTTAACTATGCGGCTCCGCTGCGTGTAACGGTGAGACTGAAAAACTTCACTACCGGAGAGGTGGCGGAAAAATCAATATTCATGGGCGATTTTCCGCTGATGACGGATAACGGAACGTTTATAATAAACGGAGCTGAAAGAGTAATAGTATCGCAGATAGTAAGATCTCCCGGTGCGTACTACTCATCAGTTATGGACAAGAGCGGAAAGAAGCTTTACAGTGCAACAGTCATACCGTACAGAGGCGCCTGGCTTGAATATGAAACAGATGTAAACGACGTGTTTTACGTACACATAGACAAAACCCGTAAAGTTCCGGTTACCGTACTGATAAGAGCCCTCGGATGCGGAAGCGACGATGAGATACGCGCGATGTTCGGGGACAGCACGAGAGTCAATGCCACCATAAGTAAGGATGGAATGAATGCCGCCGCGGCAGCAAACAAGACAAGCCCGACTGAGGAGGCACTTAAAGAAATATACACAAAGATACGTCCCGGTGAGCCGCCGACAGTGGAAAGTGCGCAGTCGTTGCTGACGCGTATGTTCTTTGAAAACCGTTCGTACGACCTTGCGTCGGTCGGACGTTACAAGTTTGATAAAAAACTCGGACTTGCCGGAAGACTCGCTGAGAAAACGCTGAGCCGTGATCTTGTTTGCGAGGTTACGGGTGAGATACTGGCAGAAGCCGGTGAGTATATAACTGCGGAAAAAGCCGACGAGTTTGACCGCCTCGGCGTTTTTGAAGCATACGTCACTTACGGAAATGACGAAGAGTTCAGGATATTCACAAACAGAACGGTATACCCTTCGGCTATGGGAGTCGATCTCAGCAGTATCGGTGTAACCGGCAAGGTACGTTACACCGAGCTGAAAAAGATACTTGAAGAAGCGGCGGGCGATAAAGGCGATAAAGAAGCTGTCCTGAGGCTTGCAAGAGAAAGAATGTCTGAGCTGGTACCGAAGCACATTACCGTTGACGATATATACGCGTCGATAAACTATATGCTCGGACTTGCGGCGGATATAGGTAACACCGATGACATAGACCACCTCGGAAACCGCCGTCTGCGCTGCGTCGGAGAACTGCTCCAGAATCAGATGCGCATAGGCTTTTCAAGGATGGACAAGATAGTAAAAGAGAAGATGAGCACGCAGGACGTTGAAAATCTTACACCGGAAAACGTGATAAATATCCGTCCGGTGGTAACTGCGATACGTGAGTTTTTCGGATCTTCGCCGCTTTCACAGTTCATGGATCAGAACAACCCTCTCGCAGAGCTTACTCACAAGCGCAGACTTTCTGCTCTCGGCCCCGGAGGACTTTCAAGGGACCGTGCATCGTTTGAGGTGCGTGACGTCCATTATACCCATTACGGAAGGATATGCCCGATAGAAACTCCGGAAGGTCCTAACATCGGACTTATCTGTTACCTCGCCACTTACGCCAAAATAAATGAGTACGGATTTATAGAAGCACCGTACCGTAAGCTTCAGGTTGTCGACGTGAACGGCGAAAAACGCACCAAAGTAACCGACGAGATCGTCTACATGACGGCGGATACCGAGGATAATTATGTTATAGCTCAGGCAAACACGCCGGTTGACGAAAACGGATTCCTTAAAGAAAAAAGAGTAGCAGGACGTAAACGTGCCGAAATAATAGAGATGGACGCGACTGAACCGGACTATATGGACGTTTCCCCGAAAATGGTGGTTTCCGTTGCCACTTCAATGATACCGTTCCTTGAAAACGACGACAACGCCAGAGCTCTTATGGGATCGAATATGCAGAAGCAGGCAGTCCCGCTTATGGTGACCGACAGCCCGATAGTTGCGACCGGAATGGAGTACAAGGCGGCTGTGGATTCCGGAGTCGTTGTCTGCGCCAGAAATGCCGGAAATGTCGAAAAAGTCAGCGCTGACGAAATAGTCATAAGAAAAGAAAACGGACAGAAAGATACCTATAAGCTGATAAAGTTCAAACGTTCAAACCAAGGTACGTGTGTAAACCAGAGACCGATAGTAAATGTCGGAGACAGAGTAGAACAGGGCGAAGTGATAGCCGACGGTCCTGCAACTTCCAACGGAGAAATTTCTCTCGGAAAGAATGCGCTTATAGGATTCCTCACATGGGAGGGATATAACTACGAGGACGCCGTACTGCTCAACGAAAAACTTGTAAGAGACGACGTATATACTTCCATTCATATAGAAGAGTATTCCTGCGAAGCGAGAAACACCAAACTCGGCGACGAGGAGATAACAAGAGAGATAAATAACGTCGGTGAAGACGCACTCAAAGACCTTAACGCCGAAGGAATAGTGCGCAAGGGTACCGAGGTCCACGCAAACGACATACTGGTCGGAAAAATCACCCCGAAAGGCGACACAGAGCTTACGCCGGAGGAAAGGCTGCTGAGAGCTATATTCGGTGAAAAGGCAAGAGAGACAAGAGATACTTCGCTCAGACTTCCGCACGGAGAGTCGGGAATAGTCGTTGACGTAAAAGTATTTTCAAGGGATAATTCGGATGAGCTTCCGCCCGGAGTAAATAAGGTTGTAAGAGTTTACGTAGCTCAGAAGAGAAAGATATCCGTCGGAGACAAAATGGCGGGCCGCCACGGAAACAAGGGTGTTGTTTCAAGAATACTTCCGCCGGAGGATATGCCGTTCCTTGCGGACGGAACGCCGCTTGATATAGTTCTTAACCCGCTCGGAGTGCCGTCACGTATGAATATAGGACAGGTACTTGAAATGCACCTCGGCATAAGCGCCAAGAGGCTCGGCTGGAAGGTCATGACGCCTGTGTTCGACGGAGCCAAAGAAAGTGATATAACCGAGTGCCTGGTCAAATCCGGACTTTACAGGGATCTGCTTCCGACAGA
Source organism: uncultured Clostridia bacterium (assembly GCA_944381095.1). GTDB lineage: Bacteria > Bacillota > Clostridia > Oscillospirales > CAG-272 > SIG673. The sequence goes on along the minus strand of CALWJW010000020.1, from coordinate 20,403 downwards.
TGACGTATACTGCGACGCAGTGTCGCCTGAGGATGCCGCGTCCGCGCTCGGAGAGAAAAACGAAAGCAAGAGAGAGGCAAAGCTTTCAGCGCTTGCGGAAGACGCGGTGAGACAGAAATATCTGTTTGCCACTGAGACGTACAAGCACACGTCAAGCGGGCTCCCGGTTGTCTGCAAAGACGAAAGCGGACTTCTGAAGGTGAAAGAACTGTCGGACGATGACAGAAAAAACCGTGAATATGTTCTTCAACTGATAGCTGAGGGCAGACTGAAAACTTATACAACGAAGACGCTGTATAAAGAGATAACCGATGAACAGGGAGAAAAATCGATAATCCCGCTGACCGAGGACGAAAAACATTCTCCGGAGTTTATTTCACAGCTGAAACTTGAGAAAAAGCTGAAATTTGCGGACGGAAAATCAATACTTTACGACGGAAGAACAGGTCAGCCGTTTGATCATGCGGCAACAGTCGGAATCATGTATTACCTCAAACTCCATCACCTTGTCGACGATAAGATCCATGCAAGAGCGACCGGACCTTATTCGCTTGTAACACAGCAGCCTCTCGGAGGAAAAGCGCAGTTCGGCGGACAGAGATTCGGAGAGATGGAGGTCTGGGCGCTTGAAGCGTACGGAGCCGCGTATACGTTGCAGGAGATCCTGACAGTCAAGAGTGACGATGTAAACGGAAGAACAAAGACGTTTGAGGCGATAGTCAAGGGACAGAACATTCCTACACCGGGAATACCGGAGTCGTTCAAGGTGCTGGTAAAAGAGCTTCAGGCTCTCGGAATGGACGTACGTGTACAGGATCCGAACGGAGAAGAAGTGGAGCTGTCCACTCTGGCTGAGGTAGAGCTTGATCACGCTGACAGAGTATCCTACTTCACCGAAGAAGAAATAGGAAAGAGTGTAGCTGAACAGAGCGAGTTGCTTGCCAGCGGAATGAGCGAAGTCGACGAGGATTCGGAATTTGCGTCCGACGGCGATGACGATGACCAGGATTTCCCGGAGGACGAACAGTTTGCGGACGACGATTACGGCGACGGTGACGACGAAGAATAAGACCACTGAAAAGTAAAAATGAAAACACCGCTACGGCGGTTTGGAGGCTTATATTACATGGAACGAAATGTTTTTGATTCAATCAAAATAGGACTTGCGTCCCCGGATATGATCAGAAAATGGTCTTATGGTGAAGTCAAGAAACCGGAAACGATAAATTACCGTACGCTGAAAGCCGAAAGAGACGGACTTTTCTGCGAAAGGATTTTCGGCCCCACAAAGGATTATGAATGCTTCTGCGGAAGGTATAAAAGAACCCGTAACAACGGAAAGAAGTGCGAAAAGTGCGGAGTTGAGGTAACGAGTAAGAAGGTAAGACGCGAGAGAATGGGACATATAGAACTTGCCGCACCCGTATCTCATATCTGGTTTTTCAAAAACGTGCCGTCAAGAATAGCGACACTTCTTGACATTACTCCGAGACAGCTTGAAAAGGTACTTTACTTCATAGAGAATATAGTCACCGATCCGGGAACAACGCCGCTTGTCGAAGGTCAGCTGCTGAGCGACAGCGAGTACAGAGAGTACTATAACAAGTACCAGAACGACTTTGAAGTCGGAATGGGAGCGGAAGCGATAAAAACTTTGCTTGCAAAAATAGACCTTGAAGAGCTTTCCGCAAGACTTAAATCTGAGCTGGAAAACGCAAGCGGACAGAAGAAAACAAAGATAATCAAGAGACTGTCGATAGTTGAAGCGTTCAGACTGTCAAACAACAAGCCGGAATGGATGATACTGGAAGCGCTTCCGGTCCTCCCTCCGGATATACGTCCGATGGTTCAGCTTGACGGCGGCAGATATGCATCATCGGATATCAATGACCTTTACAGACGTGTGATAAACAGGAACAACCGTCTGAAAAGACTGCTTGAACTCAGCGCCCCGGCCATAATAGTCAAGAATGAGAAGAGAATGCTGCAAGAGGCGGTCGATGCCCTGTTCGACAACGGTCAGCACGGTAAAAACGTAACCGGTCCGTCAAACAGACCGCTCAAATCCCTTTCTGACATGCTGAAAGGAAAGCAGGGACGTTTCCGTCAGAACCTTCTCGGAAAACGTGTCGACTATTCCGGACGTTCCGTTATAGTCGTAGGTCCTGAGCTGAAAATTTACCAGTGCGGTCTTCCGAAGGAAATGGCGCTTGAACTCTTCAAGCCCTTCGTTATGAAAAGACTTGTCGAGATGCAGAAGGCGTCAAACATAAAAGACGCCAAAAAGAAGGTCGAACGCGTAACCCCGGAAGTGTGGGACGCGCTTGAAATAGTGATAAGAGAGCATCCGGTGCTGCTCAACCGCGCGCCGACGCTTCACAGACTTTCCGTACAGGCGTTTGAGCCGGTGCTCGTCGAAGGAAGAGCTATAAAGCTTCATCCGCTTGTATGTACGGCGTTCAACGCAGACTTTGACGGAGACCAGATGCCGGTACACGTACCGCTTTCCGCCGAAGCGCAGGCTGAGTCAAGATTCCTTATGCTCAGCGCCAACAACCTGCTTAAACCTGCCGACGGACGTGCAGTATCGGTACCTTCTCAGGACATGGTTCTCGGTTCCTTCTATCTTACCATAGACAAAAAAGGCGAACCCGGAGAGGGAAATATCTACCGCAATTTCGATGAAGCTGTTATGGCTTATGAAAACGGCGAACTCGGACTTCATGCTCCTATAAAAGTCAGAATGACGAAGGAAATAGACGGTAAGACCGAAAGCGCGCTGATAGACGCCACGCTCGGAAGAATGATCTTCAATAAACCAATTCCTCAGGATCTCGGATTTGTCGACAGAAGCAAACCGGAAAACCTATTCAAGCTCGAAATAGACTGCACGGTCGGCAAAAAGATGCTCGGAAAAATAGTCGACAGATGTATAAAGATGCATACGATAAGCGAAACTGCCGAAGTGCTTGACGCAATAAAAGCTCAGGGCTTCAAATATTCCACCAAGAGCGGAATATCCATTTCGTATGCGGACGTAACTATCCCTGACGAAAAATATACACTCATTGAAGAAGCCGAAAAGAACGTCGAGCTTGTGCGTGAAGCGTACGAAGACGGAGAACTCACCGAGGAGGAAAGATATAAGAACGTCATCAGGATCTGGGAGAAAACAACGGATAACGTCGTAGCGGCACTGCAAAAGCGTTTTGATAAGTACAATTCAATCAAGATGATGAGTGACTCGGGAGCGCGAGGAAGCATGACGCAGATGAGACAGCTCGCCGGTATGCGCGGACTTATGTTCAAGGCATCCGGAGAAACGATGGAACTTCCTATAAAGTCAAACTTCCGTGAAGGACTCAAAATACTGGAATACTTCATTGCGGCGCGCGGAGCGAGAAAGTCGCTTTCGGATACGGCGCTGAGAACAGCCGACTCCGGATACCTTACAAGACGGCTTGTTGACGTATCGCAGGATGTGATAATCCGTCAGGAGGACTGTAAGACCGACAGAGGAGCCTGGGTGTACGCCATCAAAGACGGTAACGAAGAGATAGAGAGCCTGTCTGAGAGACTGCTCGGAAGATATACGCAGGGTGACGTTACAGACGAGAACGGAAACGTGATAGTCAAGGGCGACACGCTGATGACGGAAGAGGAGATAAAGAAGATAACAGCGGCGGGCATCGACAGGGTGTATATAAGAAGTATACTTGAATGCGAAGCGCTTCACGGAGTATGCGCGCATTGCTACGGAGCAGACCTTGCGAACGGAAAGAAAGTAAACATCGGAGAAGCGGTAGGAATCATAGCGGCACAGTCGATAGGCGAACCCGGAACACAGCTTACAATGAGAACGTTCCATACCGGAGGAGTCGCCGGCTCTAACATTACAAACGGTCTGCCGAGAGTTGAGGAGCTGTTTGAGTCGAGAAGACCCAAGAGAACGGCGATAATAGCGGAAGCGGACGGAACGGTTGAGATATCCGAAGTCAAGAGAGCACGCAGCGTCAGCATAAAGAGCGAAGACGGTCAAAGACTTGCGACTTACAGTATACCCTACAATTCAAGAATCACGGTTGAAGACGGTGACAGCATAAAGAGAGGAACGCCGATAACCGAAGGAAGTCTGGCGCCGGCCGATATAATGCGCATAAGCGGAGTAGACGCGGTATACGATTATATAATCACCGAGGTGCAGAAGGTTTACCGCAGTCAGTCTGTTGACATAAACGACAAGCATATAGAGGTCATAGCGAGACAGATGACGAGAAAGCTGCACGTTGATAATCCCGGAAGCTCGAACATGATGCAGGGAAGCATGGTGGACAAATCGGAATTTAAGCAGGAATGCGACAGGATCACTGCGAGAATAGATGCGGGAGAAGCGGGACTTGAAATGCCGAAGGGCTCTGTCGTGCTCCTTGGAATTACCAAGGCGTCGCTTAATACCGAGTCATTCCTGTCGGCAGCTTCATTCCAGGAGACGACAAAGGTCCTCACCGAAGCTTCCATCAGAGGAAAGACGGATAACCTTCTCGGACTTAAAGAAAACGTCATAATAGGTAAGCTTATTCCTGCGGGAACCGGAATGGAGTATTACCGTAACATCGAAGTCAAGGAAAATGAGATAAGCGAAGAATCTTTTGACGACGAAATCATTGATGATGAATGATTTTTAAAGATAAACAAAGAACCGGATGCAGTAATGCATCCGGTTTTGCTTTATAAGTGATTATGAATTGAAGATCGCCCGTTTAAGCTCGGAAAGCCGATACTTTATTTAAGTTTACGGTCGTTATTTCCGTCTGTGAAAAACCTTTTATTCTGTTGAATATTCCGTTTTTTCAAAGCTACGGGTAAAATCGAAGCGTATCACTGAGCGGCGTCGACTATTACCGTAAAGTCAGCGGCTTTGAGAGAAGCCCCGCCGATAAGTCCTCCGTCGACGTTTACTTTTGCCAGAAGCTCTGCGGCGTTTTTGGCGTTCATTGAACCGCCGTACTGAATTACCGTCGATTCTGCAATATCGTTTCCGTAAAGTCCGGCGATTGTTTTTCTTATGACCCCGCAGGTTTCGTCAGCCTGTTCGGGAGTAGCGGTCAGACCTGTTCCGATAGCCCACACCGGCTCATATGCGATGATAACGTTTTTCATATCGTCCGCACTGACGCCGAGAAGGTCAAGCTTTGTCTGCATGGCAACTATTTCGTCGGTTATTCCGTTTACCCGTTCGTCCTTGACTTCACCGACGCAAAGTATAACTTTCAGTCCTGCGGAAAGAGCCGCTTTGAGTCTGAGGTTTACTGTTGCATCGGTCTCACCGAAGTATGTCCGGCGCTCGGAGTGACCGATTATAACGTATTCAACTCCGCATTCTTTCAGCATTTCAGCCGAAACTTCACCGGTATAAGCTCCGCTCGGGGCAAAGTGAACGTTCTGCGCTCCTATTTTTATATTCGAGCCTTCGGAAGCTTTTACTGCTGCATCGATGTCAACAAAAGGTACGCAGAGAACTATATCACATCCGTTTTTGTCTTTTACCATCGGTACTAGCTCTGATATAAGAGCCTTGGTTTTTGCGGGGGTGTTATTCATTTTCCAGTTTCCGGCAATAACTACCGGTCTTTTTGCTTTATTCATTTCGGTATCCTTCTTCGGTATAGAATGTCTTTTTTAAATTTCGGAAATGCTTCCGCGCTGTTCAGATTCCGGAATTATTTGTCGTTAAGGCAGGCAATTCCGGGAAGTTCAAGTCCTTCGAGGAATTCAAGTGAAGCTCCTCCGCCGGTAGACACATGAGTCATCTTGTCAGCGTATCCGAGGTTTTCAACTGCCGCAGCAGAGTCACCGCCGCCTATGATGGTTATTCCTTCGCATTCTGCGAGAGCCTTGGCAACTCCTTCGGTGCCCTGACTGAAATTTTTCCATTCGGAAACTCCCATCGGGCCATTCCAGACAACCGTTCCGGCGTTCTTTACTGTTTTGGCGAACAGTTCGGTACTTGTGGGTCCGATGTCCAGTCCCATCCAACCGTCCGGGATGCAGTCGGAATAAATTCTCATATATTCGGAATTTTCGCTGTATTCACGTGCGATTATGTTGTCAACGGGGAGCAGGAAATTTACTCCTTTGCTGTGAGCCTTGTCAACAAGCTCCTTTGCAAGGTCGAGCTTGTCGTTCTCACACAGAGAAGTTCCTATGTTATTTCCGAAGGCTTTGAGGAAGGTGTAAGCCATACCGCCGCCTATGATGAGTGTGTCAACTTTATCGATCAGGTTGTTTATTACACCGATCTTGTCGGAAACCTTAGCGCCGCCCAGTATTGCGACAAAGGGGCGTTTCGGGTTGGAAAGAGCGTTGCCCATAACGGTGATTTCTTTCTGAATGAGGTAACCGCAGACAGCCGGCATTTCGGGGCAGTACTGAGCTATACCGGCAGTGGTTGCATGAGCGCGGTGAGCTGTGCCGAAAGCGTCGTTAACATAAATATCAGCCATTGAGCCGAGTTTTTTTGCGAACGCTTCGTCATTCTTTTCCTCTTCTTCGTGGAAACGGACGTTTTCGAGAAGCATGACTTCACCGCTTTTCAGTGCGGCGGCTTTCGCAGTAGCGTCGGGGCCTATCACGTCCTTTGCCATTATCACGGGTTTTCCGAGAAGCTGTGAGATCCTTTCGGCAACAGGAGCCAAGGAAAGCTTTGTGACGTCGCCGGCGGCTTTTTTCAGGGCAGCTTCGGTGGCTGCGGCACGTTCGGACTCAGGAAGCTCGTCGATCTTCTTTTTCTCTTTTTTGTCGAGTTTGAGTTTTTCGTTGAAAACATTGTGAGGGCGGCCGAGATGAGAGCAAAGGATGACGGCGGCGCCGTTTTCGGTGAGGTATTTGATTGTGGGGATCGCGCCTACGATTCTTTTATCGTCGGTGATAACGCCGTCCTTCATCGGAACGTTGAAATCGCATCTGGCAATGACTTTTTTGCCTTTGACGCTGATGTCTTCGATTGTTTTCTTATTATAGGTCATAGTAACTCTTCCTTTCTTTTTCCGGCGGTTGCCGTTTAAATATTCAAAATTATTATATCACAATCCTCAGTCTGTTTCAATAGCAGTTACGGTTTTTTTATATTTGTTTACAAAAAAATAACCAAAAAACGGGAAATTGAGAAAAAAAACAGCATATAATAAATCTGATGGGAGATTATTGCGACAACGTCTTGACAAAACAAATTAAAAATGGTAGAATAAGACACCAAATCAAAGAAAGCGAGGAATTGAAATGAGTAAGTACAAAGGAACACAGACAGAAGACAATCTCAAAGCGGCGTTTGCCGGAGAGTCTCAGGCGAGGAACAAATACACATATTTTGCGTCGGTGGCAAAGAAAGAGGGATACGAACAGATAGCGGAGCTTTTCACCAGAACTGCCGACAACGAAAAGGAGCACGCAAAGCTGTGGCTGAAAGAACTTGAGGGAATAGGAGATACTGCTGAAAATCTCGCGAATGCTGCGGACGGCGAGAATTACGAGTGGACTGATATGTATGCCGGATTTGCCGAAACTGCCGAAAAGGAAGGATTTACAGATCTTGCAAGGAAATTCAGACTTGTCGCCGCCATTGAAAAACAGCATGAGGAACGTTACCGCGCGCTTTTGAAGAATGTCGAGACAGCCGAAGTCTTCAAGAAGAGCGAAGTAAAGGTATGGGAATGCAGAAACTGCGGACATATAGTGGTAGGAAAGGAAGCTCCGAAGGTATGTCCGACCTGCGCACATCCGCAGAGCTTCTTTGAAGTTCAGGCAAAGAATTATTGATATTTCGGAAAGTTACGACGCACCCGTAACCGGAAGTTCAGGCAAAGAATTACTGATATTTCGGAAAGTTACGACGCACCCGTAACCGGAAGTTCAGGCAAAGAATTACTGATATTTCGGAAAGTTACAACTGCACCCGTAACTGAAAAAGACACGGTCTGCCGGATGGCAGACCGTGTCTTTGTTTTACAGATCTGAGAAAAGTCAGAAGATAAGAAGCGGCGCTTCAATTACTCAAAAACCGTAGTTATCTTCTCGACTGCTTTGTCGAAAGCGTCCGTTTCGACGGTCTCAATCGTCCCGGCGTCGCAAAGAGCAGAGAGCTTGGGATCGATCGGAACTCTTGCTATTACCGGAATATCGAATTTTTCCGCTATCTCATCGACATGGGATTTACCGAAGACCTCAATCTTTTCGCCGCAGCAGGGGCATTTAAGGTAGCTGTAATTTTCAACAATGCCTATAATCGGAACGTTCATCATTCTCGCCATATTGACTGCTTTTGTGACTATCATAGATACAAGATCTGACGGAGTAGTGACGATCACGATGCCGTCGAGAGGCAGTGACTGCATGACCGTGAGCGGAACGTCACCGGTTCCGGGAGGCATATCGACATACATATAGTCAACGTCTCCCCAGACCACGTCTGTCCAGAACTGTTTGACTGTACCGGCGACCAGTGCGCCTCTCCATATAACCGGAGCGCCTTCGTCACGCAGAAGCATATTTATGCTGATAGCGTCAATTCCGGTAACTGTCGAGTTAGGGATTATTCCGTCCTCACAGCCGGTCACGTCTCCTTTGAGTCCGAAAATCTTAGGTATTGACGGTCCTGTTATATCGGCGTCAAGTATTGCGGTGTTATATCCGAGACGGCGTGTCATTACTGCCAGCATAGCGGTGACGGAGGATTTGCCTACGCCCCCTTTTCCGCTGACTATACCTATAACGTGTTTGATATTGCTCGCCTTGTTCTGAGGTGCCAAAAGACTTTCAGGGTCTTTTTTGGAACTGCAATTTGCCGAGCAGGTCGAACAGTCGTGAGTGCATTCGGGACTGTTTTCGTTAATTTCCTGATTATCCATTTTTGTAATCCTTTCGGTCGTTTTGCTCTTTGAAAGAAATTATAACCCATTTTGTGACGAAAATCAAGGCATATCTGAAAAATATTCGTGAATCAGACGTTTTTTTCCGCCGGACGTACAAGGTGTCAATGAATAGAGTCAGGCGGAGCGTTTATTCTGGATCTTTATGACGAGTGCGCTCATATCGTCGGTTTTGCCTTTGCGGTCGACTGCGTAACCCAGTATCCGGTCGGCAAGCTCCCTAGCGCTGATATCGCAGGAAAGACCTATAACGTCGCATAGTCCGGAGTCATCTTCGGAAGAGTCTGAAACGATCCCGTCGCTCACCATTATCACGGTATCTCCGTCGTAAGTTCTGAAAGAGATCTGAGAAGGATCAGCATCCGATTCGATACCTATCGGCAGACTGTTTCCGTTGCAGCGGTAAACCGAGCCGTTTCTGAGCAGATATGAGGATGCTGCGTAATTTTTCGTCACGGAAGCGAGCCCGGTGACCAGGTCGACCTTTATAAGGTCCACTGTGGCAAAGCATTCGTCACAGGTTTGCATAAGCGCCTCTCCGGCAATTTTCAGCGCTAATTTTTCACTTATATCGCACTGTATCAGATTTTTCATGAGAGCGGCGGTCAGGGCACTGCTTTTTGCGGCTTCCGGTCCGCTTCCCATACCGTCTGAAATCATGGCGTAGAAGTTTCCAAAGTCATCGTTGAAAGTCAGGGACGTGTCGCCGCTGACGCTTTGCCCCTGCTTGCAGCATCCGGACAGCGCCGCTTCCGTTGCAAAGGTGACCGCCGGTGAAAATATCACGGTGCTATCCTCCTGAGATGTTTCTGTAATCATATAATCGCCGCCCAGAATTTCGGAAACGGTTCTGAGAAGAGATGACCTGACTGCACTGAGCTTTGACTTGTCGCAACCGAAAATTATGACCGAGCGCCTTTTTTTCCCTATGACGGTCAAACCCGAAAAAGTTATTCCGAGTGTTCTGAATCGGTGGGATATGATTTTTGCCGATGCTTTGTCGGAGACAGCTTCTTCTTTTGTCTTGTCGGCAAGAGAGGATATTATTTCCGCAACACAGGGATAGCTCAGCGTCAGCTGCGGTTGCACCGGTGCCTGTGCCGGAATTTGTTCATTGCCGCAGAGAGCGGTCACATAGTCCGAGAGTTCACGCAGTCGCACACACAAAACAGAAATATCAGACGGAATGTCGTTGTAACTGAAATTTTTGTTTTCAAGCGCTGAATTTACCATTTCCTTTATACCTGATGTTACGGCATTTCCGGAAAGACTGTCATAGCAAACAGGTGACATAGGACAGTTTTCACAAAATTCAGTGCGTATCTTTCCGGATATTTCTTTACAGACTGTGTCCTTGTCGTCAGCGGGGAAAGTGATTTCGTTTATCTTTGACGGTATGCTTTTGAGAGCAGCTGAAACTTTTGAAAGCGAAAAGCAGGATGACAGTTCTCTTGAAAGAAAGGAGTCGGTGTCATCGGTAACGATATCTCTGTACGGATCAGATAACGGAAAAGGAAAGTTTTTCGGAAGAAACGAAAAGCGAAGGACAGGAGAAGTAAGGGCACAGGCGAGAACTGTTTCCGGTATGAAAGAAAAAAAGGCTGAGGCTGAATGCATGAAAATTGCCGAAACGCAGGCGACGGCGGCAGATATACCGCAGGCGCTGTAAACTCCGAAGGAAAACACAAGACCGGCAGTTACGCCGAGCAGTATAAAAGGGAGAAAATATGTCGGGAGGGCAATATATCCGAGAACAAAGCCGAAGAGCGCCGCTCTTAAAGGACCGCCGTAGCGTGCAATACAGAGCGTGAAAAATACAGCGCTTACCGTTCCCATAGAGCAAAGTATAAAATCGTAGTCAGAAAAGCAATAAACTATGACTGAAAAGAAGGAAAGCATGGAAAGTTCATAAAAAAATCGCATGACGTGAGTGGTGTATACCGCGGCGAAAAAAACGGAAAAGACGAGTGTAAGCAGCGGAACGGTGATCAGCAGAGAAAGCACCGAAACGGCACTTTCTCCGTTTATTCCCGCAGTTGGCAGATACATTGCGGACAAGGCAAATGTCACAACAGCGCTTCCTGCTGTTTTGTTAAGGAGACTGTCAGAAAAAACACCCGCTCCGTTATTTTTACGTTGGTTGCGCATGGAAAAAATTATACGCAGAACGAATGCAAGAGTAAGTGAGAGGAAATTTGCAAGAGAAGCGGTTTCTGAATAAAAAGTGCCGAAAACGGTGCCGAGAAATACAAACGGTACAGTAAAACCGCCCCATCCGCAAATTGCGGCAAAGGGCAAAGGATTGCTTAACGCGAGTTCTGTATAAGGTAGTACGGAACTGCAAAAGGTAAATCCTGCAAAACAGGCGACTATCGACAAAACTGCCGAAAGCATCAGCTGTTTAGGTGTGGAACAGGAAAGAAAGAATTCCGTCAACCTGTGGAATTCGGGCTTTTTTCCGTCGGCATATGAGGACATGGTATAAAATTCCTTTCTTTTAACGTACTTCGGCGTAAAAGTAACGACACCGGACATATAATACAATAAAACGAACGAAAAAAATGTAAAAAAAAGGGAGCAGAAGAAAAAAATCCGAAAATGGAAATAATGAAAAAAATTAACAAAAAAAGTGTATATTTTTTGTGGATAATATAGTAAAATGTTAGCTATCTATATAATCAGCCAGAAGCAAATATTGGCGGAAAGGTATGTTTGAAATGGCAGACAAAAGAGATTACTACGAAGTACTCGGTATAAATAAGACGGCAGACGATGAGGAAATAAAAAAAGCATACCGCAGAATGGCGAAGAAATATCATCCGGATATGAACCCGGGGGACAAGGAAGCGGAGGCAAAATTCAAGGAAGTAAACGAGGCGTACGCAGTGCTCAGCGATCCCGAAAAAAAGCAGATCTACGATCAGTACGGCCATGACGGACTTGATTCATCCGGCGGCGGTCAGGGCTTCGGAGGTTTCGGAGGCTTCGGAGGTGTGGACTTCGGCGATATATTCGGGAGCTTTTTCGGCGGGGGAGGCTCGTCGGAAAGGAGAAATGCCCCGAGGAAAGGCGACGATATAACATACAGAATCACGGTGACGTTCGAGGAGGCGGCTTTCGGATGTACAAAGACCGTGGAATACAAGCGCGTCGAGACCTGTCACGACTGTGACGGAAAGGGCGCAAAGAATAACAGTGACATAGAAACTTGCAGCAGATGTAAAGGTACAGGAACTGTCACAATAACATCAAGAACAATGTTCGGGATGATGCAGACGCAGAAGACATGCGATTCCTGTAAAGGGCGCGGAAAGATAATAAAGAATCCGTGCCCGAACTGCCGCGGAACGGGAAACGTCAGACTGCTCAAACGACTGGAAGTCAATATTCCCGCAGGAATAGACGAAGGCGGAAGAATATGCCTGAGAGGACAGGGAAATTCCGGTTACAACGGAGGAAGCTACGGAGACCTTTATATCATTGTTTCGCTCAGACCTCACGAGTTATTTGAAAGACACGGAAACGACCTTTACTGCGAAGTGCCGGTTTCCTATGCTGAACTTACGCTCGGCGCGGATATTGAAGTGCCGACGCTGACCGGAACTGAAAAGTATACGATACCTGAGGGAACCCAGAGCGGAACGCAGTTCGTTATAAAGGGAAAAGGCATAGTGTATTACAACACCAGAAATTACGGAAACCTGTATTTCACGGTGGTAATGGAGACGCCGAAAAATCTGACGCAGGAAGCAAAGGACGCTCTTCGCAGATTTGATGAGTTATGCAAAGCGTCAAGTTACAGCAAAAAACAGCGGTTCAGCGAAAAAATTGCAAAACTTTTCAGAAAAAAATAAAAATGCCGGAAGGAAAGACGTATGGAATGGACTCAGGTAAGGGCGGAGTGTGATATAAAAGACCTTGAAACGCTGACTGCAATAATGAGCATGACTGAAAACAGTCTGATGATAGAAGATTACAGCGACGTAAGCGAGGGAGTCAACGCAATATACGGAGAGCTGCTTGACGAAGAACTTCTGAAAAAAGACAAGAACAGGGCAGCGGTGTCAGTTTTCATACCAAAGGAAAAAAATCTTTCCGAGGCATTGGAGTCAATGCGCGATCTGATCGCCGATTCCGGTATAAAGGCGGAAATAACCACTTGCGGATTGGATGAAAAAGACTGGGCGGACAGCTGGAAAAAGTATTACAAGCCGATAAATATAGGGAAAAAGTTAGTGATAGTACCGATGTGGGAGGATTACAGCCCCGGCAGCGACAAGGTGACAGTCAGAATGGATCCGGGAATGGCATTCGGTACCGGTACACATGAGACGACTGCGCTTTGCGCTGAGCTGATAGAAAAATATATGACGCCCGGCGCTCGCGTTCTTGATGTCGGTACCGGAAGCGGAATACTGGCGATAATATGCTCAAAACTCGGAGCTTCTGAGGTCGACGCTCTCGATATAGACGAAAACGCAGTGAGAGTCGCAAAGGAAAACTGCAAAGCCAACGGAGTAGACAATATAAGTTGCCGGCAGTCCGACCTTATCGCAAATGCGCAGGGAAAATACAATTTTATATGCGCCAATATAGTCGCTGATATAGTGATAAGAATGAGCGGGGACGTCGGTAAATATCTTGAAGAAGACGGTTTTGTCATTCTGAGCGGCATAATAAACAGCCAGGCGGAAAGAGTGGAAAAGGCTTTTGGTGAAAAAGGCTTCCGTCTTCTGGAAAAGACTGAAAAAAACGATTGGAACGCATTCGTTTTCGGGAAAACACCGAGCCAAAGTGTACAATAGGTAATAATAGACAAAAAAACTGTGAAAATTCATTGAATTTTTCAAAAACCTATTGAAAAACCACAAAAATTGTAGTAGAATAGTATATATAATTAACAAATGGCAAGAGATTAAACAGAAATGGATGTTGAATTCGAAAGGGGAAATAGTATGTCCAACAGGTTGTTCCAGGGAGTAATACACCAGATGAAAGATACCGTGGGAAGAATTATAGGTGTTCTCGATGAAACGGGAGTTATCATCTCGTGCAGTGAGCTGGTAAAAATAGGCGATACCAGGCAGGGAGTACGTGAAGAACTGGCGCATATGGGAATGGGAGACGCGGTGCTGGTTGTCGGCGGTTATACATACAGACCGATCGGCAATTCCGCAAAAGCTGAAAACATAGTTTTTGTAGAAGGCGAGGACAAAACGGCGGATACTCTTGCATCAATACTGTCGGTTTCACTGAGCAATATCAAAAATCTTTACGACGAGAAGTATGACAAGGCGTCATTTATCAAAAACGTCATACTGGACAACATCCTCCCCAGCGATATTTATATTAAATCGAAAGAGCTTCATTTCGCTTCAGACGTTGAGAGGGTAGTATTCCTCATAAGATTCCACGGAAAATCGGACATGATACCGTTCGATATGGTCCAGAATATGTATCCCGACAAAAACAAGGATTATGTCATCAGCGTAGGAGAACAGGATATAGTCCTCGTCAAAGAAATGAAAGGCTCTGCCGACAGCAAGGAGACCGAGAAGATAGCGAAGAGTATCTCCGATACGCTCAGCTCAGAGTTTTTCGCAAAGGTTTCGATAGGTGTGGGAACCTGTGCCGAAACAATAAAAGATCTTGCGCGTTCCTACAAAGAGGCGCAGGTGGCGCTTGAAGTCGGAAAGGTGTTCGACACAGACAAGAATATAGTAAGCTACGAAAACCTGGGAATAGGACGTCTTATATACCAGCTCCCGACAACGCTCTGTGAAATGTTTCTGTCGGAGGTTTTCAAAAAAGGATCAATGGACTCTCTTGACAGAGAGGCACTGACAACCATCCAGGCGTTTTTTGAGAACAACCTGAATGTGTCGGAGACGTCAAGAAAGCTGTTTGTACACAGGAATACGCTCGTTTACAGACTTGAAAAAATAAGAAAAATGACCGGACTTGATCTGAGGGAGTTTGAGGACGCGATAACCTTTAAGGTCGCGCTTATGGTAAAAAGATACCTCACTTCAAAACCGGTAAAATTCTGATACTGCACCGGCATCCGCGCGGCACGATCCCGGTTACGGCCGGAATATACGGTGACCGTCTGATTTAACGGCAGACGGGAATACAAACGGATCCTGATTTGATCCGAAGTAAAGAAATCAAATGCGCCGGCGGGCATGGTAACCCGGAAAAAACACGCGAAAGGATAAAAGCTGACAATGGCAAAACAGATATTTGAAACCAAAGAGGGACTGAAAAAATTACAGGATGAGCTGGCGTTCAGAAAAGGTCCGGAGAGAAACAGGATAAAGGAAGCAATAAGCGTTGCCAAGGGCTTCGGAGACCTGTCGGAAAACAGCGAATATGAAGAAGCAAGAGAAAGCCAGGCAAAGAACGAGCACAGAATAACAGAGCTTGAGGAAATGCTGAAAAATATCGTGGTCGTGGATGAAAGTGAAACGACAAGCGATAAGGTCACCCTCGGAAAGACCGTAAGAGTAAGGAATGAAAGCAACGGCAAGGAATATGTTTACAATATGGTAGGTTCCACGGAAGCAGACCCGTTTGCAAACAGGATATCAAACCTTTCTCCGATAGGTGCTGCGCTTATAGGAGCAAAAGAGGGTGACAGAGTGACTGCGACCGGAACTCCGAAAGGCGCGGTTGATTATACAATACTCGAAATAAAGAAAACAGGTGTTTGAGACTGACAAAACAAAGGAAAACTTAATATGGAAGAAATTATAGAAAGCGAGCTGTCGGTAAACGAACACGTAAGGGTTCGAATGGAAAAGCTGGAGGAACTCAAAAAAGCGGGTAAAAATCCGTTTGAGATCACCAAATACGACGTTACCGAAAACAGCGAACAGATAAAGGCGGAGTTTGCCGGAAGAGAAAACGGCGGAGAAGAAGGACAGTCCGGCGAAAAATACTGTGTAAGTATAGCCGGAAGGATAATGAGCCGCCGGATCATGGGAAAAGCGGCTTTTACCGACGTGCAGGACGGTAAGGGCAGAATACAGTGCTATGTGCGGCGGGACGATGTCGGAGAAGATGTTTACGCCGATTTCAAAAAGTGGGATATAGGTGACATAATCGGCGTCAAGGGCTTTGTGTTCAGAACAAAGACGGGTGAAATATCGATACACGCGACATCAGTGGTACTTCTTACTAAATCGCTGCGTCCCCTGCCGGAAAAGTTCCACGGACTCACAAATACCGATCTCCGGTACAGACAGAGGTATGTTGACCTGATTGTCAACCCCGAAGTCAAGGATGTTTTCACGAAAAGATCTGCGATAATTTCCGCAGTAAGGAGTTATCTCGGGAAACAGGGTTTTATGGAGGTCGAAACACCGATGCTGGTTTCAAATGCCGGCGGTGCGGCGGCAAGACCATTTGAAACGCATTTCAATGCGCTGGATGAAAATCTGAAACTCAGAATATCCCTTGAACTGTATCTCAAAAGACTGATAGTGGGCGGCTTTGACAAAGTATATGAGATAGGAAGGGTTTTCAGAAACGAAGGTCTGGACACAAGACATAACCCGGAATTCACACTC
Organism: uncultured Clostridia bacterium; assembly: GCA_944381095.1. Classification (GTDB taxonomy): domain Bacteria; phylum Bacillota; class Clostridia; order Oscillospirales; family CAG-272; genus SIG673. The sequence goes on along the minus strand of CALWJW010000020.1, from coordinate 3,908 downwards.
ATGGAGCTTTACCAGGCGTACACCGACTATCACGGCATGATGGATCTGACAGAAAATCTGTACAGGTACGTAGCAAAGGAAGTTTTGGGAACTACCGTAATAGTTTATAAGGGCATAGAAATGGATCTCGGAAAACCCTTTGAGCGTATAACGATGGTGGACGCGGTCAAAAAGTATGCCGGAGTCGACTGGAATGAGGTGAAGACCACCGAGCAGGCAAAAGAGCTTGCAAAGAAGCACGGCATCGAATATCAGGAAAGGCACAAAAAAGGAGATATACTCAGCCTTTTCTTTGAGGAATACGCTGAAAAGAACCTGTTGCAGCCTACGTTTGTCATGGATCACCCGGTCGAGATATCCCCGCTCACAAAGAAAAAACCCGATAATCCGGAATACGTCGAAAGGTTTGAGTTTTTCATGAACGGCTGGGAGATGGCTAATGCCTATTCTGAGCTTAACGACCCCGTAGATCAGAGAGAACGTTTCAAAGCGCAGGAAGAGCTTCTGGCACAGGGTGATGAAGAGGCAAACAGAACGGACGAGGATTTCATGAACGCGCTTGAAATAGGAATGCCGCCCACCGGAGGAATAGGCTTCGGAATCGACAGGATGTGTATGCTTCTCACAGGCGCGGAGGCGATCAGGGACGTACTGCTGTTCCCGACAATGAAAAATATCGATTAAAGTAGTAAAAACCTGCGAAAGAATACCGTCGCAGGTTTTTTTGTCACAGGGGCAAAGCATAAATAAACCGTAAAATGAGTACAATTAAAAAAACGCGCGGAGAAACAGTAATGGAAAGCCTTACTTTTATCGATGTACTTATAATAATCCTGATAGGAATAATCGAGGGAATAACCGAATGGCTCCCGATCAGCAGTACCGGGCATATGCTGCTTTTTGACGAGTTTGTGCCGTTTTCCGCCGGCGAAAGCTTCAAGGAAATGTTTTTCGTTGTGATACAACTCGGCGCAATACTCGCGGTAGTTACCTTTTTTTTCGGAAAAATGTTGCCGCTCGGAAAGGTGAAGAGCGAAACTGCCGGGAAAACACAAATTTACCTCAAAAAGGATGTGCTGATTGTTTGGGCGAAGATAACAGTCGCTTGTCTGCCTTCGGCGGTGGTCGGACTTATTGCCGACGACTGGATAGAGGAAAAATTCGGCACTCCGCTTACAATAGCGCTTATGCTCGCCGTTTACGGAATAGCTTTCATAGTTATTGAAAAAATATTCGTCAATCGCACCCGTAAATACGATTCGCTGGAAAAAATAGGATTTTTACAGGCGCTTCTGATAGGGTTGTTTCAGGTGCTTTCGATAATACCGGGGACGTCAAGATCGGGTGCCACAATAATAGGCGCACTGCTGATAGGGGTTTCGAGAACAGCGGCGGCGGAGTTCACATTTTACCTTGCTGTACCGACGATGCTCGGAGCGTCATTTCTCAAAATTGCGAAGTACGGATTTGTTTTTACGTCGGCGGAGGTGATTGCGGTGCTGCTCGGAATGGCTGTGGCTTACCTGGTGTCACTGGCGGCTATCAGATTCCTTATGGACTACGTGAAGCGACACGATTTTTCCGCATTCGGTATTTACAGGATCGGACTGGCGGCAGTGATATTCGCGGTGGTGCTGAGCGGGATATGACGTCACCCGCAACCGGTAATCCGGCTTATTTAAAGCATGACGGCAGATAAGAAAGATCACGTATGCGGCGGTGAAAACGCCGTAAAAATAACAGAAATGCAAAGGAAAGGATCATGGACGCAAAAAAAGTCAAAAGCAAGATTTTCAATTTTTTTTACTATTACAAGTGGCATATACTCATAGTGCTGTTTTTTGTCTGCATACTGACCGTACTTACGGTGCAACTGCTGACAAAGGAGAAATACGACATAAGGGTGATGTACGCCGGAAACGCTATACTGAGTGACGAAGATAATGCCGAATTTGTTGAAGCCCTTAAACAGTTCGGAACGGATTATAACGGAGACGGGAAGACCACTGCGGAAGTTTTTGACCTTATAATTATGGATGAGGAACAGCTTCAACAGGCTTACGAGGAAGGACAGAACCCGTATTTTCTGAATCAGGGCACAGTAAACGAGAGCAGAGAAACATTCACATTTCAGTCGATGGCGAGTGAATATGCGCTTTTGTTTTTATCTCCCGACTGCTACGATCTTCTGAAAGAAAACGGTTATGTCGTTCCGCTTGACAGCTATCTTGAACCCGTTGCCGAAGGTCAGACTGAAAATTTCAGCAGATATGATGAAGGTGCTATCCGCCTGAACAGTCTGAATATATCCGTATTTTACAATATCTTTTCAAAGCTTCCCGACGATACCCTCGTCTGCATAAAAAGAGTTAAGGCGACAAGTAAGGGTAACAGTGATGAAGAAGTAAATCAGAAAAATCACATCGAAATACTTAAAAAGATGATCGCATTTGAGCTTCCGGCTGACTTTGTGCTGCCGGGTCAGAACGGCGGGTAACATTTATGAGTAAAAAATTGCGGGATGCACGGTTGCGGGTAACGCCGACAAGTGAAAATCGACCGAACCGGAATCGGCAGATAATGCCGGAGTCGGTGAAAAGATGGTCTGCCTTATCAGTGCGGACCGTCTTTCTTGTCCTTTTTGCGCTTTTTCTCGCAGCATTTTCTCAGTCGTGTGGAGTGCGAACCTGCACGGAAGAATTTTTCGCAATGGACACTTTCATGGTAATCACGGTTTACGGCGATGACGAAACGGTGGAACTTGTAAAGGAGAAGATCGGAAAATATGACGCAATGTTTTCGGTAAGCTCGGTTACGGGTGAGCTTGCACGGCTGAATGAAACGGGATATCTTGAAGATCCGTCGCCGGAGCTGCTTGAAATGCTCGACTGCGCAAAAACACTGTGGGAGCGTACAGGCGGACTTTATGACGTAACTGCGTACCCGCTTTCGAAGCTGTGGAACGAAGCGATTAAGACGGGAGTTTTGCCGGAAGAAGAACAGATAAAGGAAGCGGTCGGGGAAGTCGGATTTGATAAGATAACTTTCTGCGAGGATTATGTTTCGCTCGGTGAAGCGGCGGGGATAGACCTCGGCTCGATAGTGAAAGGCTATGCGGGCAGGGAGGCGGCAAAGGTGATAACGGAATCCGGGAACGCTGTCGGAGCGGTGTTGAACCTCGGCGGTAACATAGTCACAGTCGGAAAAAAACCGGACGCTGAGAAGTTCAGAATAGCGATAACCGATCCTTTTGAAATCGGAAAAACGATCGGGTATCTGGAAACGGAAGAGGCAACCTTTTCAACCTGCGGAACGTACAACAGGTGCGTTACAGTGGACGGAAAAACTTATCATCATATTATAAGCACCGGGACAGGCTACCCCTGTGAAAGCGGACTTGTTTCGGTGACGGTAATAGCGCAGGACGGTATGTGGGCGGACGCACTGTCGACATCGCTTATGCTGCTCGGAGAAGACGGAGCGCTTGAATATTACGAAAACTACGGCGGCTTTGAGGCGGTTTTTGTCAGAGAAGACGGCACTGTTTTCACTACGGACGGGCTCGAATCGGTTTTTGTCAGGGCACAACAATAAATTCATAAAGATTTTACATTTTTTGGAATAATCAAATTGCACATAATTTTTTCCGGAAAATTAGACAAACTGCATAATAATAGAAGAGCCGGAAAAAAAAGCGAAAAAAAGGTTGACTTTAATATTTAAAAGTGATATAATGGGGACACAAAAATAAATTCCTTAAAAGGAGAACAACATATGCGTAGCAGAAGCAAAATTTTGGCGTTTGTGCTGGCAGTTCTGATGGTTGCCGGGCTTGTGCCGTTCTCTATCTTCGCGGTTGACGGGGATACGGGTTCGACCACACAGACGCGTGAAGAGTATGTTACCGC
>CALWJW010000019.1 GCA_944381095.1 uncultured Clostridia bacterium | reverse complement strand
AGATGGCTGAACCTATACCGCCGATTTTTGCACCGTCACTTCCTTCGCTTCCCCAGCGGCAGATAACATACTGCCAGCTGACCGGAGTACCGTCTTCCACGGCGTTAGTAACCGTGTTGTCTCCTTTGGTCGTATAACTCTGAACCTCACCGTTTTCCGAATAATTCACCCGGACTATGCGGTGGGAGTTGATCTCGTTCACGCCATTACCGTCAAGATCGGAATAAAAGGATATAACGTCACCGACTTTCAGTTCGCTTTTTTCGCTGTCAGTCAGCATATCGCAGATAAGCAGATCGCCCTCTTTGAATGTCGGGGACATTGAATCCGACGAAACCGTCAGAAAACATTTTCCGCCGATTGCCGGGACACCGTCAGCGTTAGACTGAGCGGCAAGAGCAAGCGTCGTCATAACAACGGCAAACGCCACAAACAACCAGATTATCACGTTCAGCGCAATACTTAGTGCTTTCTTAACTTTCATGATTTTAACCCTTCCGAGAGACTGACCGGAAAAAATCCCGGCGCCGCTCCGTAAATCTGTATTCTAAGTGATATTATATCAAAAAAACACAGATTAGTCAAGATAAATTTACGAAAAACCGGCAATTGCGACAATCAGATAAAACGTGACATCGGTAAAGTGACTTGGAAATCAATTTTACTCCCAAGCATTTTGTTTAAGAGAAGATGTAAACTCAATAATGATATCAAGGTCCTGTACTTTGAGTGCATTTGTATTGTTAGCGTTTTTATCCTGACCTTCATACCAAACGAATATGCTTATTGCCATAGAACTGTCTCCGGCTATTGCGGTGTCGTTTGTTACTAAAACTCCGTTCTCACTTCCGGGCGCAACTATCGTAAGCGGCGAACCAACAGAACCACCTTTTTCTCCTTCATTTATACTTGCAATAGGCTTGCATTCACTGTCATATCCGGTTGGGGCGAAAAACAGTGTTTTACCGGTAGTCACAACGGCAATGCGCAGCGCTTTTGATACGTCATTAAGCGATGAAGCATTTATTTCGGTATTGTTTACAGTAAGACTGCTTACATAGAGACCGTAAACTTCCTGTTTTGCATCTGAACTCTTGACATATACAGTTTTCTTTACTGCATATACATTCGTGTTCGTGCTTTCTTTCAGCAATCCGGTTCCGTCCCAAGTTGTCAACTCCTGGAATAAGGTACCGTTTTCATCATTTGACATGCCAGCCGCACCGGTGGTCGGATCTATGTTGTTGTCAAGAAGATTTGACGGAGCGTACCAGGCTGTTGTATCAACAGTTGAAACAGGATACAGCGACTGTACAGTTTCTAAACCGAGATTAACAGCCGCCGAATACGTGCCGCCTTCCTCAGTGCTTATAACAAGCGACTTAGGAACAACAGCATTAACTTTCATTCCGCTTGCGGTTACAGTTGTGTTCATGGTAAACCACGCAAAGGTAGATGTTCCCATGAGTACCGCTGAAACCAACAGCAGACACATTGCCGGGATTAACTTTTTCATCTTTTTTCTCCTTTAAATATAATTTTTTATATTTGAACCGCAATGCGGCAAAAATATCTTTTTAGTTACAATTTCTTCTGATTTTACTCGCCGTCGGCTTCACCTTTTATCACCGACATGGTCATATCTATCTTAAATTCACCTCCGATTAGATGATCCAGACAGTCCGGATCGTTTCCTTCAAGCCAGATAACCACAGTGTATTTGGTTACGTCGCCGGGAGCAAAATTTTCAATATCGGATTCAGCTATCACCGTTTCGGTTTTAAACTCAGTCGTACCCGGTTCCGGACCGCTTCCGTCCGATGCCGTCCTTGCATATGTGACAGGCTCTCCGTTGACATAAAGTCTTACTCTTACTGCCTTCTCAATATCACGCGTCATGTTCGCTATATACAGCTGGTATCTGTACGTCACCGTTTCGGTGCCGGCGTTCTTGCAGTAAAATGTATACGCCGCATAATTGTCCCCGCTGTGTTCACCGTTTACGTTATCAAGATCAACCGGGAGCGTATTTCCGTCTATGTTCGTTATGTCGGTAGACGCTTTGCTGTTGAGTCTTGAAGTGTTTTCATAAAAATCCGGTGTGTCCGAAAGCGTAAGCGCATATTTCATTGCGTCATATTTGAGAACCGATACGGTAAAGCTGCCGTATTTGCTGTAAAGAACTGATACTATATATACGATGATCAGCGCCATTATTATGATCGCTATCAGCGCCGGTACTATTTTTTTCAGAATGCGGTAGCGCTTGACTTCCGCCGCCGTTCTTCTGAGCGTGTTTTTTACCTGCTTCATCAGAAATCTTCACTTTCTACGGTTTCTGTTATCTCCTCGGCAGTCAGCTCTTTTTTGCCGTCATATATACCGATAACGCCTAATCTGCCGAGCGTTCTTCTCCTCTCCCTGTCAATATCCCCTTCGGCAATTACTTCTGCTCCGGTACTCTTTATCAGTTGCAGGAGTGACGGTATCAGCGCCGGCTTTCCTCTGTCGTCTGTATACGCCGTTATCTCAGGTGCTATCATAACTGTATCAGGAGATACCGAAATAAGCTTCATTACCGGACAGTTACCTGCCCCGAAGCCGCATATCATACTCTGCACTCCGAGAAGTCTCAAGTCTTTCAGTGAATTTGCGACATTTTCCGATTCGCTTTCCAGCAATCCGGCGTTAAATTCCAAACAAAGCCCTTTGGGTATCTCTGACCGGTATTTTCTGAAAATCTCTTTTATTCTGCCGTACATATCAGGTTGCTCCGCAAAACTTACCGGGCAATGCACCGAAACAAACATAGGTATTTTATCTGATTCAGTGAATTTACAAAGATCCCTTGCCACCCTGATCATTGCCCATTCCGCAAGCCTTATTCCGGTATCACTGCTGTCAGAAACAGCTGTATATGCCTGCTGTTCAAGCGTTCCGAGCTGAAGACTGTTCACTGTGACCGACGCACGGTATGCCACCGTACCGTCTCCGGCACAGTTGTTTATCGGAGAATATGTAATTTTAAGCGGCTCTATTCCGGATTCTACCGTTCGTATTACCTCTTTCGGAATATCCATATTCTCACCTCTCATTACCGATAAAAAAAGCCAGCCGGTGCGATACACGGTTTTTCCGTGCCTTGCAACTGGCTGACTCTGTAAGTCCCTTTAGCTTTGCGTCACCGCCTCTCGACGGTTTTGCCGAATATTCAGTTTTATGTACGGAGCGGAAATCAAGTCACTCCGGAACCCTCTTGCAGATACATTGTATCACATTATTCATTAACTGTCAATAGTTTTGAGAAAATTTTTTGCAGTTGAGAAAATTTTTTTCAGTTGCTGAATACTCTGTTCTTGCCGTTTCTCTTTGCCTCATTCAAATTCATATCCGCAACCCTTATAAGTTCGGTAACGGAACCGCTCTTCTCCCATTCCACCACATGTAGTCCTATACTCACTGTCAACTGACCGCTAACTCCGTTCACATTGAGTTCAGACACGGCAAGTCTTATCTTTTCCGCATATTCTGAAAGCTCCTCCTTTGATAACCCATCAGTTATCGTTATAAACTCTTCTCCGCCCCACCTTGTTACATCAGACGGGCTGTTTTTCCTGAGAACCATAGCGGTTTGTTTCAGCACCTCATCACCGACGAGATGTCCGTAGGTATCGTTTATGCTTTTGAAGGAGTCGATATCAATTATCAGGACACCTATTTTCTGTCCTGTCACCGCCGAGCTTTCGATTTTTTCGACATAAGAATTGAACCATGTACGGTTATGAAGTCCGGTCAGTACGTCAAAATTCATTGCGTAGGCGTATCTGTTTTTGAGGATATTCGTGTACCCGTAGATAAATTCTCGGTTAGCCTCAATAAAGAAACCGATTGCACAGCTGGCAAAGTAAACCAGTGGGAACCTCATAGTGAAGGAATCGGAATAGCTGTACTGTAACAACTGTTTACCTGCGGGTATGTATAGAAAAAATATTATTTCAAGCAACACCATTAAACTGTAAAACATACCCATCTTCAACCCGACAGCCATATATGCCGCGGTCGGAAGAATTATTATCCAGATCGGACTGAATCCCTCTGTCCCGCCGGTAATCAGGAAATTGCCGAAGAGAACCATTACTCCGGCTATAAAAATGATGTATGAGTGAACTCCTATACCATTTTTAAGTTTAAGCACCAAGGCAAATACAGCGTTGAAAACCGCAAAAAAGAATGTTGCCATCATAAGACCGCTTTTTCCGGTAATAATGTTCAGCAAACACATCATCGCCGAAACCACCGCCACTGTGGTGGTCGTATGAAGCATGATTTTATATCTTCTGTTTTCGTCGTCTCTGTCTTTCGAGTACGGACATCTGAACAGCCCGTAATCTGTAAAAAACAATTTCAGTTTTTCCTTCAAAAGAATATCCTCCGTTCAAGTATAATTCTCGGCCGGTCAGCTTTTACAGATATGCCTCCGGCTGTATCAACCCGATTGACTGATAAAGCTTGACCCGTATGATGAGTCTGAATATTTTTTGATGTATATATACGTCCGAAGAGCAGATCAGCGGGGACTCATGTACTTCTCACTGAATTCTGCGGCACTTACAGGCTTTTGGTAAAAATATCCCTGACCTATATCGCAACCAATCGCGCACATTGCTTTTCTGTTTTCGTCAGTCTCTATTCCCTCAGCGACAGTAGCTACTCCGAGTTCTGACGCTGCTTTCACAATGTGCCTGACTATGACAGTCCGGCGCTCCCATTCCGCGCCGGTGACATTCTGTAAAAACCCTTTGTCCAGTTTGATCTCGTCAATGTTAAGACTGCATAACATATTGAGCGAAGAATATCCGCTTCCGAAGTCGTCCATTGATACTCTTATTCCCCTGTCTCTTACCGCCTGTACCTGATGTCGGAAAAAATCAAGATCTTCTGTTGCAGTTCCTTCAAGAATCTCTACCGTTATCAAAGATGGAGAAACACCGTATTTTTCCAAAGTTTTCGCAAGATTTTCCGGATAATTAAGATCTAAAAAAAGAAGCTTTGACTGGTTGACGGAAATCGGTAAAGGCTCTATTCCGTTATCTATCCACTCTCTTATCTGCTCACAGGCTCTTTCTATCATATACATATCAAGTTTCAGACAAAAACCGTTTTGCTCAAACAGAGGTATAAAATCTCCGGGGTACATGAATTTTCCGTCCGGTCTCTGCCATCTTACAAGCGCTTCGGCACGTACCATCCTGTTGGTTTTCAGATCGAATTCAGGCTGAAGAAAAAGCTTGAACTCCCGGTTTGTAAGTCCTATGTTCATGCAGCTTTCAATACTGTTCTTACGTCTTACCTGATCGTGATGCGCATTGTTGTAAAACGCGATATTTTCGTACTGCACGTTCCTGATGCTCTGCATTGCTATAAGCGCCTTATCCCTGTCGCCTTTTACCGCTATTCCGCTGTAAAGCAACAGATCATAGCTGTATCCGCCGGATGTCAGCGATGAATTTCTGACAAACGATATAATTGACTCGACTCGTTTCTTCAGAACTTCAGTGTCTGTTTCGCGCAGCAGTATGTAGAAGAGGTCAGCCGCGTCACGGCAGAAAAACTCTCCTTCTTTGAGTTGATCACTCACAACATCGGCAACAAAGCAAAGAACCCTGTCTCCGCTCGCTCTGCCGAACAGATCGTTCACGTATTTAAAGTTGTGAATGTTCAGCGCCACTACACTGTATCCGGCTCCGCTACGTTCGGTATTTTTGAAGTTTTCATCGAACTGAAATGTATTTTCCGCTCCGGTCAACCGGTCAAAGCACGCTATTCTGTAAAGAGAAAACGATTTTTTACGGAATATCCGGTATCCTATCAACAGCATTGCAACCGTCACTGTTATCACTGAAAGCAACAACCCCAAAGTTATTGCTATGAATCCGGCATCGATCGATGATGCCTCAAACATCGTTCCGGCGCAGAAAAGAAACCAGTCGTTAAGTCCCATCGGTTCAACATAGAAAAGATAACCTTTTCCATCGGCTGAAAATTCTCCGGTAACGCTGTTTCCGGCGCTTAGTGCGTCAATGGTAGCCTGCTTGGTTTTTTCGCTAAGGTAATCACCGGAAAATATGTCCAAGACTCCGGCATCTACCGGTGTATTTTTTGAACGTATGAGAAATGTGCCGTCCTTGCTTATAAGGTGAAGATAACCGCTGCCGCCCATTACTGTACTTCCGTTGGCAACGTCTGTGAAAATTTCCAGATTGTTTCCTGCCGCCAGTACTCCTGTAATTTCGCCGTTCCTGTAAACCGGCACGGCGTAAACAAATATTTTCTCATCATGTATTTTGCTGTCGAACATTCTTGAAACAGTGTTTTCACCGGTCAGCGCCCTCCTTATGGCGTCTGCTGAATACTGATGACAATCTTCGATACTGAAATCTTTTCCGGTTCCGTATTCAAGTGAATTTATCATCCCGTTTCCGTTCTTATCGAAAAACGCCATACTGATAAAATCGTTTGCTTTATTAGTTGCTTTCAGACTTTCCTCCAGAAATTCTTCGGTAAGTTCAATGTCCGATATCTCGTATGCTTTCGACAAGGTGCTGAGGATCTGCATCGTTGTATCCATTTGTTTTACGAGCCGCGACTTATATTCGGTCGTTTCCACTTCAAGCTGTCTTAATTCCGATTCACGCGCTTCCGTCATCAGATAGGAAAAAAACACCGCAAAAACAGTAAACAGCACAAGGCAAATTACCGTTGACACTATCACCATCCGCGTGAATTCGTTTTTCAATCCGTCCTTATACATGATTCCTCCAACCAACAACTGACCGATTATAGATTTTTTGTAATTCTCCAAGTTAAAACCATACAATGCAATCATAGCATATTCTGACAAAAAAATCAAGAAAAATCGAATCCTTTTACCGGATTTTTTAACCAACTGACCGACTTGTTCAGAATTCATGCATTTATGCGTAAGAAAAGACCGCGGCTTTTCTCTGATTCCGCGGTCTTTTTACGCCTTAAAAGGTGCTGTTGACAGAACACAATCTAAATTAAGATGTTAAAAGGAAAATACCTGACAGTTTTGCAAAATATATGGTTCTGAATCAACTGCTATGCCGACCTTTCAAAGTCCGGCTAATCCCTTGCGCAAGCTTGCGCATATTCCGTCCACATCAAGGTGGTATTTGATTTTTAACTCGGTTATCGTGGCATGCGGCGGAAATTCTCCGTCAATTGCCGTTATGTTGAACTTCGGAATCAGATAACCGGCATCTGCCATATCGGCTATAATGTGCTCAGAAACTCCACCGCTTTTAATCTGCTCCTCAGCAAAAAGCAGGAAATCCATGTTCCGGATTTGATCGTAAAGCAGTTTTATGTCCAACGGTTTCACTCTTTTCAAAGATACCACCGTCACCGACACCCCTTCATTACTAAGCCTTTCACCTGCGGCACAGCATTCACCGACAGTATTGCCGTAAGAAATTACACAGCATTTGTCGGGATTACTTTCGCCGAATCTGTAAACTCTGAACTGTTCGTATTCAATGCTTACAGGAGAGCTGACCGGAATTTCCGCGCCTTTTCCGTACCTGATAAAGACCGGACAATTTTCATTGGCTGCGTCGGACAGATTTTTTTCGAGATCTGAGTATAGCTGCGGTGTGTATACTTTCACACCCGGAACTGTCATCAAAAATGCACAGTCAAATATTCCCTGATGTGTTGCACCGTCGCCGCCGACCAATCCTGCTCTGTCCACTGCTATGACTGCTCCGAGTCCCTGTAACGCCACATCATGTATTATCTGGTCAAATCCTCTCTGTAAAAAAGTCGAGTATAATGCCAAATAGGGTTTTTTCCCGGAAGCCGCCAGACCTGCCGAAAAGGTCACAGCATACTCTTCTGCTATTCCTACATCAAAAAATCTATCCGGATATTTTTTGCGAAATTCTCCAAGGCCTGTTCCGTCGCACATAGCCGCCGTAACAGCGATTATCCGGTCATCTTTTTCAGCAAGTTTACAGACTGTTTTACCGAAACACTCTGAAAATCCGGAATACTCTGTTTCGGATGAAACCTCACCGGCTTGGATACCGGTTTTGATGTCAAAGCCGTTCACTGAATGATAGATCTCCGGATGCTCCTCTGCAAAATGATACCCTTTTCCTTTTTTTGTGCAAACATGTACAATTACCGGATGTTCAAGAAGTTTTGCTTCCCGTAGGATCGCTTCCAATTTTTTCTGATCATGCCCGTCTACCGGCCCCATGTAACCGATTCCGAGGCTTTCAAAAAAATTGGGTTTTATTAGCAATCTTTTAACGGCGTTCTTGACATTTCTGGTCACGTAAGCTATCGCTTTATCGATGGGTTTGATTTTTGTCAGACCTTTTTTGACTTTTCTTTTCAGTCTGTAATACTTAACGCTTGTTCTGAGTCTTCCGAAATACCTTGATATCGCACCGACGTTTTCGGAAATTGACATCTCATTATCGTTGATGATTATTATCAGTCTGAGATCCTCGGACGAAATATTGTTGAGCGCCTCGTATATCATACCGTTAGTGAACGATCCGTCACCAACAACTGCCACCGCATAGTTATGACCTGAATTCAGTTTATCAACTTCGGCAAATGCGATCGCCGCAGCAACCGACGTACCGCTGTGCCCGCCTCCGAAAAAATCATATTCACTTTCACTGCGAAGCTGAAATCCGCAAACCCCACCTAAGCTTCTCAGATCTTTAAATCCGGATTTTCTGCCGGTCATTATTTTGTGCGCATAGCTCTGATGACCGACGTCAAATATTATCTTGTCTTCCGGAAAATCGAAAACTCTGTGCAACGCAACAGTAAGCTCAACCACACCGAGGTTAGAGGCAAGATGTCCGCCTTTTTTGCTTACATAATCGATTATATTTTCTCTTAACTCTTCGTTAAGTTTTCCGAGTTCTTCAAAATCGTATTTTTTACAATCTTTGCTCAGATTTATATCGTCAATGTTATTCATTGTTTTTTCCGTTTCAGTTCTCCCCCTGTAAGATTCCGGAACCACCTCCGGAGTACACAATATCGGAGATTTTATCCTTTTGATTATATCACGAAGAAAACCGTTTGTCAACCTGACGTGCAGTTGCATAACGGTCCTTTCCGGAAATTTATCTGAGTATTTTTCTAAACGCACATTCAGATTAAGTTCATATTACAGCAATATTGAACTTTAAACAACAATTCAGTTCAAACATTTTTTATAAAGAAATTTGGACTTGCTTAAATATATATCAATTTTTTACTTTTAATATTACATTCTCAGCTTTTTGTGTCTACTATTAAATTGTTCATTGCGTTCTAAAACAGTATGTGATTTTTAAGGCACCACCGCGCAATTCACGGCTCGCGCCTTGACCGCACAACTTTTTGCATCTTTTTCGCCAAACTGCACAAATCTCCTTGTCAATAGATCCACTATTGCCTGCGTCAATTTGGTTTGTTTGACGAAAAATCTGACGGCAGATTTGCGCAGTCAGAATTGTGCGGTGTTGCCTTAATATTTTTATTGTCAAAAAAATCAGTTTCAAATAAAAAGCAACGGCACATCTCTGACTTTCTTTTTCAAGGAATCCAAATGTGCCGCCGTCTTACCTTACTGTATTTCATGCTGTGCGGGAATCTCTTTTTCAGTTTTTTTACACTTGTTCTTTGCCAAAATCAAAGCATATTCCGATTAAAACGAAACCTCAGCAGGTGACGTTGATCACTAACTTTTCAAGTTCAGTATATTCATCAGCGTTTGTACTTTTCAGTTTGATATCCGTCTCTGTACACACCGAAAGTAATTTCCGCAGTTTATCCGCTGATCTGTTAATGCAGTTTTTCCTGTACAAGCCCACCTTATACTCGTGCATTTTCAATTCCTTTGATATTTCATTTGAATTATGTCCGCTATCAAGGAGTATCTTTACCGAGTACAATTCCCCGACAGTTCTCAGCACTGTTGACAGTACGTATGTTGGCTTTTCCTTTTTTAGTTTCATCTCATTTATTATTCCGAGCGCTTTGTCTGTGTCGTGGTTAAGCAATGCGTTTGAAAAATCAAACGCTTTAACTTCGGTATTTTTACAGCAAACTTTTGAAACATCGGTTGTTTCTACTTTGCTTTTTCCGGAGTATTTTACGTAAGCGCAGAGCTTTTCGGTTTCGTTTGAAAGCACAAACATATCATTTCCGCAACCGTTTACCAATGCTTCACAGACTCCGTTTTCAAATGAAAGCTTTTCCGAAGCAATATGCTTTGCCGTCCATTTTATAAGTTTCAGCTCGTCTTCCCTGGGAAAATATACCGGTTTACAGAAATCTGCCAGACGAGAAAGCAGTTTCGAGGGATTCTTGGGCAGATTGCCGTAATCAAGTTCATCAGAGACGCAGTAAAACAGCACTACTACGTCTTCCGGTACATCTGTAAGCACTGTGCTGAGAAACCTCAGCTCACTTTCCTTTAACGCTGAAAATTTTATTTCGTGAAATTCACACAGCGTCTGACCTTCACCGAAAAAAGGAGCAACATTGACAGCGTCCTCTATTTTTCCGGCGTCAAACTCCGGCATACTTATTTTCTTATGCCGGAACTCTCTGTCGCTTTCTTCGCCAAGCACGGCATTTCTCACCTCACAAAGAGAATGCTGTTTCATGTAATCCTCTTCACCGAAAAACAAATACGCGCCTCTCAGACCGAATTTGAGGTCAGTTTTCAGATCTGAATATTTTTTTACAGAATTTACCATATAGTCACCTATATTGTTTCAACCAAGATATATTCTTTTGTATAGCCTATCCGGAACGCCTTTACTTCTGTTATATATTCAAGCTCTATATAACCTCCGTTATCATACGTAACGGTATTTTCAAGTTTTTTGGTGTATATGTTCAGTTCGAAACTACCGAACTCATTTTCGGTAACAACAGACTGCCTTTTCTTTTCTGTACTGAAAAACAGCGTTTCGCTTATGATAACGTCCTTTATCAGAGTTAGTGAGTTTCTTTTGCCTTTTTCAAAAAGATACTCTTCACTTGTATTTCTGACGCCTCCTATTATGGGACTGAACCTGAGACTTAATCTGTTTTCGTCTTCGCTTAATGTTCCTTCAAGTTCCATATATTCAGACATTTTACCCTGACTCACAAAATCTTCGTTCTCACTCAGTTCGTTTATGAATTCTGACAGATAGTTTTCATTCTCATCTGAACCTTCATCGTCTTTTAAACCGTCGATTACAGATAAAAAATCTTCCCCGCTGTTGTTGATATTTGTCAGCACTTTGACTTTTACGCTCTTTGTACGCATCTTTCTTTCCTGTTTTTTCTTTGAATATTATTGTTATACCGGTGAAAAATACTAATGAAAATATCTATTGTCAGGAGTCCGTTATGAAAAAAGACATCCTTTCGCTTTTATTTATGACACTTATATGTGCATCAGTCATGCTCAGTGTAATGGGCATATTCAAAGTCCTCGCTTCCGATCTCAGGCGGGAAATACAGACCGATGACGTTAAGATCGAAACCGCAGCATTTAAAATACCGTTCCGTAATGCTTTGAAATTACCGTTTAATAAATCCGTTATCTGATCTTATCCTGAAAACGCCAACACTTTATGTTGTGATAACGGAAATACGTATGTGCCCTCATTTGCACGTTTAAGCGGAATATTTCACTTCTGCTCCGTTTAAAATTACATGAAGAATATCAATTAAAAGAATATCCTAAATATGTTTGAAAGGCAGAAGTATTTTTCGTATTTCACCTGACGCTATCTTTTTGACCGACAACCGGAACTGCTCACGGCTGAATACGGAAAACTTCAAAAAACTGAATTTATTTTTCAACTGCGATTTATCTGCTTTTCCGGTATCTTTCGCGAACGGAGCTCTGATTTTTACCGAACCTCTCACCTTGTGCCCGGCTTCTTTTTTCCTCTAACAGCAAAAATCTTACTCGTGATGTGGAAACATCGGCACTTTCCACTTTAATCATCACTTTTTCACCGAGTCCATAAGAAACAGTTCCGTTGCTTAGTTGCAAATTTTCCCTGTCGACCATGAATTTTCCGGGCAAAGTTTCTATCGGAATAAATCCCTCACAGGTATTTTCAAGCATACAGAACAGTCCCATTGAAGTAACTGAGCTTATAACTGCGGTATACACCTTACCGATATTGTTTTTCATATATATCGTTTTATAAAGTGCATCGATTTTTCTTTCTGCATCCAAAGCTCTTAACTCAGCGGCTGATGATTTTTCTGATGATTTAACAGCGAATGATCTGTATTTTTCAGCCTCACTCTTTTTTCTGCTTTGGAGATATGCGGACAATATTCTGTGTACAGATAAATCGGGATACCGCCTGATAGGTGAAGTAAAATGACAATAGCAAGCACTTGACAAACCGAAATGACCGGTATTTACAGCGCTGTATTTTGCTTTTTGCATCGTCCTCAGCAACATGTATGAGACCGGAAGTCCGAGACCTTTTTCTTCCGCTTTATCAAGTATACCGGAAAGAACCCGTGGCGTAATTTTACCTTTTTGAACATAACCCGGGTTAATATTTAAATTATGAGCAAATTTCAAAAATTCCGCTACTTTTTCTTCATCCGGTTTTTCGTGAATACGGTAGACACAAGGCAGATCCTTTTCCGACAAATACGACGCGATTGCCTCATTGGCACACAGCATGAATTGCTCTATCAATCTCTCACCGACGCCTCTTTCTCTCCTGACTATATCGATCGGCTCTCCGTCAGAATCCAATATAACTTTACCTTCCGTTGTTTCGAGTTCAAGCATACCCTTTTCTTGGTTTTTCGCTTTAAGGATGCTGTAAAGTTTCAGCGCGTTTTCAAGTGGCTCTCCGATTATATCCTTATATTTTTCACGCAACCCGACGTCGGCTGTGTTGTCAATCAAAGCGTTTATTTCGGAATAGACTCCTCTGACACGTGAATTTATCACAGCTTTGCAAGGTCTTACCTTTACCGTTTCGCCGTTTTCATCTATATTTATCAGGACAGAAAGCGTATAACGGTCCACACCGCTGTTCAGCGAACAAATACCGTTTGAAAGCGCCACCGGCAACATAGGAACTACCTTATCTGAAAAGTATACACTGGTGCCTCTTGCCATGGCCTCCTTATCAAGCGCTGTATTTTCCTTTACGTAATGCGAAACGTCTGCAATGTGAACTCCGAGAATGTAACCGTAAGGAGTTTTTTCCACTGAAATGGCATCGTCTAAGTCTTTGGCATCCTCACCGTCTATTGTATAAACAAGTTTCTGCCTGAAATCTTCCCTTTCATCACACACCGGAATATCGTGCTCACACATCCCTGCTTCATTCTCGGCTTTTTCACTGAACGACGTGATAATACCGCATTGATGAAGTATTGCACTGTAATTTGCTTCCCGTGTGCAACTGTCCCCGAAAACGGCGGTTATTATGCCAATGACGTCATCATCAAGCGACTCAGGATATTCCGTAATCGTAAGTTCGATTTTATCGCCGCTTACCGGTATCATACCTCCTTCGGAGAGCTTCGCTTTAACCTGAAACTTAATTTTCTTGTCGTCCGGCAGAACATAATTTTCCGGCCCGTTTTCATAAAAAGTTCCGATTATTTTTTTTATTGCCCTTTCTTTGATTTTTGTGACTTCCGCATCTCTGCTTCTCGGAAAAATTCTGCCCTCAACTATATCACCGGTCATAGCTCCGAGAGTACAACAGGCGTCAACATAAATTTTATCTTCGGAAAGCTGACCGTCAGACAACTCAAATATTATTCCGCCTTTGGATGTCGAAAAAAACTTACCTTGAATTTGCCGCAAAGTCATGTGCCTGTTTATTTTTTTTGTTTTTTTCTGCGCAAATTCATACACTTTTTTTCTATTTTTCCTTCCCATAACGTCACATATATCTCCGTTCACAGAATTTTATTCATTTCTGATTTACCGTTCAAAAGCCGGCACAAACGCTTGAAGTTACTAAAAAATCCGCCATTTGGTATTAACGGCGGATTTTGATTTTATTCGGTGGTTACCTCACTGTCATTAACAGCATCATCGATTGCACCCTGTTCGGCGTCTCTCTGAGGCTTATCCTGAACAATGTATAGTATAAGTACCAGCAAAACAAAAACTATTGCGATTATAGTTGTTAATTTAGAAAGCGTCTTATCAATTGACTTTCCTTTGGTCTTTCCGAAAAAAGTTTCAGCTCCGCCGGCAATTGTTCCGGAAAGCTTTTTCGACTTACCTGATTGCATAAGCACTGCAAAAATTAGGAAAAGCGATGCCGCTATCAATATTATACCGATTGCTATCTCCATTTATACAAACTCCTTTGACGACTCAATACTATCTTACAGAGATTATATCACACAATCAAAATAAATGCAATAGTTTTTCAAAAAAAAGTGTGAATTTTTTTGTTTAGTCTATTGACAATTTTTCTTTTTCGTGATATATTATTGAGGTCGGTTAGTGTGTGTTGTCTGGTTTAAGTTAGTTAAAATTACAAATATACAATTTTGAATCTTGCATTTTAACTCATACTCGAAATCCAACCGTCAACTGGTCAGGTATTCCCTGAACCCCCTTGCTGCCGCAAGGAAAATCCGGCAGTTCAAATTGAATAGTATCGTAACATCCCTCGTTTCAATCCCTCTGTTACCAAAAGGTTCAGCGGAGCGGAAAGCCGAGGTTTGTATATACGGAGAGGTATCGAAGCGGTCATAACGGGGCTGACTCGAAATCAGTTTGCGAGCAATCGCACGCGGGTTCGAATCCCGCCCTCTCCGCCAGCATTTTTAACAAAGAACACGTTTGAAACCATGCGTTTTAAGCGTGTTTTTTGTTGCATTTGCACAGATTTTACGAATCTGCCCCTGAAAAAGATTGGCACCGGGACTCGCATCCCTCCGTTTTCCAAAATCTTTTTCGCGACCGAAAACCCTTATTCCATAAGGCTTTTTTCGCTCTTTTCCATCCCTCGCTTACGGATCAGGGTTGTTTCTTGATTTTTTGCATTCTCCCATGCATTTTTCTGCCCGTCAAACGCGGGCACTTTCACGGCTTTTTCCATTGCATGAAGCGAACCGGTTTTGTCGTCCCAGCTCAGATGCGTGTAGATGTTGCTGGTCGTCTGGATGTCAGAGTGACCGAGATATGCCTGCACATGATTGAGCGGAACCTTCTGCTGGTTCATCAGCGTGGCACAGGTGTGGCGCAGATCATGGAACCGTCTGTGTTCCAAGCCGCACTTTTTCAACAACTTCGGAAAAGCCGATTCCATATAAGACGGCGTGATGATGTCTCCGATCTCATTGACAAACACATAGTCGCTCCACTCTTTGTTGTAGCTGTTCCCGCACAGCTTTTTGTTTTCCTCTTGCTGTGCACGAAGAGCTATGAAGCGGATCTTGACACTTCCGGAAAGGGGAAGCGTTCGACAACTCGACTTGTTCTTGGTCCGGTCTGCCGGGTTCAGCTTTGTCTGTCCTTTGAAGTTGACCTCTGTCAGCGTGTGGTTGATCGTGATCACATCGTTTTCAAAATCAATAGAAACCGCATCACCAAGAGCATTAAAAAATCTTTTGGTATTTTCCCAAAAAACAGAAATTTCATTTACAAAAGTGTCCCAAAATGTCCCTGTTAAATCACTTCTGTTAACAGGATTATTACCACAATAAGCATACAAATTCATGCCGCTGATCATTGACGGATCAAGGTAATCTGTACTGTCCGGACTTATAAATCTGCCTGTTCTCGGATCGTAATATCTGCTGTGCAGGTAATAAAGCCCTGTCTCTACATCGTAATAATAGGATCTATACCTTATCGGGTTTATATTTCCTATAAATGAAGGATTTGTGTTTTCACTTCCGTCCGGATTCAGTACCTTGTGATTTCCCCACGCATCATATACATATGTCGCTGCCAATTGTCTTCATTATATTATGATGGTACTTACTTTGATATCTCAAATACGGATTAGTATTGATAATTGGCGATGATTGCACATATTGTTCACAACTACTACTCTACGTCATCACTACTCATTTAACTCCATTTTTATGTTACACTTGTATACCAAAAAAATTACTTTTCTCTACTATTTGCATACGTATTATTTTTGATAAAATCTTCAATTCTCTTTTTTGACTATAGAAAATTTTTATAAGATTTTTTTTCCAAATTTGTGGTTCTTCCTTGAATATGTTGATATAATGTCGATTTATATCGTCTAATTGTTTTCTTAATTCACAGTAATCAATTTTACTTTTACCATAAAAGATTTCATATTGTGCGTGAAAAAATTCATTCAGTTGATCAATATTATCTAAGACTATATAATCTATTTCACCTCGCTGGGCTAATTCAGCTATAGTAAAACTTCCGTTTTTGTTATAAAATGAATACGTATCTGTAATCATCGGCGGATAAATTGAAAATTCTTCAAAACGATATTTAAAATTATATTCATTAACAAGAAATCCAAATATATTTAGTATATTTTTTTCATTCATATTTACACCCAAAATTTACAAATAATAATTTAAAGGTAATTTCCAAAAATTTCTGGTTTTCCAAACAAATAATGTAGTACTTTCTGCACCATAAAATAATCCTCGTTTAACAATCTTTGTAGACAAACCTATATCAATGATTTGATTACCACGCCGCAAATTACCATATAGCCAGCCAACGTTATGAGCCGCTGACATACCATTAGCTAATCTCCTTGAGTAAGATGCCACCTTTTTATATCCTTGCCAAGTTTTAGATCCGTCATATATATTGTCTGCTACGCCCAATAAATTTGCAGTTTCTCTCACCCTATCCATATTTCGTCCCACAATAGTAACTTTTTTTAAATCACCTAAATTATCAAGTTTGTTAATTGAGCTTACAATGTCCTGGGCATTATCAATTTTGTTACCAGTTTTTATTATTTGCCCAGCTCCGGCTGGGACGAACGGAACTATTGCAAACACTACATCAGTGCCTAATGCTACCCAGTTTTCCCAATCATCTGGTTCTCTTATAACGTCAGCTACACTCCAAATTAGAAAGCCTGCATCCAAAACATAATCCCAAAAAGTGCCGCTCTGGTCACTATACATTACAGGATTATTTCCGCAATAAGCATAGAGATTCATACCGCTGATCGTTGACGGATCAAGGTAATCTGTACTGTCCGGACTTATAAATCTGCCTGTTCTCGGGTCGTAGTATCTGCTTTGCAGGTAATAAAGCCCTGTCTCAACATCGTAGTAATATGATCTGTATCTTATCGGGTTTATATTTCCTATAAATGAAGGATTTGTGTTTTCACTTCCGTCCGGATTCAGTACCTTGTGATTCCCCCATGCGTCGTATACATACGTAGCTATAAGCTGTTTGTCGTCGTGCGACGGTACATATCTGATCAATACTAATAAATCACACTGCTATTGGTCTGTTGCAAAAATCTCAACCTTTAACTGTCAGTATACACAACTTATATGCTTTTGTCAAGCTTCTTATTTATAGAAAATGCACCGCTCAAATTTCATCAGGCGGTGCATTTTTTAATAAATTTATCTGATTACATGCAGATGATATTTTTAATAGCAAAAATGTGCTTTAAAACGTACAAAATTAACATTTTACAAAATTTGTCTAGAGAACGAATTAATACTTTAGATCATTATGAATTACATTTTGCAAAAAACAAATTTCATTTAAGTGAAATATTCTATAAGGATTATCAAATGAAACAAAAACTGATTTTTATATCTGTTTATAAGTTTTATGCACCACAAACACATCTTTAAAAGCAACGGTCAAAAACATTTCTTGGAGAAATTTGAATATATTGTTCAATTTTATTAATATTTTTTTCTGTGAAAATAATTTGAATTTTCTTATACTTTCTTTTGTTTGAATATCCATGTTTAAATCTATATAAGTAATTATCTGAAATTGATACATCATATATACAAATCCATTTTTCATCTAACCATACGCTTCGGCAAATACACGTTGGTAACGTTTCGATATAAGCTTTTACTTTATTTAATTCCAATTTAACTATAATTCCAAACAATGATCTTACAATTATACTGTTATCTTCAAAATAGTAATATTGCATATTATGTATTGCACCAATCATCATAATTACTCCAAAAAAAATCATCATTGTGCTCCAAATAATCTTTATTGATAATTTATCGTTTGTTTTTAAAAACAAAGGAGCAGACGCAAAAATGAACATCACTAACGATAAAATTATATCAAACACATAGTTGTATTTCGAATAGCATCTATTTTTCACCTTAATACCACCCTGATCCTAAACTTGAAACTACCGATGAATATACCGTATATCTCATCAAGTTTTTAGTTGCAGCAATTTTCATTTGATTAGTAGCTTCTGTCTTAAGCAGACCAAATATTTGATCATATCCCCAACTTTTGAATGAATTTCTCGAAAAGTTATCTTCTCCTATCATACTCCATATTTTTAATGATTTCTTTTTAGCGCTCATGTTCGCGATTTTTTGGGCTTTCGAAGATAATATATTAATTTGCTTTGATACTTTTATATGCTTTACTATATCACTCATCCCTTTACCAACTACGTTGGCTATTCCTCCTATGCAAAAAGCTAATGCTACTGATTCCAAACTATTAACTGAACCACTTATTAATCCACCTGAAACAGACGCTAATCCTCCTAGTAGAAAAGCTCTTAAGTAACTAATGAAACCGCTACCCGGTGAAATAGATGATATTGCTCCAGAAATTCCGCCACCTAATGTAGACAATCCAATTTGTCCCCAATCCCATTCTCCTGCATTCCAGCCATTTGCATTAACCTGCTTTGCGACCTCAAAACCGCCACCTATAACTGCTCCAATGGCGAAGCCTATTGCTATAGAAATTAAAAAAGAAGAAATTACAAAATTCCCGCTCGGGTCGCTATACATCACCGGATTATTAAGGCAATACGCATAAAGGTTCATGCCGCTGATCATTGACGGATCAAGATAATCTGTATCGTCCTGACTTATAAATCTACATACCCGAGGATCGTAATATCTTGTTTTTAAATAGTAAAGCCCAGTCTCTACATCGTAGTAGTATGACCTGTATCTTATTGGGTTTATATTTCCTATAAATGAAGGATTTGTGTTTTCTGTTCCATCGGGATTAAGTACTTTGTGATTTCCCCATGCGTCGTATACATACGTAGCTTCTAACTGCACATCTTCACGGGCCGGTGAGTACCTGATTAGCTCTACTACATCCCCCTGCTGATTCTTCTGGTAGAAGTAATATTCTTCGATTGCCTCGTTGTTTTCATTTCTAGACAAATCGTCTGTGTAAAATCCTATTATTCCGTCTACTCCGTATATGTAATTAAACTTGTAATTGCTGTTCTGATCCTGCCTGTCTTCCAGCCGCAGTTTACCGTCCTCATACACATATTTTATGCTGTTCTTTCCTATCCGATTGCCTTCAGAATCGTAGCTGAAGCTGTTTGAACCGTATCCGGTCAAACGTCTGATATCCCAGCTAAGGTTGTTGCCGCGGTAAAGTAAAGGTTTACCGGCTGCGTCATATGAAACATTGTTAATGACTGTACATGCGCAGCTTACAGGATTGTATTCACATACTGACAAAAGTTGATTAGGATAATTGCTGTTATTACCAGTATATACCATAACATATTTTTTGTCAAGAGTGTTAACAATCATATAA
Organism: uncultured Clostridia bacterium; assembly: GCA_944381095.1. Lineage (GTDB taxonomy): Bacteria > Bacillota > Clostridia > Oscillospirales > CAG-272 > SIG673. The sequence continues at coordinate 9,445 of CALWJW010000019.1, read as the reverse complement.
CTTCCCGTTATACGTATAACTCAATGAAGAGGCGAATTATCATTTCGGCAAGGTAGATTCCGTCACGGATTATATTATATAGTGTTTTGGTTTGGTTTTTACTTTAATCTTCGCAAACAACATTGTCAAAAATTATTTATCCGTTTCGTCCAGTACTATGAACAGAGCACCGGTTCCCGGCATTTTATTGCAACAGGTGTTGAAGTACACCAAGGCTGAAGAATTTTGTGAATGCAGTTTCAGGTGAATCAACACCGAATTACGGGATATAAATTTCCGCTTTTTTATTTTTTCAAGTCCGGAAAAAGCCTCTTCAAATAAACTCAATACAAACAGCAAGCGTTCCTCAATGCCGTCAAACTCACCAATTTTTGAATAACAGCCGTTAAATTATTTTTTGTCGGATTTATGCTTTCGGCAGTTGTATCAAAAATCAGTTTTGGAACATAAATATTATCTCGGCAGATATTTTTTACTTTTTGTTAGGCAAAAATTCTTTTGCTATAACATCTGTTTTTCACTTCTATGACTTCTGATATTCTTGAAATTGATGATGATTCAATAGATTCTATGGAAACCGGTTATTCTCATTCATTGACTCTAAAAGCACGAGAAAAATTAAATCTTGTTTTTACGATATACTTGACGAATGTTATTCCTTGTAAACTCAGTAAAAACATCAAATCGGGAAAATACCGTCACATCATCATTACTTTCCCTTTGCCGGATTCCGGATTTTCACATTTACGTCAGGTTATCAATTTAATTGCAAATTTTCTGCCGACATCCATTCTGTTAAATATGTTTTTGAAAACAATTCAAATCCCGAAGAAATCGCTACTTTTTTTGATATTTGATTTTCAGGAGTTCCATATGAAGCAAAACCTCCTTTTGATATTACATCAGTAACATAAAATTCTGCCAATTTTTGGCAATTCCATTGCCACGAGCTTTTTCAGCCACATAAATATAAGCAATATCCCAATATTTTCTATCATAAGTATTGCTTATCAAATATCCTAAAATTTCTTTTTGATTATCAATGTAGCCATAAACTGCATAATTTTTATCAAAATTTTTTATGTATGTTTCGTACGCATTCCGCAGATTTTCATGATATTTTATTTTCGGCTCAGTAAATGAACAAATCAACTCCTTATCTTCTGTCGTTAATATTCTTACATGCTCATCAATTTTGCCGTTATTTTCAAAATGAAGCATTCCATACATTTCTGACTCTATAAAATCATGTTTTCCAAACAATCTAATAAATACGGGACTTTGAAATAGCTGTTCTGAGTCAGAAATCAACAATATTTCTTTGTATTTCTTCATATCGTTTTCTATTTCGTCGTGTATATACTGCAGATTGTTAAAATCGCTCACTTCAAAATACACTGAATATCCATCGAAGCAATAAACATTAACTATTACAATATCATTGCCAATCGAATACCCATACATCTCTGTTACAGCCAAATTGGGATTTCCGGTATTGTGCAATACATTAAGCTCATAAAGATATTTGGTTGTGTCTCTGCTGATTAAAAGATCACTTAATTCATTTTTTGTCAATTTCTTTATCATCTGTGGTGCCTCTTTATATTCCGCATCCCGAACAATTGATGACTGCGCGTTGAAAGTCAGATACTGTTCGAAAACATTATAATTTTCATTTCAAGTCATTATCAGACTGTCCGGATTACGGCGTCGTTCTGTACTGACAATTTCTCTACATGATCGCTGACAACACTCAGAGCGTTTCTGTTTTCAGATATATTTCCGAGAATGGAGACCTCTTTTGCGTTACTGATGAAAGCAAATACCGGATTTCCGGACAACACCTTATTTTCAAGCAAACGGATAGCTCCGTGAAAATATCTGCCCGGTACCATTTTGTCGCGCGGAACTGTTTCTATTATTGCTTTTCCACATCCCGAAGCACAGTTGTCAAAAATATTTCCTTCAATGTAAACGTCATTTACCGAACCTGATTCAAACCAGTATTTTGAATCACATTCAAACAGTACAGCCGGGTCTTCTGTCCTGAAATAGTTCTCAGAAATGATAATTTTTCCTTTTGACCCGAGAAGTATTCCGCGTGCACGGTTGTTTTTTACCTTACAGCCGCTCATATACACTTTCGGTTGTCTTGTAAGATTTTCTATTACCATACCCTCTTCGGCTGAAAAATTATCTTCGAAAGAAAGTCTCACCGCATCACTGTTCAGATTTTCCACTTCTTTCACAGTAAAAGTGCCGATCGGCAACACAGTATCTTTATCACAGACAGAAATGACATCACCTTTTCGGTAAATATCAATTCCTTTGGCTTCACTGTGCATGTACCTGACGACAATTTCCCCGGGACTTGACTTTACTATTTTTGTGAAAATGCCATGTACATTCAGCGCATCATCCATCATATTTTCAAAAACGCAGTTTTTTAATGTTATTATGCCACTGCAATTGACAAAATGCGTTGCATCGGCCTCAGTGGAAATCACATTTCCGGTCTTAGGTATCACGTTTAAATTTTCAATACTTATATTTTCACAAACCTGAGCTATAACTCCCATACCGGTGTGACGGGTTACAGTTATGTTTCCGAGCTGTATGCCTGAGCTGCCTCTCAGAAAAAACACGCACGTCCTGCGTTCGCCGCCGTAAAAGGCTACACGCTGACCTGCCTCAGGGACGGAAAAACGGTTTTGCAGTACTATCCGGTCCTCTCCTTGCTTTTCGGCGAGAATTTTGTAGTATCCGTGGTCACCCACGCCGCTTATTCTGTTGCCTTCCGAATCGAACAGAATATAGTTATCACATTCTGTATATGCGCTGCCGTATGGAAAAACAAGCACTCCCCTTTTGACGTTCCATCTGTCAGAGCTATCCATTTTTACGGTAAAATCTGCATTATTGCCTTTTACTACCGTTCCCTGTGCCGACTGAACGTCAACAGCCTCTATGGTCGGACCTGTCACGGTAATATTTTCCGACTCGGCGATAACAAACGGAATGCAAAAATCATGGATTATAAACAGGCAATCATCAGCCTGAATCCGAAAATCCGAATAGCCTATTATCGGAAAAATTACTTTTTTTCGTCCGTTTGGGCTGTGATTTGATATATTACATTCGTACTCACCGGCATATGTTCCGTAAAAATGATATACGCCCGGTTCAAAATGCAAAATTCCGGCGTTTACGGTTTTACAGTATTGCAGCGCCTTTTTCACTTGTTCCGTATGATCTCCGCCTTTGTCAAATTCACTGTAATAAACTATCTTACTCATAAATCTCCCCTCTTTTCGACCGCCATTACTTCCCGTAATCAGGTCGGAAAATTTTATCTTTCAAAACAGTTTTCGCTTTTCAGCCATTACGCTATTTCCGGTTTAGCTAACCGGAAACCGAGCGTTTCCGTACTGTTAAGCAATAAGGGCATTCTCTGCCAAACCATTGTCCGGTACACCTTACAAACAGCAGCGCAATGACGTCAGAGCATCAATCTGTATATATTTTCCACATCCTTTTGAGTGAGCTTGGTAAATCCGGTTATTGTTCCGTCAGAATTTTCGCTGCCATAGCAACAGGTGTGCGCAAGCTTTTCAATATCCTCTTCCTTCGCTCCGAGCTCAGAAAAGTTTTTCGGCATTCCTATTGAAATAAGAAATCTGCGGAGTGCTTCAATGCCTGCCCTCGCCGTTGCCTCGGGATTTTCAAAATCCATTTCACATCCCCATACTCTGGTAGCGACTTTTACAAATCTTGTTATATCATGCCCCATTGTGTACGTAAAGACCGCCGGCATAGTAACCGCAAGACCGGCGCCGTGTGCACAGTCATACATTGCTGACAGCTCATGCTCTATGTTATGACTCGTCCAGTCCTGCGTTCTGCCCACACCGCAGGAATTATTGTGTGCCATCATACCTGCCCACATTATATTTGCTCTTGCCTGGTAATCGTCAGGGTTTAAGATAACTTTCGGAGCTTCATGTACCATTGCAAGCATAAGCGCCTCTATCATGCGGTCAGTTGTCTCAACATCACCGGTATTGGTCAGATACCGTTCATACAAATGAGCCATTATATCCGTTATTCCGCAAGCTGTCTGGTAAGGTGGCAGTGTCTGTGTCAGCGCCGGATTCATTACCGAAAATTTCGGTCTGTACGCGTCTCCGCTCGCTCCGCGCTTTATCATTCCCTGCTCCTTTGTAATGACAGAATCGGGTGAGCCTTCTGACCCCGCCGCGGCAATTGTAAGCACAGTTCCGACAGGCAGCGCCTCAGTTACCGGTTTGCCTTCGTAAAAATCCCAGAAGTCACCGTCGTAAACCGTTCCGGCAGCGATTGCTTTTGCAGAATCAATCGTACTTCCTCCTCCGACTGCGAGAATAAAATCAACCTTCTCTTTTCTGCACAGTGAAATACCTTGATACACAAGACCGCTTCTCGGATTCGGTTTTACTCCTCCGAGCTCAATATAACCGATTGATTCTCTTTCCAAAGACGCTTTTACTCTTCCGAGAAGTCCGGAACGTATAACACTTCCGCCTCCGTAATGGATCAGGACTTTACTTCCCCCGAAACGCTTCACAAGACTGCCGGTTTTACTTTCCGCGTCTTTTCCGAATGAAAAATAGGTTGGTGAATAAAAATCAAAGTTTTCCATAAAAATCTTCCCCCTTTTTATAATTAACTCAGTTTCATTTGCGCAGTAAGCGATAAAATAAGTAAATTACATATGCTACTTTGTTTCGTCAGAATGTTAAACGGAAGTACTCAAAGTCGTAATTCTTCTCCCGGTTTTAATATAACAGCTCCGGAAACGGTGAATTTTTTTGCGCGATCAGCATCAAACAGTTTACCGGGCGACATATGCGACGGTATAGTGTGTCGGGCAGAAATCAGCTCTGCACAGCGTACCGTTTCAGGTATATCCATGGTATAGGTGGCGTCCATCGGTAAAACGGCATAATCAAGTTTTTTCCCGGCAAGAGCCGACATCTGCTTAGTTTGTCCGGTATCTCCGGCAAAGTATACCGAAACCCCGTCAACGTAAAGAATATATCCGACGCACTCTGATTTGCTGTGATGATGATTATACGCTTCAACCGCTTCGGCAACTGCAAAATCGAGACGTAATGTCTGATATAAACCGTCTTTTTGCGCATTAAAATTTTGCCAGATCACACATCCGGGATTTTTTACCGGCAAATCAATGCGGTTATGGTCATGGTGCTGATGTGTAACCAAAATCAGATCCGCCGGGACGCCATATCCTTCACCGGCAAAGGGATCGATATAGATTACCTTTCCGCCGTCAGTAGACAATCTGAAACTACCATGTCCTTGGTACAGTAAAATTGCCATAATGTCCTCCTTTTAAATGTACGATTAAATTGAACCGCCCGAAAAATTACTCATTTTAATACTTTGAATTTTCACCAATTTTTACCTTTTACTGATTATAAAAGACGGACACAGATCATGCCCTTTATATAATTCCGGAGTTTCTTTAAGATATGTAAGACATAATTCCGTATCGTCTTCCGAAAAATTTTCAGAAAGATAATATATTTCTGAATACATAAAATTGTTGTTCTGCTGATCAGTCGGTCCGCCGCCACCCAGTGATTTCTTTTGATTTTCTATTTCGATATGTTCCCACCATGAGACTTTACTGACATAATATCCGTAATCTGAAACAAATTTTACATATTCAAATGGGTTAACTACGATATATCCGTTCGCTCCGATCTTCTGAAGTCCATACCTTTCGAGATATTGTTTTATTTTTTTACATAATGTTTTTTTGTCTTCATTATTTTCAGATTTCTTAGAAAAGTATATATCGTAGTCTATATATGCATCTATTTCCGCTGCCAACTTCAAAAACTCCTTAGAAATGCGCATATCCGCAAAATATTCTCTGTCATAATTATAAACCACAATCATAAAATGTGATTCACATCTCAGTTCTGTTAATACAGATTTTATTGTTTCTGTTTTATCTCTCAGACTATTTTCGATAATCAACAGCTCTTCTGACAAACTGTCGCTTTCTTTTAAACCGCTGCTTAGTGTCCATGAAGTATCCTTGTATTTTAATATCCCATACGGGGTTGTTCCCGGTACCGGATCCCCCATTACGCAGGTATTTTTAGGCTCCAATTTCAGTCTTTGAGTGATTTCATTCGGATCAAATACTTCATTATTGAAGATATCAAATTCTACCTCTATTTTGTTATGTTTCATAACATCCCTCCTGATAAAGAAATACTGGAAACAGCTTTATGATCAGTTTTATTTTATTCTCGGATACAATACTGAAAATATAATGTTCTCGTATTTGAACTCCCGGGAATAAGAAATAATATATTACGGAACTACTGTATCTCTTTTATAAGATGATCGCTTATTATACTGTTATTCATATTTACTTCTCTTCAAATCAAGTGTTTTCCGGGAAAATCAAAAACCAACATCATACTTTGGAATATTACTGAGATTAGTTATAAGTGTTTTTTTCCGATGACGTCAAGTCCGCATAAGATTATCAGTTTTCCGGGAGTATTATGTTTCTGATTTTTTAGCACTACCTTTTTTTGTTATTTGTTTTAGAGCTTATAATCTTTGGCAGCTACCGTGTACCTTTTTATCAGATACTCGGTAGCTGAAGCTTCATGTAATTACCTAACTAAATTATACCGAACATCCGGAAATGCATTTAATCATTATCAAGCGGCGTTTGCTCAATCATCCGCTTGGTCTTTTTTATTTATACATAAAGTCCCGTTTTCTATCATATGAAATATTCTCTTTTCAACTAATCCGAGATTGATATAAACCGGCATTCTTTTCATTACCTCTCCGATCGCACGCTTTAAAGTGAAATTTTGTGTGGGCAAAATGTCCAAAATAAGCTTATCGTAATAATCCGGCGTAACGGATCTGATCTTTCCGTCGGAATAAACACGCAGTAGTGAATTTTCTTTTTTAAGACTACGCCATATATCGCTGTTCCTATATTTTTCCATCTTTGTGATTGCTTTCGCTTCCGATAAATATGTATAATATTCCCCGGGTTTGAGTATTCCCCAATGCGAATACCCAAACGATGACGTAACGTCCCGTTTTTCCTTCGGAAAATCAACAATTGAAATATCACATTCTATCTCTCTCAGCATATCGCATAGTAAGTAAACACCGCAAATAGAAAATGCCATCTCACAATTCCAGATACGTATGCTTTCCCCGGATAGTGCTGCGGCAATTATTCTTTCGGCCTCATTCCTGTATCCTGAAAATCTCTGACCGATATCCCATAACTGACCTATATCCCGGTTACCGCAAATCAAATCGCTCAAACTTTTTTTCCGTACATCTCCATACAGATCACAATTCAAGCTGCCTAAATCAAGCAAATACCCTAAACAAAGAATATCATCAGAAATAGATTCCTTATTTTTATTATTCTTATTTACCCCACAAGTAACAATCTCATCCCTGAGTGAATTTCTGGTAATTTCATCAAAAACAATTTCAACCATAAATACCTTACTCTCGCTTAATTTTTTTGTAAAGGTGACAAAACGTATTTCCGTAATCAGCAAAAACTTTAATGGAGCAACCTAAATAATGGAAGTTTTAACGTAAAATACTTGCTCTTCTTCCTCGTTTCAAATAACTACGAATTACCAAAAATCATACCTTGTAACCTGCAGCAACCTCTTTTCATCACAGACGTTGCTTTCCGAACACGACGATATTACTTTGATATAGGATAGATCCGGCAATAGCCAAAATTTTTTGAATTTACATTATGCATGCCAACAATAGAATAAATCAACTTCATTACCATTTTTATCCCAAATAGTAACACATTGATAATCATGGGATCCTGCTGGAGCCATTGAATATGTATATCCATTCGTTAATGTATATGGATGACTATTCCCCTCAAAATCAAAATTATACCATCGACCGACCTCAATAAAAAGAGTTGGTAAATTATTATAAATACACAGATTTGCAACTATCGGCATTATTTCCTCAATGCCGACATTTTCATCTATATCCGGTTCAGCTGCGTTTATCGGTATAAACAACGCGCTGAACAGAGTTAACAGCACCAATAACAGTGCCGAAATTCTTGTTTTCTGTGTCTTTTTCATTGTTTTTTCTCCTTTTCTTTTTTATTGTTATTTGTTTTTTTGAATATAAGAATGGCAAATTATATTTTATTTCCTCCTTTTTATAAGTATATATCGAAATCTCCATTATTCATAGCTAATTTTTATAAATGTTAATTTGTAAAAAGCGCTTCCATTCTCCAAACTTTGCTATTTCTTCCTGAATAATTTTGCCTACACCGCTATAAACGCAGGTATGTACTGCTCGTTTTTTGTAATAATCTATTATATATCCAACGTTAAAGCATAAATATGTTACAAACTCTTCTTTTAATATTTCACCAAAAAACTCCTCAATTTTTGCTATCTGCGTTTTGCTTATATTTACGCTATTATTACTGTGATTTGTATTATTTATATAGATTGGCTCAAATAATTTATCACAATTGCTGTAAAAAGCTGACTCTGATAAACTAAAAAGTAAACCCTTTCCGTTTGCAACGCCATTTATTTTAAACTCATCTTTGTAAAATTCTGTATCCCACGGAGAAAGATTTGCTCCCAATAAAAGTCCTATACGTCTTTTTATCGCTTCCTCCATAATAGAAAAAGAAAAATCATTTAAATATTTTTCCTCTATTGATGATTTAAAATATATTACTCCATTTGCAGTTATACTCATAATTAACGCTCCTTCTTTTCTAAACATAATTTATATAGAAAGGAGTAAAAAATTACTCCTTTCTTATACCATACAATTCAACACCCAAACATATTCATGACATTCGAAGAATTATCACTGCCATTCTCTAAAATTTGTATATGTTGGAGCATCTGTTCTATTTATTTGCCCTTCCGGTCCTATATGGTATGTAAAATTATGTTGATGTGGAAGCCGATATTCACCGTCTATAAAATGAGGTGTTCCCTGATAATCAATACGAGCTTCTTCATTCCCAAGACTATCATAAAACGTTACACTATATACCTTTCCATTCAAATATTTAACCGCTATCCTTGATTCCTGGCATCCACATGATCTCTTCGGCATTATTTCCTCAATGCCTATATCCTCTGACATCTCCGGTTCAGCGGCATTTATCGGTATAAACAGCGCGGTGAACAGAGTGAGAAGCACCATAAACAGTGCTGTGAGTTTTGTTTTCCCTGTCTTAATCATTTTAAAATCTTCTTATACTCCTTACTTATTCTTTCATAAATCCATCTAAGTCGGATATTACACTTTCACATAGATAAAATCCTTGTTCATAATCATATTCTCTTATTAAACTTCTCCTTTTTGA
>CALWJW010000018.1 GCA_944381095.1 uncultured Clostridia bacterium | reverse complement strand
AGTGGGTGAAGCGGCGTTTTACGGACCCAAACTTGATATTCAGATAAAGAACGTGTACGGTAAAGAAGATACCCTGATAACGATACAGATAGATCAGATGCTGGCGGAAAAATTCGGCATGGAATATACGGATACCGACGGACAGAAGAAGAATCCGTATATAATTCACAGGACTTCTCTCGGATGCTATGAACGTACCCTTGCTTTGCTGATTGAGAAGTATGCGGGAGCGTTTCCGCTCTGGCTTTCACCGAATCAGGTGACAGTAATACCTGTCTCAAACAATTTTGACGGCTACGCTGAAAAAATATACGGACAGCTCAGGGAAAAAGGCATAAGGTGTGAGCTTGATAACCGCAACGAAAAGATAGGTTACAGGATAAGAGAAGCCAAAATGTCGAAGGTGCCGTATATGGTGATAGTCGGCGAAAAAGAGGTGGAAAACGGTACTGTAACCGTCAGAAACAGACAGGATGAAAGCGTTACTATGAGCTTTGACGAATTTGCGGCGAAGCTTGACAGAGAAATTTCCGAAAAAGTAAAATGAGAAATGCGGCGTGACCTTATCCCGAAGTCAAAGTAAGGATCAGAAATTTTTTCTATGAAAAACGGCGGTCTTTGACGCCGGTACATTGAATTCAATACATTAAATCGGTAAAGCAAAGCCCGGACAAAACGTCCGGGCTTTTTGTAACTGTTAAGCAGAGTGACTTGACGACTACTGTAGGTGCACTTGACAACGGTAAGCCTTTGTGCTATCATAAATCGGTCAAATAAGTGAAAGGTGTCACTGAGAATGAAATATCTTTTTTTTGACATAGAATGTGCTAACTGCGAGGGCGGAAACGGGAAAATATGCAGTTTCGGATATGTGAAAACCGATGAAAATTTTATCGTTACAGAAAACCGGGACATAATCATAAATCCGAAATCCGATTTCAGACTTCAAAGCAGTTCAGCCAGAAAATATATACAGCTGGCATATCCGGAATCGGAGTTCAGGGCGGCAAGAGATTTCAGAAGTCATTATCCGGAGATAAAGAGCATTTTGTCCGGAGAGGATATTCTGATATTCGGTTACGCCGTTGAAAACGATGCAGGTTTTTTACGTTCTGAGTTCGAAAGATACAGACTTCCGTGTGTGAATTTCTTGTTTTACGATGTCCAGAGATTATATTCTCTGACGTCCGGCAAAGGAGTGGCGCAAATGCCTTCGCTCGCTAACGCCTGTGCCGAATCAGGAATAGAAACGAGCTGTGTCAGTCATAAAAGCAGCGACGACGCCTTTCTTACCATGAAACTTCTTGAAAATCTGACGGTAAAAAGCGGTAAAAGTGTTAAACAACTGCTTAGCGAAACCGGAAAAATCCGGGGCGAGCTGAGAGACGGTGAGATAGAAGCGGAATATTTTTCCGGCAGAGACAGGGTGCGACTGGGCGAAGAAAATTTCATAAGGGGAAAGAACAAAGAGGATTACCGGAATTTCACAAGAAGGCTCGCGCACAAAAGATACGACAGAAAAGCAACGTTTTCCGGAATATATGAAAACAGACATTTCAGGGAGATGGTGGTGCTTGTGAGTATGCTCGCAAAGCTCGGAATAGGATACACCGACAAGGTGGCGGAAGCGGATATTTTCGTATGTAAACCCCAAAGCGCTCCGGGCATTTGCGTAAAAGAAGAAAACGCCCGGGAATACAATTCCGGAAAAAACAGAAACAGGAAAATAGAAATAACCGGTTTCGGCAGGCTGCTGAGAATGCTCGGACTTACGCCTGCATCGCTGAAAGAAAAGTCGGAGGACTATGAAAGGATACTTGCGGAAGTAAAAAATGAAACACTGCCTGTCGGATGAGGAAGAGCTTCTCATAAAAAAAGCCGCAGACAAGATGCGGCAAAGTGAAAAAATGCGGACGGTAACTTCTACCGGTTTTCTTAATGAAACGGAACAGGGAATACTCGAAGAAAGCTTGCTTCCGGAACAGGGAATAAGCATGAAATTTGAGGGAGGTTACCCGGAAGCAGACAGAAGAATTCTCGTTTTTGTGCCGGAATATTATGAATTTGAGGCAAATGAAGTCATTACCGCTGTCAGATGCTCATATTATAAAGAGTATACTCTGACTCACAGAGATTTTCTCGGAGCCATACTCGGGTTAGGAATAGAAAGATCAATGGTCGGCGATATAAATGTCAACGACGCCGAGAAATACACAGATGTGGTCCTGCGAAAAGAAATGTACGATTATATATCGGAAAATCTCCTGAAAGTCGGAAGAGCGGCAGTGAAAACCGAAAAACTACCTCTTGAAATGATAAAAAGTTACGTCAAAGACAGGGAGATTATCCGTGAAACTGTGGCTTCGCTCAGATTGGACGCGGTAATATCGGCTGCACTCGGCATTTCAAGAGAAAAGTCGGCGGACATTATAAGACACCGCAAAGTAACAGTAAACAGGAAGGAAACCGATCAGACCGACCATATTCTGGAAGACGGCAGTCTGGTAAATGTTATCGGTAACGGTAAATTCAGACTTCATGTTACGGATGCGGTCAGCAGAAAAGGCAGAACGGTCATAGAAATTGAAAAATGGGGTACAAACAAAAGGAATTTATGACCGGAATTAAAAGGAATTTTTAAGCAGAAATAACAAACAACGGTGTTATTTGTGTTTAGGGCTTGATTTATTTCCGGAATTGTGATATAATATGACGAATATTATCGAACTGAGTCAGTTTGATAACGAGCAAAAAAAGCAGAAGCGGAGATAAGAGATGAAGTTAAAGCACACTTTTTTTGTGAGTGAGGACAAAAGGTTAAAAATATTCGGCGAAGATTTCGTGAATCTGTACTTTATCGGAATAATTTTTGCGCAGTTCGGCTGGACCGGGGAAAACATTGCAAGGGCGGTAACAAGAGGAATTATAGACTGTCGCTTTCATTTGCTTCCGTTTATATCGCCTTACATGCTGATAGCATTTGCGTTTCATATACTTTTCAAAAATTCTGACGACATCTCCTTTTTCGGAAAGAAGCTGTTCCGGAAAAGAAACGCCGGAACAGTTATAGCCGAAAACTGTATATGTTTTTTCATAATATGCACGGCTGTATTTCTTGGAGAATTATTTGTCGGGAATATGTGGGAGATAGTGTTCGGAGTCCAACTCTGGGATTACTCTGAACATCCGATGCACATAACTCAGTACGCCGGACTTATTCCAACCGTCGGATACGGACTTGCGGCGTTTCTGATATTCAAATTTGCTTATAATCCGCTGATGAAGTTTGTCAGCAACAGAATCAGCTATAAGGTAGTAAAGATCACGGATCTTACACTTGGAATAATGATATTGATAGACACAGTAGTAATGATAATTCAGATAATGGTATTCGGAAATCCTCCGATATATTGGGTGATAAAATTATGGTAACATACAGCGAAAGCGGAAAAATATACCTCGTGATCTCACAGACAGGCACAATACTTTCAAGAATAGTGAAAACAGTTACCGGCGACAGATACAATCACGTTTCAATAGCGCTGGACGACCGTCTTGAAAATATGTATTCTTTCGGGAGGATCAACCCGTACAATCCGGTTCACGGAGGTTTTGTCCGTGAATCAAGGGACAGCGGTACGTTCAGAAGATTCACAGATACCGAATGCATGGTGATAGAAGTTTCAATTGAAACGGAAAAATACAGAAAAATAACGGAAGAGCTACGCCGGATGTACATAATGAAAGACAGATATCACTACAACTATGCAGGACTTGTAATGGCTATGTTCGGTAAGAAAAGAGCTAAGGAAAACTGCTATTACTGCTCGGAATTCGTATATTCGATTCTGAAAAAATACGGAATTGATATAGAGGGCGGTGAAAAAGCGGTGATAAAACCGATAAATCTTGCGGGAGTCAAAGGCGGAAGAAAAATATACGAAGGAAGACTTCAGAACTTCAACCGGTACAGCTATGGAATAGTCGTAAAAAACGGTCTGTTCCTTACCGGTCCGAAGAATATAATCTGATTTTAGGGTGAGGTAAGACGCGCGTACGGACAAGCGCCTTTTGAAAGTTTTCGCCTATGGATGCGCACGTATATACTGAACGTTTCTGATTCCGGGTAGGATTGTAAAATGAAGCATATAAGTGAAATACAGATAAGAGATCCGTTTATTGTGCCTGAAAACGGAAAATATTTTATGTTCGGGACGACCGATCCGGACATATGGAACGCAGAAGGACAGGGGTTTGATGTTTACGTGACGGAAGATCTTGAAAATTTTATCGGACCCGTTAACGTTTTTTCAAAATCTGACGATTTCTGGGGAGAGAAAAACTTCTGGGCTCCTGAGGTGCATAAGTACAACGGGCGCTATTATATGTTCGCCACTTTTTACGGAAGCGGAAAAAGAGGCAGCCAGATACTGGCATCGGATACCGTCGACGGTAAGTATAAACCTCATTCTGAGGGACTTATAACCCCGGAGAACTGGTTTTCGCTTGACGCAACATTTTATGTTGAAAACGGGGTTCCTTACACCGTCTTCTGTCATGAGTGGATAGACGCGGTGGACGGCGAGATAGTTCTGCAAAGGCTTTCGCCGGATCTTAAAAGACCGGAAGGTGAGCCGGAAGTTCTTTTCAGAGCTACTGATGCCGGATGGCCTGACAGAATTTCCGGAGATAAACACAGCGGTTATGTCACTGACGGACCGTTTATTTACAAAAAGAGCAATGAACTAATCATGCTTTGGTCAAGTTTTTATAAAGGAAAATACGCGATTACGGCGGCAAGATCGGAAAACGGTATAAAAGGTCCGTGGAAGCAGGAAAAAACACCGCTGTTCTGGGATGACTGCGGTCACGGAATGTTATTCCGTACCTACGGCGGAAAACTCATGCTTTCTGTTCATTCTCCTAACAAAAGCCCTTACGAAAGAGCCTGTTTCAGGGACGTCACCGACAAACTTTGATATTACCTGCTTTTTATCTGCCATTCGCAACCGGCAGAGCGGGTAAAAAAATCAATGAAAGGTTTTTAACCGGGATCTGTGGTTTTGTCATTATTTGTCCAGCATCTGACATACGATAGAATATTTTTGCTAATTGTAATTGTTTAAGTCCTTGGAACACGCTGAAACCGTTTTTCCGGGACTTTTTTACGTGAAAGAACAGATAAAAAATAAAATTTCTGTTTTTGCTTGACAAAAAATGTTTATTGTGATATAATAATTAGGAAAATCGTTAGTATGACTGTGATTATGTGTAAGTACCGGAGACGTGAACTTATCAGAGACGGAAAATCATCGGCTGAAAGTTTTCCGAAAGTCTGTGTCCGGGAATTTCAGCATATGAGTCTCCGTACGGAAAGCCAGACGGCGTTAAGACGGATGTAACCGCTGCATTAAAGCGGACAAAGAGCAAAGATCTCTGTCTTTGAAATAGGGTGGTACCGCGGTTTGTCCGTCCCTTTTCCGGCAGGGGTTATTTTTTTATTCTGCGCTGAAAGCGAGAAAGGAAATGTTATGAAAGAGCATATCGAAAAGGTAAGGGAAGAACTGCAAAGCAATCTTGTAAGAGTAACCGCGACAGACGGACTGAACGTTATAGAAACGTCCTTTAAAAAGACGCTTAAAGAGCTTTTTTCCGAAATGAAAAATCTGTCTGCGGACGAAAAGCGGGATGCGGGTAAGCTGATAAACGACCTTAAAAATGAATTTGAAGCCAGATTCAAAAACATGAGGGAAAAGATTGCGCAGGGAGAAAAGACGGAAAGCTGTGTGGACATGAGCATAGCTTCGCCTGAATTTGTCCGCGGAAAGATACACCCTCTCATAAGAGTCGGGAAGATGATGGAGGACGTTTACAAGGAAATGGGATTTTCCATAGCATACGGTCCGGAAATCGAAAACGATAAGCATAATTATGAAATGCTGAACATGCCATACTATCACCCCGCAAGAGATATGCAGGACACATTTTATCTTGAATATCCGAATGTTTTGCTCAGGTCGCACACCTCGTGCGTACAGGTGCGGTATATGCTGGAACACAAGCCGCCTTTTATGATTATTTCACCCGGAGTGGTTTACCGCGTGGATGAGATAGACCCTCAGCACACACCGTGTTTTTATCAGGTTGAAGGATTGGTCGTCGGCGAAGGGATAAACCTTGCAAATCTTAAATGGGCTATGACCGAAAGCGCACAGAGAATATTCGGAAGCGATTTGCAGGTAAGATTTTCGCCCTGCTACTACCCATACACTGAACCGAGTGCGGCTGTCGATATGAGCTGCATAATGTGCGGAGGAAAAGGCTGCCGTACGTGTAAAGGCACAGGCTGGATGAGAGTGGCAGGTGCCGGAATGGTACATCCGAATGTGTTCGAGGGTGTGGGATATTCACGTGATACGCTCGGATTCGCGTTCGGCTGGGGACTGAACAGACTCCCTATGCTCTACTATAAGATAGCCGAGATGAGGAAGCTGTTTGAAAACGAGATATCCTTATGGGAACAGATATAAGGAGGAACGGCAATGTTTAAATTTCCTTACAGTACATTGAAGAGCATAAGCGATACTGATATAACGTACGAATCTCTGCTTGAATGGCTCAGGTATCAGGGATTTGAAATCGCGTCGACAGAAAAGACGCCGGACGGAGATACTCTTATAGAGATCGAAGTGAAGGCGAACCGTCCGGATATGTTGTCGGTTGAAGGAGTATTGCGTGAGGTCTATATATCACAGAAGATCCAGGCTCCCAAAACGCTTGACGCAGACATGAAAATAAATTTTTCCGCAGACAACAGCCTTTCTCACAAAATACGCATAATGTCACCCGATGTGCACAGATACTGCGGAATAGAGATAACCGGGATAGACAACACCGTTAAAACCCCTGACTATATCACAGATGTACTGACAAAACTCGGAATACCGAGCATAAGTCCGGTCGTAGATATCAGTAATTATGTGCTTGTGCTGACAGGACAGCCAAGCCACATATTCGATACCGATAAACTCAGCGGCGATATAAGGGTGGAAAATACGGTTGAAGACAAGGATATTTCCACGCTCAACGGAAGTGATGTGAAATTTCCGGCAGGAGCTTTGGTAATATCGGACGACGAAAAGCCGGTTTGCGTAGCGGGAATGATAGGTACGCCGAATGCGGAAATAACGTCAGAGACAAAAAATATAATAATCGAATGCGCCAACTTCGACCATATAGTCATAAGAACGACATCCAAGAAAACACACGTGTCCACAATGGCGTCGTACAGGTATGAAAGAGGAGTGGATACAGAGCTTTGTTACCGCGGAGCCAGAATACTTGCGAAGATGATAACGGAGATATGCGGGGGAAAAGTAAATCCTAAGGCTTACTGCTACCGCGATACTGAATATCAGCCGCAGGTTCTGACGCTGACGACGGAGAGAACAAACGCTATACTCGGAACTGAGCTTTATCCGGACGAAATAGCCGATATGCTCAGACGCTGTTACTTCGACGTCAAAGTGATAGACGGAACGGCAATGGAGGTGAAGGTGCCGTCGTTCCGTCTTGACATAGAAATCGACGCAGATCTTATAGAAGAAGTCGGAAGAATATACGGTTACCATAATATCAAGCCACAACCGATTAAGCTTTATGCTCCGTACGTAGAAAACAAAATAAACAAAAACGCAAATCTGCTCAGGAACGCAATGGTCGGATACGGTTTTATCGAAGTGCTTACTTACGGCTTTATACCTTCAGACGCCATGAATATACTTGAAGTTCCCGAAAATTCACCGTATTACGGAGATATACAGATACAGAATCCGCTTGCGTCTTGCTATCAGCTCATGAGACCGAATCTTGCATATAACCTGATACAGACGGCGATAAACAATATGTCTTCAACACGCAGCAGTATAAAGATATTTGAACTCGGTAAGACCTTCGGAAAGAAAGACCGGACAGCGTGCGGTTACGATAATTATTTTGAGAAAAATATGTTCGGAATGATACTTACCGGTACAAAAATATCAAAAGGCTTCGGAGTTTCAAAGGAGATCAAATACAGTATCTACGACGCAGTGGCGCTGGTAAAAAATCTTATTTCCGAGTATGCCGTGGATGTGAAAATCAGGAATACGGAAAATGTGGGAATATTCGAAACCGGTGCAGGAGCCGAGATAACAGCCGCGGGAAAGCACATAGGAATTGTAGGCAAAGTCTCTCCCGATGTTCTTCTGAGGTTTGAAAACGGAAAGCTTGCCAAGGACGAAATGTTCTACGCGGAGTTCTGTTATGAGGATCTCAGCGAGATAAAGAGATCGATATCGTATCAGTCCGAATATCCGTCGGTGGTCCGCGAATACAATTTCGTGGTGAAAAACGGAATACATTTTCAGGATTACAAAGAGCTCATTACGTCGGCGTCGCCTTTTGTCGTTTCGGTAAAGCCTGTCGACGTGTACTTCGGAGCCGGCGTTGAAAAGGGGTATTCTTCTGTTCTCGTAAACGTAGAATATAACGCAGTAACAAGGACGCTTGCGGCAGAGGAAATAGAGGCAGCGGAGCACATATTTAAGGTGAATCTGTGCGAAAAATACGGAATAGTTCTTAAATCTTGATTTATGCCGATGTGACCGATTCAATATTAAAAATGTGTAAATCTTTTTGATTTCAGTGGAAATTTTTTCAAGTGTGTGCTATAATAAATCTGTTATAAATTTTGGAGGAATGTAAACATGAAAAAATACGTATATCTCTTTTCGGAAGGCAACGCGTCAATGCGTGAGCTTCTCGGAGGAAAAGGCGCAAACCTTGCCGAGATGACCAATCTCGGTCTTCCGGTTCCGCAGGGCTTCACCATAACCACGGAAGCCTGCACTCAGTATTATGAGGACGGCAGACAGATCAACAGTGAGATCCAAGCTCAGATAATGGAGTATATCGACAAAATGGAAAAGATAACCGGCAAGAAGTTCGGCGATCTTGAAAACCCGCTTCTGGTATCTGTGCGTTCCGGAGCCCGTGCGTCAATGCCCGGTATGATGGACACCATACTTAACCTCGGACTTAACGAAGAGGTCGCACAGGTAATGGCTGAAAAGTCAGGTAACCCGCGTTGGGCATGGGACTGTTACAGAAGATTCATACAGATGTATTCCGACGTTGTTATGGAAGTCGGAAAGAAGTATTTTGAACAGCTCATCGATAAGATGAAAGAGGAAAAGGGAGTTACTCAGGACGTAGAGCTTACAGCCGACGACCTGAAAGAACTTGCCAATCAGTTCAAAGCAGAGTACAAAGCGAAAATAGGAAGCGATTTCCCCAGCGATCCGAAGGAACAGCTTTTCGGAGCTATCAAAGCGGTTTTCCGCAGCTGGGACAACCCCCGTGCAAACGTTTACCGCCGTGATAACGATATACCGTACTCTTGGGGAACGGCTGTCAACGTACAGATGATGGCGTTCGGAAACATGGGCGAAACTTCCGGCACGGGCGTTGCGTTTACCCGTGATCCCGCGACAGGCGAAAAGAAGCTTATGGGTGAGTTCCTGATGAACGCCCAGGGTGAGGACGTCGTCGCCGGAGTACGTACTCCTCAGAAGATAGAGGAGATGGCAAAGGTAATGCCTGAGGTGTTTGAACAGTTCAAAAATATCTGCACGACACTTGAAAACCACTATCACGATATGCAGGATATGGAATTTACGATCGAGAACAGAAAACTGTATATGCTTCAGACCCGTAACGGAAAGAGAACAGCAAAAGCGGCTCTTAAAATAGCATGCGATCTCGTTGACGAAGGAATGATAACAGAAGAGCAGGCAGTGCTGATGATCGATCCCAGAAACCTTGATTCGCTGCTTCATCCGCAGTTTGACGCAAAAGCACTCAAAACGGCAAAGCCGTTGGCAAAGGCTCTTGCGGCGTCCCCCGGAGCAGCTGCCGGACAGATAGTGTTCACGGCCGAAGACGCAAAGGCATGGAAAGAAGCCGGAAAGAAAGTCGTGCTTGTAAGACTTGAAACATCTCCCGAAGACATAGAAGGAATGAAGGCGGCGCAGGGTATCCTGACAGTCCGCGGAGGAATGACATCGCATGCGGCAGTTGTAGCCCGCGGCATGGGAACCTGTTGCGTTTCCGGTTGTTCGGCTATCAACATGGATGAGGAAAACAAGAAATTCACACTTGCCGGAAAGACGTTTAAAGAAGGAGATTATATCTCGATAGACGGTTCATCGGGTAATGTGTATGACGGACTTATACCTACGGTTGACGCACAGATAGCCGGTGAGTTTGAACGTATAATGAGTCTCGCTGACAAATTCCGCAAACTTCGTGTAAGAACAAACGCAGATACGCCCAAAGATGCGCAGAAAGCCCGTCAGCTCGGAGCAGAGGGAATCGGACTTTGCCGTACAGAGCATATGTTCTTTGAGGGCGACAGAATAGATGCATTCAGAGAAATGATCTGCGCGGATACCGTTGAGGAAAGAGAGACTGCACTCAGTAAGATCCTTCCGATGCAGCAGGGAGATTTTGAAAAGCTTTACGAAGCTCTCGAAGGAAACCCGGTAACTATCAGATTCCTTGATCCGCCGCTTCACGAGTTCCTTCCGACCGAAGAAGAGGACATTGAAAAGCTGGCTGTAAGTCAGGGTAAGACTGTGGAACAAATCAAAGCGATAATAGCTTCCCTGCACGAGGCAAATCCGATGATGGGACACCGCGGATGCCGTCTGACGGTAACATACCCTGAAATAGCCAGAATGCAGACCAGAGCGGTTATACGTGCGGCTATAAATGTACAGAAGGCTCATGTGGGCTGGAAGATAGTTCCCGAGATAATGATACCGCTTGTAGGCGAAGTCAAAGAGCTGAAATTCGTAAAAGATATAGTTGTGGCAACCGCAAACGAAGAAATAAAGAATGCCGGCTCAGATCTGCACTACGAAGTCGGAACTATGATTGAAATACCTCGTGCGGCGATAACTGCGGATAAGATAGCGCAGGAAGCCGAATTCTTCTGCTTCGGAACCAACGACCTCACACAGATGACATACGGTTTCAGCCGTGACGACGCAGGTAAATTCCTTGATTCTTACTATGACACAAAGATCTTTGAAAACGATCCGTTTGCGAAGATCGACCAGGAGGGAGTAGGAAAGCTGATGGAGATAGCCTGCACGCTCGGAAGAAAGGTACGTCCGGAAATGCATATAGGAATCTGCGGAGAGCACGGAGGAGATCCGACGTCTGTTGAATTCTGCCATAAGCTCGGACTCACATATGTTTCCTGCTCGCCGTTCAGAGTGCCGATAGCGCGTCTTGCCGCAGCGCAGGCAGCGATAAAGCACAAAAACGAAGCATAAAAAGCAAACAGCTCTTGAATCAGTTTGCTGATTTAACAGGGCTCTGACGATGATCTCAGATAGCAAAATTCAGTTCAACATCGGATTCTGACATGTGTAGGAAGGTATTACACGGTAAATATACGGATAAAAAGAAAATTTTATAGACGGTTTTCATATAGTTTTCAGTGAAAATCCTTTCTAAAAAAACCGCCGCTCTGTTATCAGAGCGGCGGTTTTTTATTCGTCAGACAATGCAGCATTAAACAATGTCAACAATGTGCATAAAAAGGAGAAGATACGCATAGTATTGAAAAAAAGCCAGTGGGGGATATGCGCCATGTTCGTTTATTCTGTGAAAGCGAGTACGCTTAAACTTTTTGCGGCGGCACTTGCGGCGGTAGCGATTTTTGTGTGTCTTGCGGTATTTATACCGACGCAGACGGCAGTTGCGGTATTTGCCGATGACGGTAAAATTGTCTATACCGAAGCAAAAACAAATGAAGGAAGGATAAATTTTCTGAGTCAGTTCGGATGGCAGGTTGAAAGTACACCTGTGCAGGAAACAAAAGTGACAGTTCCGAGTGAATTCGATACGGTCTTTGCGGGTTACAATGAACTTCAAAAAATGCAGGGTCTTGATCTTTCAAAATACAAGCGCAAAGAGGTGACTAGGTATACATATAAAGTAACCAATTACCCGGATTATACCGGAACGGTGTATGCTAATCTTATAATATACCGAGGAAGAGTAATAGGAGGAGATATCTGCACCGAAAGCAGTGACGGATTTATACACGGTTTTTCAAAAAATGTAAAGCTCGGATAAACGAAAGGTCGGACAGTTTTGCGAACCGTTAGAGATTTCATAAAAGACGGGCTGATGCTGACAGTGACCGCGCTGATACTGAGAACCGCCGGTGTATACTTCTCCGCGCGGCTGTCCATTATGGCAGGGGAAGCTGTAATGGGACTTTACACTCAGATAATGAGCGTATACGCTTTTGCGGTAACAGCGGCGTCTGCCGGAATCAACCTTGCGTCAACGAGAATAATATCGGAGTGTTACGGCAGCCGGAGCTATGAAAAACTTGACAGCGCGCTTCGTTCCTGTATAAAATATTGCTTCAAAGCGGGATTGATCGTTGCGGCGCTTATGTTTTTCAGTGCGCCGTTTACAGGAAACATCCTGCTCAGGGATGCAAGGACCGTTCCGTCGCTGAGGGCACTGGCTTTTGCATTGCCGTTTATATCGGTATCAAACGCGTTTCACGGTTATTTCAGTGGAATACGGAGAATTCCTCCAAGCGCGGCTACGTCACTTTTTGAGCAGTTTATACGTATTTTTGCAACAATACTTGCCCTTACATTCTGCAAAACAGCGGACGTACAAACGCTTTGCCTTGTTCTGGTCATTTGCAATGCGTCCTCGGAAGCACTTTCCTGTTTTATCCTCAGTGCGTTTTATATGCACTACCGTAAGAAGTTTCCGTGCGGAAACCACGATATTTCAAAAATAAAAAAACGCTTCCTCGGCATAACCATCCCGATAGCCGTAAGTGCTCTGATACGTTCCGCGCTTACGACGTCTGAGCATATTCTGATCCCGATAGGGTTAAGGGCGTACGGACTTGATTCAGAAAAGGCGCTGGCAGAGTATGGGATAGTCTCCGGGATGGTTCTCCCGATACTTTTATACCCTATGGCGCTGTTGACTTCATTTGCCTCAATAACGATAGCCGAACTTTCAGCCAGAGTTTCTGCCGGCGACAGTAAGTCAAGTATCAGAGTAACGGTTGAAAAAGGATTGACATTTGCCGTTATATACGGAATCGGAGCGGCGGCAGTTATAGGTTGTTTTTCAGACAGCCTTGCCCTGGCGGTTTACCGTAACAGAGAAGCCGGAGAATTTTTGCGTATTCTTGCGCCTTTGATATTTTTTATGTATCTTGATCACATTTCGGACGGTATGCTCAAAGGGCTTGACAAACAGAACTATGTAATGAAAGTAAACATTATCGACGCAGCGCTCAGTGTGGTATTTGCGGCAGTACTGATACCGAAGTTCGGAATTTACGGATTTGTCGCTTCGCTGTACGTATGCGAATTTTTCAACTGTCTATGCAGTTTCGGAAGATTATTTGTACTTGTAAGGCCCAGACTGAGTATACTTCTGACTTTTTTTATACCGATAGCCTCGGCTCTGATAGCGGTACATTTATCATGCTACATTTCAAATCTGAGAGTATATTCTACTGTTTCGCTCATAATGCTTGCAATGGGAGTTTACATAATTCTGCTTAAAATTACCGGAGCGCTCAGAATTTTTGAAAAAAAACCGGTGATAACGGCAGAAAGATCACCTTCTGTGTGAAATACGCGTTAATTGACGGTCAGGGAAAAAGGCAGCAAACAAAAATTTTTATAACAAACCGTATCTTTATGGAAAAATGCAGTCAGGTAAATCAAAAAAACTACGTAAACTTTTTTCAGCATATCATATAATTCCGAGAACGTCTCAGGAGGAAGAACCGCTTAAAGCAAAAGCGGAATAAAGCATAAGTGAATCCGCAAACGAATTGTTGCCGGAGCAGACAAGAGAAAGGTATTCTCTGCCGTCTTTGTAAAACAGAACCGCCGCCCAGTTATCGGTGCGTTCCCCGGAAACTTTTCCGCCGGTTATCCCGTCACTTTTAGCTTGACTTTCGGTGCAGTAATTTTCAAAAAAGTTGTTTTTTACCACCAGAGAAATACTTCCGTTTTGTCCGTAACCTATCACTAACATTTCATTTGAGCAGAAAATACTTTTGAGTAAAGGATCTTTCAGCATATATTTGATGATCACCGAAAGATCGTATGCAGTCGTAACGGAAGCAGAACCGTCATCGCCTGTACAGTCGCTGAACGAAGTCGATAAAAGGCCGAGCTTCTGACAGTAAGCGTTCATTTCGCTTACGAAAGCCTCTTCGCTTCCTGATATATGTACAGCGAGTGTATAAGCAAAAGAAGAGCCGTCCTGATAAAACAGGCATCTCAGAATTTCACTTACCTTCATTCTTTTACCTATCGGAAGTATTTCTGATGAATCCTGATATCCGGGTTTTGAAGCGGCTGAGGCGGGGCAGACGGCTTCGTCACTGAGCAGGATCTTTTCCTCATTTATCGCTTTTGAAACTGTCAGAGCCACCATAAAAGCCGTAGCTTCTTTTATCGGGATCTTACCTGACAGATTTTTCATTGCGAGTATCTTATTGTCTGTAAGATCGCAAAGAGCTGCGCTTTTACCGTTTATCAGGTTCAGAACTTCGGAAGCTCCCGAAAAGTCAAACTCAGACTGTGACTCGTTGTTCTGAGAATCGCCGTTGCCGGGCTGTGAAGTGTTTTCGTTCTGGTTTTCGGGATTTTCCGGAACGTCACTTTGACGGTTTGCGTCAAATGACCGATAGATGCGAACAAAAGTCAGTGTGATGACTAAGGCAACCAGCACCGAAAGAACCCGTGCCGTTACTTTTGGAGAAAATCCGAAAAATATTTTTTTCAGGTTCATAAAACTCCTTTCAGATAAAATATATCCTTTTGTGTTAAAAAAGAGGTTTTTTTGTCAAAACCGCTGAAAACTGCCGAACGCCCCGGTTTTCCGGAGCGTTCTTTATTTGTGATTAAATTTTTGCAGCAGGTCAAACTTATAGTTTTTTGTTTTTTTCAGTCGCTTTGCTGTTTTTCCACGGCACCTGCGAGAGTCGAATCACCGGTTTGGGACCGGATGTTTTCCGGCGTGATTTATTTATCACTTTTTCCGTTTTGCGGGCTTCTCGGTAACGGTTTTAACGAAGAAAGCGGATTTTCGTTCATGGCGTTCTTCATACTTTCGTTACTCACGTGAGTATAGATCTGGGTCGTGTTCAGCTGTTCGTGTCCGAGAATATCTTTCAGGACTCTGACGTCGACTTTTCCCGAACGGTACATAAGAGTAGCGGCAGTATGTCGCAGTTTATGAGTTGAGTAATGCTTATTGCCAAGTCCGGATTTTTCCAGATATTTCTTTACCAACCATTGAACGGTTTTTTTACTTATGCGGTTATGCTGTCGGGTGCTGATAAAGAGTGCGTTTTTATCTTTTATCTGGTCATCTGAGTTTCTGACCGGCAGGTAGGCGAGAATTGCGTCCTTGCAGGCGGAGTTAAGATAAATCATCCTCTCCTTTGAACCTTTTCCGAGAACACGGACGCTTTCAAATTCTCTGTCAAAGTCGGAAAGATTGAGTCCTACCAGCTCCGAGAGACGCATACCGCAGTTCAGAAATAAAGTGAGAATTGCGGTATCCCGTTCTCTCGAAGCCGAGGAAAAGTCTTCGCTGACTGTTTTGAGGAGAAGAAGTGATTCTTCAAGAGAAAGGAATTTCGGAAGGGGATTTCTGCCTGACGGCGCATCGATATCCTTTGCCGGGTTATCTTTTAATTGACGCGTGGTTACTGTGAGATATTTGAAAAAAGATTTTATCGAAGTAAGTTTTCTTGCTCTTGCTCCGGCTTTGTTGCCTCTTTTGTCTGCAACGTAGGAAAGAAAAGAGTAAATATGTTCAGGCCTTACACCTGAGAGAAAAGCTGCGTCAATGCCGGAAATATCCACGTTTACATAATCCTCCGGTTCTGTTGAAAGACCGTCGGATTTTGCTTTTACGTAACACAGAAACAAAATTATATCGTTCTGGTACTGCTCAACTGTTCTTGAAGCCCGGTTTTTTATCACCCTCATATACTGAGAGTATTCCATAAGAACATCCGGAGGGGCACATTTCAGATTGTTGTACATTAAACGCCTTCTTTCAAATTCCGGCGTAAAGTTCAAGAGAGCAGTCGTCTATGTATTTTGCCGCTCTTTTTTTGGCGTCGGCGTCGGTTTCTCCGGGGTAACGGTTGATTTCAAGGTAACTGAAATTGCCGTTTTCGTCCGGTGTGAAAAACGTCCTGCCTTCACTGTCGACAGTTCCTTTTCCGGGACCTGTGACGCTGAAAAAGTCCTTGGTTCCCTCGATTGCATATACAAGAGTCGCCGGATCCCAGGAATGTCTTCCGCCTTTACCGCAGAACACCGAAAAAACCGTTGAAAGACAGTTTTCGTTATTATATTTTTCGGTGATCGGGATTCCGGTAATCATATTCTCTCCGGCTTCATAGGGAAGGGTCACAACCGGCACGGGAGAATTTTCAATAACTTTTTTGGCTGCGGGAATGTCGCAGTAAACATTCCATTCTATATGGCGACCTTTTTCGCGGTTTTCAGTGAATGCTCCTGCCATAAGCACGATTTTTTCGCATTTCGAGCGAACCAGCTCAGAACCGTCAAGAGCAGATATCTCATCCGGAGCGCTGTCGAGCAAAGCGGCAATGTTTGTCAGAGGACCAATTGCGCATATCACGCATTTATCGGTGTCAGCAAGTGCTTTTCTCAGCACCTTTACCGCAGGCGGATATATGATTTTCGGACATTTTATTTTCAGGATTCCGACGGTTTTTTCGCAGTACATATCTTTACACGACGGACCGCCGACCATAGATCCGACCGGTGGCAACTCTTCGTTCTGTTCGTCAAACAATTTTTTTATTACCGGAATGCCGAGAGGAGTATTATGGGAATGTGTGATAGCGAGAATGTTAACACCGAGTTTTCTTTTTGCCAATAAAAGATAGGACAGAGCCATTATGTCATCGCAGTCTGAACCGACATCTGTATCAAGAATAATATTCATCTGAACTTCCTCCTCGAAATATCAAAGCATAAGGTATTATAACACAAAAAAAATGTAAATGCAACAGTAATTTGTCGTAAAAAAGCGAAGTGATTTCAGGAGAAGGCATTAAGTTGTCAAATCGGAAAAAATGAAAATAACAAAATGTCAAAGTAAAACAAGTTTGCAAACTGAATAAACCGGTAACTAAGATTTTTCATTGAATAAATGACAAAATCATGACTTGAAAAGCAGACGTAAGCACAGAAGTTCTGTAATATTCAGACAATAACTTATGTCAGAAGAATTGACTGTCATAATAAACGGTAAAGAAATCGGATAAAAATAATTAAAATGCCTCAAAATAATTGACAAAGCAGGTTCAGTGTGATATAATCAAACGGTTGAATAATTGATGAAAGCCTGTAAGGGATTTCAGAGAAAGGAAGATTTTAATGAAAGCCAACGGAAGATTTTTCGGAGTAATGTTTATATTCAATCTGATTTGCGGAACACTCGGTTTTCTTATACTCTGGGGTATACGCGCACTTACTGACAATTCACCAATAGGAATAGCAGTGTTCGGGGTTATAGCGGTGGTGATTGCGGTATATGTTAACTTGTTTATTGTAAAGCGTGCAAAGCTGAAAACAGCGTATTTTCTGTACGGCGCACTTATCAATATTGTTTTTCTCGCTTTATTTACCGCTTTGACAATGATATTATGACAAAATCGTTTTAGGTGTGTTGCTGACGCGCTGAGGCGACATTTTGCTGATTTGGTTTTGCTGTCGTGATTTCCTGTGTGCAATGAGTTCTGATAATGTAACTTTCTTTTCGTCAAACAAGAAACTTAGCTCAGCTGTGACCATAATATAAAACCGAAAAGACCTTATACTGCTCTGATTTTTAAAAGTTTTTTAGTGAAAATACCGCCGCACATTTTTGTGCGGCGGTATTTTGTTATATAAGGTTGACAAAGCAAAACCGCAGAACGGAGCCTGATCTCACTCTGTGCGGAGTGCTTCGACAGGATCTTTTTTGGCGGCGAGTTTTGACGGAATAAGTCCGGCAATCAATGTAAGCAACATGCTGATTACAACGAGGATAACTCCGCCGACGACCGGCAAAGCGGAAAGTCCGGAAATACCGGAGAGAATACTGATTATTATCGAAATCGGAATGTTCAGCAGAACCGTAACAAGGATTCCGATAAATCCGGATGCAAATCCGATTATCAGTGTCTCAGCATTGAATACTCTTGAAATGTCACGCTTTGAAGCGCCGAGGGCGCGCAGAATACCGATTTCTTTTGTACGTTCAAGAACGGAAATATAGGTAATGATTCCGATCATAATGGATGACACGATAAGAGAAATTGAAACGAACGCTATCAGCACATAAGTTATCGCGTTGATGATCGTAGTAACGCTTGACATGATAAGACCGAAATAATCGGTATAGGAAATGACATCTGCTTCATCGGTCTGTGAGGCGTTGTATTCATCAATAATGTCAGAGATCATCTCTTTTTCCTCAAAGCTTCCGGCGTAAATGGATATGGAACTCGGATCGTTCTTATCGATAATACCTAACAGGTCATAGTTTTCCTGCAAGGTTGTGGGAGATTCTACCGGAACATATTTGTCATAGAATTCTGAAAGTTTTGAGTCGTAGACACCGCTTTCTAATGCAAGGTCAAAGGCTTCGGCGAGCTTTGAGTTTTTGCTGTCTTCACTTTGTGATCCGGCATTCTGGGTAGCGTAGGTGCTTAATGCTTCCGAAGTCAGCATGGAATCAAATATAGCTGAAACTCTTTCTTCGGTCATGCCGTTCACCTCACTGCTTATTACATCGAGAGGAAGGTCGGTAATTTCAGAGTAACGGCTGATGATGTAGGTCTTTTTGAAATTGTTTTGGATATGATTGCCGATCACCTGATAATAATTCTCGCAATTTCCGGCGGATTTACCGTAAGCAGAGAGGACGCTACTTATCAGTCCCAGAATTTCGGCGTTTGAAAGATTTTCTATGTCGATATTAAAGCTACCGCCTTCCTTGCTGACCAGTTCGGAGGCAATGCTTCTGACGGAGTCTGGATTTACGGCATATACCATGTACAGAGCGACAATTGATTTTTCGGCGTCAAGCTCAGTCTCGGAAGGAGTGCATATTATTTCGTCAACATATTTTCCGGCTTCCGATGAAAAATTTTCTCTGACAGCGTCAAGCGCAAAGTCGTAAATGTACTGGTAGAGCTGGTCTCTCGTAAATGTTTCGAAATAGATATTTGCCAGATCTTCATTGCCTTCTCCGGCATACTGAATAACTATATTCATAAGCTCTTCGCGCGTGGAGTCCGGAGTAACACCCATACCGCTGAGATAAAGCTCTGTCTGGGAAATAACCTGATTTTCATCAGGCGTTGTGAGGATAGACTTGTAAATTTCAGCTTTTTCAGCTTTTCCGGCAGTGCTCAGATATGATACGAATGCAGACGCTTTCTGCTGATCGGTAAGTGAGCTTTCGTTTCCTGAGGAAAAGGGCAGTCCGGTGAAAACGTCTTTTGTCAGGTCGGCGAGCTGTTCTTTGACTATCTCGGAATTTTCGGTCTGCTCGATAAGGTAATCTGTAAGGGCAGAAGTGTAGATGAGGGTACCGGAAAGAGCACCGGAAGCGGAATCGGGTTTTTGCTGAATCACTCCGACGACGTTAAGCTCAAGTCCGTTAGCAATAACTCCGCTGAGTTCGGTTTTGGTACCGGAAGTACGCAGGTCAGTCCACTGACCGTTCTTTTTGATGTAGTAGTCGCTTGAAGGAATTATCCGGTAGCTGATACCGAGAAGTTCCTCGTAAGTGTATGAAGTTTTGATGTCCGGATCCATTTCCTGACCGTTCATAGCTCCGATGGCGAGAGAAAGCATTTCGTCGGAGGAGATCAGACCGAGACTGTACAGTGAAATATCGCTAATCATATTGTCTGATGACACAAGAACTACAATCTCATTTTTGGCGGTCGGCCATTTTCCGGCGACAAGCTGATATTGCTCCTCGATCATTTCATGCATCAGTTTATCCGAACCTTCTGACGGAGGCAGCATTTCTTCCCAGACATTGTAGGTTGCCATACTGCCGGACATCATGCTCGCGTTACTTTCGCTCAGTCCCATGCCCGTAGCCATATTTTTGAACAGTTCCTGCATATCTGACTTATAATAATTGTTTTTGTCGTCTGAAAGATAGGCGTTTATCTCTACTCCGTAGCCGTAACGTATTATCTGACTGAGATTTTTTATGTCGCTGTTGCCGTTCTCGATGAAGTCCATGAATTTTTTGAGATTGTTCGTGTTTACCTGAGGATTAAGCATATTTTTAATAAGGTCATAGGACACTGTGCTCATATAAACGGTATTCGGTTCCGGATTATCAGGTTTTTTTGAACCGCCCATGAAAGTCGAGATAAGCGCAGATATATCTGCCTCCTCCTTATTCAGAACTATCGGATAAGAAGAGAGGGTTTCTCTTTGTATTCTCGCAATGTAAGCGTTGATACCGTTTGAAAGCGAAAGGATGAGCGCTATACCGATAATTCCTATGCTTCCGGCAAAAGAAGTAAGAATGGTTCTCGCTTTTTTTGTCATAAGATTGTTAAGAGAAAGCGAAAGAGCTGTAAGAAAAGACATTGATGGCCGGCGTTTGGTTCTGACTGTATTATCTGTCTCGGCTTCCTGGGATTTTGAAGCTTCTGAAAGCTCTTTGAGTTCTTCCATCGGAGAAAACGGAGCAGTGTCGTCAACAACATGACCGTCTTTCAGTCTGATTATCCTGTCGGAATATCTTTCCGCAAGCTCAGGGTTATGAGTGACCATAATTATCAGTTTATCTTTTGATATCTCGCGGAGAATCTCCATGATCTGTATGGAAGTCTCAGTGTCAAGGGCGCCGGTCGGTTCGTCGGCAAGGAGAATTTCCGGATCATTGATAAGCGCACGGGCAATTGCCACGCGCTGCATCTGACCGCCTGACATCTGACTCGGCTTTTTATGCAACTGGTCGGCAAGTCCGACTTTTTTCAGCACCTCTTCGGCTCTTTTTTTCCTTTCGGATTTTGTTACGCCTGAAAGGGTGAGCGAAAGCTCGACATTCGATAAAACTGTCTGATGAGGAATGAGGTTGTAGCTTTGAAAGACAAATCCGATTGAGTGGTTACGGTAGGCATCCCAGTCGGCGTCTTTGTATCTTGCGGTAGAAACACCTTTAATGCGCAGATCGCCCGATGTATATCTGTCAAGTCCGCCGATTATATTCAAAAGCGTGGTTTTTCCGCATCCGGAGTGACCGAGAATCGAGACAAACTCGTTTTTCCTGAAACAAACCGATACGTTTTCAAGAGCGCGGACGGAAGTATCACCGCTCACATAATCTTTTGTAATGTTGCTCAGGGTTAACATATAAGATCCTTTCGTTATGGATAACTGAATTTCGTTAATACCCTTTGAGTATACCATAATAATTTGAATAGCGAGAAAGTTTTATAAAACAATGCGTTAACTTTTTTTTGTCAAATAAATAATTTTCAGAGACGAATAAAATTCGTCAGCCCGATGCGGGAAAACAGATTTAACGTTTGCATGACTTGGCAATTCTTAAATCTTCAATGAGAAGTTTTAAATGTGCCGTTTCAGTTTCCGACAGTCCGCTTACGTCAATTGTCTTCGAACAGTCAAATTCCAGCAGATAATCACAGGAAACCTTAAAGAAACGGGCAGTTTTTATCAGCATTTCAATTGATGGTTGAACGTTATCATTTTCCCAGTTTGAAACGCATTGTTTGCTAACCCCCAATTCCTGAGCAAGACGTACCTGACTTATCCCATAGGAAATCCTCAGATTTTTTATCATATCACAAAGCATAATCGTTTCTCCTTGCTTGACAATTTTTACTATATCAGTGTATCAAAATACTTGACATAATAAAAATACTTTGGTATACTTATTATGGACACGAAAAATTATACGATGTACAAAAGGAGAAGACTTTAAAATGGAACAGGCGATGGTTTATTCGTTTTTAAATGACAATTTCAAAAAATTTCCCAAGGATAAATTGAAGCTGATTGAGCAGAAGCTTTACACGTTGCCTGATGAAAAATACGAAGTTATACGTTCGGTAAAACTACTTAAACGGGGACATGTAACCTTATTTTCCGTTTTTTTAGGAATGTTCGGGGTAGACAGGTTTATTTTAGGAGACGTCGGCTTAGGAGTGCTCAAACTTATTACGCATGGTTTCTGCGGCATTTTTTACATAGTTGACTGGTTTTTGGTCTCCAAAGCAGCCAAAGAAAAAAATTTCAGAGAAATAATGTTGATAAATTAAATGAATAAATATATTGTTCCGGTAGCAGCCCACGCTTTGTTTATTACGTTTGCGTTGACGGTACTGTTTTTCGGTTTCTGGGAATGCCCGTTTTTAAAACTGACAGGATTACCTTGCCCCACATGCGGAGTTTTGCGTGCTTTGAAAAGCCTTTTAATCGGGGACATTTACGGATATTTTGAATATAATTTCTTTGCGATTCCGCTTGTATTTACATTTCTTGCAGCCGTTCATTACGGTAAATTCAGGAAAAAGAAAATACTGAGGTTATTAATTGTGCTGACGGCAACAGCGAATTTTGTTTTTTATTCGACAAGAATTTTTGTTGCTTTCGATATTTGGTGATAAAAACCTGCCGGGAATGTTATTAATCCATAAAAACAACATATCCCTTTTTATCAGAATTCTGATAACTCTTTTAATAATAAGTAATGCCGTTTTTTGCTGTACGTCTGCGCAGCAAGTCAAAAATAAATAAAAAATCGGTAAAGCCTGCTTAAAGCAAAAACTTTACCGGTTTTTTTGTTTTTAAAATTGTAAGCAATAGTTAAAATTTCTGAAGATCAAATTCAGAGAACAATAACTCTTATTACTCCGTTTACTGCTTTGATTTTTTCTGCGTCAACATCACCCGTAACATCGTAAACCGCATAAACGTAATCGCCCTTTGTTGCGCTACCCGACGCTGCTACACCGCTTACTGCTTTTGTTATTTCGGCAACATCGGCATTTTTGGCAAGGACGCAGACACGCTTGTCAGTGGATCTCGGCATTTTGAAATTAGGATAGTTGACAGAATTTACAATGTTTCCGTTTTCAAGATAATCAATCGTCTGGTTTGCCGCCATAACAGCGCAGTTGTCTTCCGATTCTTCGGTCGATGCGCCGAGATGAGGGATAGCTATTATTTTGTCGCTTGCGCCAATAATTCCGACAGTCGGAAAATCAACAACATACTTGGCGACCTTTCCGTTTTCAAGAGCTTTCACCATATCGCTTTCGATTACAAGGTCGGCTCTCGAGAAATTCAAGAGCTTGACTCCGTCTTTCATTGAAGAAAGAGTCGTAGCGTTGATCATTCCTTTTGTCTGCGGAGTGGCGGGAACATGCAACGTTATGTAGTCGGCTTCGGAGTAGATCTCGTCGTAGCTTGAAACCACCTTTACGTCAGGAGAAAGCATTTTGGCGGCGGCTTCCGAGAGATAAGGATCACAGCCGACAACAGTCATTCCGAGTGAGCAGGCAACGTTTGCCACCAGTCTTCCGATTGCTCCCAAACCGATAACACCGAGAGTCTTTCCCATTATTTCACAACCGGCAAACTGAGCCTTTCCTTTTTCAACCTTTTTTGCTGCTTCTTCGTCGCCTTTAAGCGTTTTTACCCATTCAACACCGCCGATTATGTCTCTCGACGCAAGAAGCAGAGCAGCGATAACTATTTCCTTGACTCCGTTGGCGTTAGCACCGGGAGTATTGAAAACTACAATGCCGTCGTCAGCGCATCTGTCAAGCGGGATATTGTTGACGCCGGCGCCTGCCCTTGCGATACTTTTTAAAGATGATGGGAAAACGGTGTCATGAAGAACCGCGGAACGTACAAGAATGGCGTCAGCGTTCCGGACATCCTCGCCGACGGTATATTTTGCGGTGTCGAATTTGTCCGTGCCGATTTTTGCGATTTTATTCATCAGTTGTATATTTAACATAAGAACCTCCGGAAGTAGAATCAGTTTTTGGGGTTATTCTTTGCGAATTCCTTCATGAATTCGACCAGCTTTACCACACCCTCATAAGGCATGGCGTTATAAATGGAAGCTCTCATACCTCCGACGCTTCTGTGACCTTTCAGATTTACAAGACCTGCCTTTGCGGCTTCTGACGGGAATTTTTTATCCAGTTCGTCTACGCCTGTAACGAAAGTCACGTTCATCATCGAGCGGCTTTCCTTAACTACCGGAGCTATGTAATAGTTCTGGCTGTCGAGATAGTCATAGAGATACTTTGCTTTCTTTTCGTTCATCTCTTTCATTTTTTCAAGTCCGCCGAGTCCGAGTATCCACTCGTAAACAAGTCCGGCTATATAAATTGCATAGCAGGGGGGAGTATTGTACATAGAGCCGTTTTCAGCCATCAGTTTCCAATCGAGCATAGAGGGCATATCCGGCTTACCGTATTCGAGAAGATCGTCTCTGACTATTACAAGAGTAACACCGGCGGGCGCCATGTTTTTCTGTGCACCGGCGTAGATAACCGCAAATTTTGAAACGTCTACCGGCTCAGAAATGATGCAGGAAGACATATCCGCTACCAGCGGGATATCACCGGTATCCGGTATGTAATTATATTTGGTACCGTAAATGGTGTTGTTGAAACAGACATGAACGTAAGAAGCGTCGGGCGAGATCATGTCTTTCGTTACGACAGGAATACGGTCGAAATTAGTGTCCTTTGACGAAGCAATACATTTGACGTCGAATCCGAGGCGCTGTGCTTCCTTGAAAGCTTTATTTGAAAACTGACCTGAAACAACGTAGTCTGCTTTGCCGGTCCTTCCGATAAGGTTAAGGGGGACAGCCGCGAACTGAGTTGAGGCGCCGCCCTGCAAAAACAGAACTTTATAGTTATCGGGAATATTCATAAGCTTGCGGATTGACTTTTCGGCTGACTGAATAATTTCCTCGTAGACGGCTGAGCGGTGACTCATCTCCATAACTGACATACCGCTTCCGTTATAGTCCAGCATTTCGGAAGCCGCTCTTTCAAGTACCGGAACAGGAAGCATCGAAGGTCCTGCCGAAAAATTATAAACTCTGCTCATTATTTACCAACCTTTCCGCGTCAAACGCTTGCTTAAATATTCGGAGTCGGCTCAGAGTTCAAGCCCGATGTCCGATGTGTACATTCACACACAAATATTATTATAAACCTTTTGAGTTTATTCGTCAAGGGTTTTTTGAAAATTTAAGCACCGGTGACCGGTTTTTCGTAAAGAAAGCGGAGAGTCATGGTATTCGACCGGTTTATAGCAGTCAGTACTTGAACTGTCCGGCAATTTCTGCTATAATAATATCGGGAACTGAAAGATATTAGTCAGACAGAATCATTCCTGAAATCTGAGATCGCTGCTCAGAAGTTAAGGAGGTAAAAATGGAGGAGAAAAAACCGACAGTACTGATGGCGCTTGAAATCATAATGAAATATTCTTCACCGGTGCACAGGCTGTCAAAGAAAGATATATCCGGTTACATACGGAGAGATTACGGCGTTGTGCCGGACAGAAAAACCGTAAGCGCCGCGCTTGAACATCTGGCGGAAAGCAGTCTCGGAATAGGATACTCCGCAGTCAGGCACGCCGGCAAAGAGACAAAGACGGATTGGTACCGTAAAGAAAAAATCAGCAGTGAAAATCTTAAACTGATCGGGTATTCTCTTGTATGTGCACAGGCGGCAGGAAAAGAAAGAATATGGTCGGCTGAGAAGGAGATGGCGGAATACGGTATGGAAGCGCCGGAGTGGAGAAAAATGACGGTAGCTTCCGGCGGCGACGACAAAATATATGAAAGCACGGTCTTCAATCTTGAACTGACAGGCAATGCGTGGGCGCAGCGGAGGATGATCAGGTTTTCTCTTCTCAGTTACAGGCGTTCAGACGGAAAAAGCGTGTATTTTTGCGATCCGGCAGGTAAAGTGATTAGATATCTTGTGAAACCGGTTTCCATACGAATGAAGAAGAACAGACCGTATCTTTACGGCGAGATCGGAGACACCGGTCATTTCAGATATTTTCCGGTGGACAGAATGGAGAGCGTTGAGATAAGCGACATAAGCTTTGAGTCACAGACGAGAAATGTATATACCGTGCCTAAGACTTCGGAAAAAAAGCCAAGTGGAAAGTATGTCATACTTGTAAAGAAAGAGATAGCCGGAGAAGCGTACGATAGCTTCGGAAGTCAGAATGCAGAGGTTGTCTGTGAATATTCGGGAACGTGTGAGATATCACTGACGGCTGAATTCCGTGAAGTTCTGCATTTTATACTGAGTCACGGCAGCGACGCTGAGCTGATCTCGCCGACAAAATACCGCAGAATTGTGGCAAAGGAACTCAAAAGCGCTTACGGAAAATATCTTACCCTTAAAAAATATACCGGGTACCTCTCCTGATTTAACCTTGATCTGATTTCCTTTCTGAATATTTACGTGAATACTCACTTGGACTGCAACCGTAATAATTTCTGAATGCTCTTGAAAACGAAAAGACATCCGGATAACCGACAGAATTTGCGGTAACGGTGACGTTGCAGTTATGGAAAATAAGCAGTTCGGCGGCTCTTTTCATTCTGAAATCGGCGAGAAATTTTCCCGGTGATTTCCCGGTTACTGCTTTGAACAGTCCGCTCAGATAACTTCTGTTCAGATGAAGTTTATCAGCGATCTCACCTGCTGACAACCCATTTTGATATTCCGTGTTTATAATTGCCAGCGCCTGTTCGACGTATTTATTTTGTTCTGCGGAGTCCGGTTTTTCGGTAAGCAAACCGAAGATCTGCCAAATTATACCGGTTAGATAGTATTCGTAACCGTATAAACCGTTTGAGGAATCGGGTCTGTTTTCCGAAAATGCGTCGTGAAACTGCTTACCGCAGTTGGAGTTTTTTATGCAGTCGGAACGCCTCAGAATTTCCGGGACAGGTATTTCGGATCTGAACCCTATCCATATGTATTCCCATGGATTTTCCGCGTCAGCTTCGTAATATGTGATTTCATAAGGCTTGATAATGAAAATATCATCGCAGGAAAGTCGGCAGGTGCCTCTTTTTGTAGAGAACACGCCGCAACCTGACACAACAAAATGCAAAAGCCAATAGTCTCTTACTGCCGGTCCGTAAGCATGTGACGGCATACATTTCTGATAGCCGCATATTACCGGAGTAATAGGTATTAAGCTGCTTTGCAGCACAGTGCGGTTAACCATATCGTTCATAAACGGCCTCCGAAGAAAAAAGTAATATCGTTTTGATGATATAATAAAAACAAACAAATTGCAATTGTTATTTGTTAATTTTTCTGTTATATTCTAAACATAGGCTGCTGTTAAAACAAAAACAGTGAATACGAAGGGAGATAAAAATGGGAAAGATAACATTCATGGGAGCCGGAAGCACAGTGTTTGCCAAAAACGTGCTCGGCGACTCAATGCTGACACCTGCGCTCCGCGACTTTGAAATAGCTCTTTATGATATTGACGGTGAACGTCTTGAAGAGTCATTCACGATGGTAACGCTGCTCAACAAAAACATAAATGAGGGACGCGCAAAGATAACAAAATATCTCGGTGTCGAGAACAGAAAAGAAGCGCTCAGAAACGCCGACTTTGTTGTTGACGCGATCCAGGTCGGAGGGTACGAGCCCTCGACGGTGATCGATTTTGAAATACCGAAGAAGTACGGACTTCGTCAGACGATAGCCGACACGCTCGGAATAGGAGGAATATTCCGTACACTGAGAACCATACCGGTTCTTGCGGATTTTGCCAGAGATATGGAAGAGGTGTGCCCGAACGCATATTTCCTGAACTATACCAATCCGATGGCAATGCTTTCGGGATTCATGCAGAGGTATACAAACGTAAAAACAGTCGGTCTTTGCCATAGCGTTCAGGTTTGTTCAAGGAGTCTTCTGAAAGCCCTAGGAATACCTTTTACCGAACCGATAAGAGAAAAGATAGCGGGAATCAACCATATGGCATGGCTTCTTGAAATCGAAGATGCTGACGGAACCGATCTTTACCCGGAAATAAGAAAGCGCGCGATTGCAGAGCTTGAGAAAATGCCGGAAAGTCAGTGCAAGGATCTGGTAAGGTATGAATACATAAGAAGACTCGGATACTATTGTACTGAATCAAGCGAACATAACGCTGAGTATAATAATCTGTTTATCAAATCGAAGTATCCGGAACTGATCGACAGGTACAATATACCGCTTGACGAATATCCGCGTCGCTGTGTCAACCAGATAGCAAAATGGAAGCACGACAAGGAGGAATATCTGAACGGAAAGATCACGCATACCCGTTCTCATGAATATGCTTCAAGGATCATGGAAGCGATCGTAACCGACGTACCTTACAAAATTGGCGGAAACGTTATAAATAACGGACTTATAACAAATCTTCCGAAAGAAGCCTGCGTTGAGGTACCGTGTCTTGTAAACCGTTTCGGAATCCAGCCGACAGTGGTGGGAGCACTTCCGGTTCAGTGTGCGGCAATGAACATGACTAATATAAACGTACAGCTCCTCACGATAGAGGCGGCTGTCACACGCAAAAAGGACGCCATTTATCAGGCGGCGATGCTTGATCCGCACACTTCATCCGAACTTTCGATAGATGACATTGTAAAGATGTGTGACGAGCTAATTGAAGCTCACGGCGATTATCTGCCCAAATACAACTGATAATTCGCCAAGTGGCGGTTGTTCCGGTTTGAGTAAAAAACCGGACTGATGCCGGTAATCTGTCATTTAAAAAGTTTTTTCGGTGCTGAAATAAAAAAACAGACTCAACCGGATACGGTCGGGTCTGTTTTCGGTTTTAATTGAAAAACGGAAAATAAGTTAAAACAGTTAAAAAAGCAGAAATCCCCAACGAAAATTACCGAAAATAAAGTAAAATCAGCTCCCGGAAACCGGGAGCTGTAAGTTTATCAGCCGCGGTGGCAAGATCAGTGCTGATTTTTTTCTGAGTTGATCGTGATTTCCGGCGTCCAGAAGACAGATATACCGGCTCTTCAAAGCATCTCCGATACCGCTCGGTCTCACCGTTCCGTCTGACCGGAACCCGTTTTTCTGATAAAATGAGATAGCTCTCAGATTCTGATTTAGGACCCAAAGCGACATGGCGTGAACCGGCTGCGGGCTCTGCCTGTACACGGGGACTAAAAAAGATTTCGGCATGGATGCGGGCACCTCATGTATAAGTAAAAAAAGAGCCTGGAGCGCAAAACGGCTCCAGGCCCTTGCCTGACCGGTAAGCGACAATATTATA
>CALWJW010000017.1 GCA_944381095.1 uncultured Clostridia bacterium | reverse complement strand
ATACCGACACTGGCGCTGCACCCGGTCGGCGGACGGGAAGCCGACAAATCCCTTGAACGGATGCTGAAACTGTCGGAAGACAAGAATTTTACCTCGATAATCGATTACGCCTGCGAAAAAGGTCTGAAAATAGAGTATGAAATGCATGCGGTGAGGTATCTTTTGCCTGCCGATGAATTTGAAACACATCCGGACTGGTTTAGAGTTGACAAGGACGGGAAAAGAACGCCGGACTTCAATTTTTGCGCTTCAAACGAAGAAGCTCTTGATTTTATATGCGAACGGGCGGTCGGGCTGGTAAAAAAATTATATCGGAGTACGTCAAGGTATTTTCTTTGGCTGGACGATTCTAAGGATTCGCTTTGTCATTGCGCTGAGTGCAGTAAGCTAACGCCGTCGGATCAGCAACTGAAAATACTGAACCGAATAGCAGTAAGGCTGAAAAGTGACGACCCGTTAGCTTCACTTGCGTATCTGGCTTATTTCGACTGCATGGAACCGCCGCAGATAATAAAACCGGAGAAAAACATCTTTCTCGAATATGCTCCGATAGAGCGTAATATGCATAGGCCGCTCCTTCACGGTTCAGACGACCGAGCTCTGAAAAAACTGCTTGGCGTTTTCGGTAAGGATACGGCAAAAATTCTCGAGTATTGGTACGACAATTCGCTTTTTTCAGGTTGGAAGAAACCTCCTGAGCGTTTCAGTCCTGACAAAGCGGTGATATTTTCCGATTTTGAATTTTACCGTTCGTTCGGAATAGAGGATATCGGCAGTTTTGCGTGCTATCTCGGAGAGGACTACGAAAAGATTTACGGCGAAGCGGATTTTAGTCCGTTTGCCGACGCTTATAACTCGTCCGGATGTAACGGTAAAAATACGGCAGTCCTGATTTAACTTTGGATAACGTACAGGATTTGTGTTTTATTTGCCTGAATAATTTTTTGTCAATTAAATCAGTTTCACCTCGTGATCAGGAAGCTCCGTGGGCTAAAAACTTTTTATATGAAAGTCGAGTGTATTTAAAAACTATATTAGCTGATCTTAGTTTGAAAAATTCAAAAGACTTTTCCGATGTGTAACGTATATTTATTTTAAAGGTGTTTATCTTCATGAATGATAAAAGTAGCTAAATACGGTCATGCATCTGCCTGAACAAAAATCACCCGTAATCTTTCAGAAACGGGTGATTATTTATATTTACACCAAAAGGAAATGAACAAATCTTGATTCAATCCATTGCTTTTGCAGACTCCCCCTGTTTTACTGTGTAGAAAAGCCGAGGTAGTGAAAAGTCTGAAAACAAAAGTATATAAACTTTCAGTCAGGTCAACTGTCAGGTGGAATTTTGAAATGAGTGCTATTTTGTCAGCTTTCGTGACATAAACCTGGGGTTTACAAGCAGGATATAAATACTGCAAACAACTATCATTATGACTGCACCCACAAGTCCCATGCCGAAACGCACAGTCAAAAAGCTGACAAAAAGCTGAAAACAGCAGTAGAGTAATTCAATATAAGCGTTTTTTGTACGCTGTTTTTTATCGGTTTCAAAGCGGTGGTTGGTTGCCATCCATATCGAACTGAGCGCAAGAAGTATAAGCGAAAAAATCAGTCCGCCGCGGTAGACAGTCTTGTTCGGAAAGTCGGCATTCCGGAGTTGGTAAATAAATGAGGTGCAGCTGAACAAAAATGCCACCTGTGCAATAATTGCGATTTTTATCAGGTTGGCACGAAGAATCAGGTTAGGCTTTTTTTCATGCTTACTGTTTTCAGGGTTTGATCGCTCATTGCCGTACCTATCCGGATCAACAAGTTCTGAAAGACTTATCTCAAAAACCTGCGCCAGCTGGATAAGATTGCCGGCTGTCGGTTCAGACTGGTCGGTTTCCCACTTTGATACTGCCTGTCTGCTTACCCCAAGCTGCTCCGCTACGTATTCCTGTGATAATTTCAGTTCTTCACGCCTTCTTTTTATATTGTTTCCCAAAGTCATATGATTTGCCTCCTTGCTTTTTCTGTGACACTATTATAACCCGGGCTCCGGTTGCAGTCAACCAACTGTATGTCAACTGACGGTTGCGTCACAAAAAAAGCGTTGCTGCGAAAAATAAGATGCGGAATTTATTTACGGTAAACTCTGAAAGCAACACTGTTTTTTAATTTCAATCCTTGAATGCTGTTACAGCTTACGTCAGGTGACGTCAGTCACCGCCGATAGATTGGGCGCTTGTTACTGCGTATCCAATAAAAACAGCACCTGAGCCAGATAAGGTAATTTGCCACGGCAAAGGCGACGGTTATAACAACCACAGCCGCCGGACAGAATAAGAAAAGAGAGGCGTCAACAGTTTCCGGTTTGAGATAGTACACTGCACCTGCGACGAAAACAGAGGCAACGATGAAAGAAACTATCATTTCGGCTTTAAATTCGGGAAAGCAGGAGCTTCTTCTGAACCTTGTCGCGATGTTGTCTGTGCGTTCTTCTTTTACATCAAGAAAGGCTTTTTTGAAAAAACGGTTTTTTCTTCTGGTAAAATAAACTCTGAACACCAGTCCGATCAGGTAAACGGCAAGAGAGATCAGCAGAATACCGGAATTATTCATAACGTGTTTCAGCGCCAGAGAAAGAAACAGGACTGTCAGCATATATGCACAAAGGTACCATATGCTGTGTTTCAGTTTTGTAATACAAATTTTGAACATACTTTCATACCTGCCTGTGTTTCTGACCCAATTATATTATAAAAAATGCGTTAAGTCAAGAAAAATTTAAAGACAAGGTAGGTTGATTGTGCATTGAAAAAAGCCCGCCGCGGTCGGAAACAGTTCTCCGTCGCGGCGGGCTTTAAGTTCAAAGCGTTATGCGAGACGCATACAGTATTTGCGTTCGCGGTGATATTAGGAGAAATACTGCGTAAAGCCGGAAATCTAAGTCGGCTCAGTGGGGCAGTTTATCACCGTTCGGTTTTTTCTGATCACTCAGGGGAAGCGTGAACTCGAAACGGCAGTAGCTGTCTTTTACGCTGTCCACGGTAATGGTTTCCCTGTGAGCGTCGATGATGGTTTTGGCGATGAATAATCCGAGACCGACTCCGGATTTGTCAAGTCCGCGGCTTTTATCGCTTTTGTAGAACCTTTCAAAAACGAAAGGAAGATCCTCTTCCGCAATGCCTTCGCCCTCGTTATATACCGAAACGTGGGCTTTTTTGTCCTTGACAGTAACGGAAAGCTTATACTTACCGCCCGGTCTTGAAAATTTTACGGCATTGTCGCAGATGTTGTAAAGGATCTGGTGGATGGCGTCCTTGTCAGCATAAACAAAAATGTTTTCGCTTTCGCAGTCAAATTCCACGTCAAGATTTTTTTCCTCAATTTTCTGCTCAAAGGAAAGAACGATCTGTCTTGCAACTTCGCAGATATCGAATACCGTCGGTTCAAGCTTTCTGTCGCCAGCCTGGATCCTCGAAAGATCAAGAAGCTGTCGGACAAGCCTTGAAAGTCTCAGCACCTCGTTCTTAATGCGTTCAAGGTATTCTGTTGTGTTTTCAGGAGGTATGGCGCCGGAAAGGATCGCATCGATAAATCCGGCAATAGTCGTCATCGGGGTTTTCAGGTCATGTGAGACGTTGGCGAGGAAGCTTCTCCTCATATTTTCAAGATTCTGAAGACCGCTCGCCATCTGGTTGAAAGCGGCGGCGAGTTCCGCGACTTCGTCATTCCCCTGAACCGGAATTCTGATGTCAAAGTTTCCGGCAGCATAACTTTTGGCGGCTTTGCTCATGTTTTTCAGCGGACCTATGATCCTTTCGCTCAGGAAGTAGACCGCAACGAGCGCCGCAAGGAAGACCCACAGACTTGCCAGCAGTATGGTCTTCACGGTGCTGCCTATCATTATGTTGAGTCCCTTTGCCGGCGAGCATGCAAGGACGTAACCGATTACCGAAGGTTCACCCTCGGCAGGCTTAGAAAAAACAGACCTTATGGAATAA
Source organism: uncultured Clostridia bacterium (assembly GCA_944381095.1). Classification (GTDB taxonomy): domain Bacteria; phylum Bacillota; class Clostridia; order Oscillospirales; family CAG-272; genus SIG673. Next base: position 25,929 of record CALWJW010000017.1, on the reverse strand, counting down.
AGGTAATCCGCGGTCATGACTGAATCCATGTCGTCGTAACCGTTGAAATGACCTTCTGACCTCAAAGCGGAAAGAATATTTTCCGGCAGAGTGTCCTTTGAAAAAGAATCGGTATCATATGTGTCAGCCGGCATCAGCAGTTTGCCGGAAGCATCGAAAATATAGACTCTCATTTCACCTGTGAAATCCGCAAGGTGTCTGATATAAGCGCTCAGGTTGGCGTCGCTGCTTCCGAACTGGGTTGAAAAAGCATCCTTGTCGGCAGGCCGGTAAATCTCGGTTATCATAGTTGAGATGTTATCGGCGGCATTTTCCATATCTCCCTTTTTGTCTTGAAGAGTCATGACAGTCATATTTGAACCTATTACAAGGGCGAGAATGGTAAAACTTACGAAAATGATCAGCATAAACACGGTAATGTACCGTGTAAAAAGGCTCTTTCTCATTTTCTTATTTATTGAAGGACTTCAAATTTGTAACCGACGCCCCAGACGGTTTTGAGTATCCACTTGTCGGAAACTCCGTCGAGTTTTTCACGCAGACGTTTTACGTGAACGTCAACCGTTCTTGAGTCTCCGAGATAATCGAAGCCCCAGACCTTGTCGAGGAGCTGATCACGGGTGAAAACTCTGTTTGAGTTGGAAGCGAGGAAGTAGAGGAGCTCGAGCTCTTTCGGTGGTATGTCAACGCTTTTTCCGTTGAGTTTCAGCTCATATTTCTGCAAACTTATCTCTATGTTGTCGAATTTGATGACCTCCTCGTCACTTAGGTTGTCATGAGCTGTATATCTGCGGAGCACTGCCTTGACTCTGGCGGAAAGCTCTTTCATATCGAACGGTTTAACGACAAAATCGTCAGCGCCGAGCTCGAGACCCAGAACCTTGTCAAACGTCTCGTATTTGGCGGTTATCATAATGATAGGTTTGTTTGAGATTTCTCGGATCTCCCTGCAAACCTGCCAGCCGTCCTTACCGGGCAGCATGATATCGAGGAGAACGAGATCCGGTTCGGAAAATTTGAACTGTTTCAGACCTTCGGTGCCGTCGCCCGCACATTTGACCTCATGACCTTCCCTTTCGAGATAAAGCCTCAGCAGATCACAGATGTTGGCGTCATCGTCAATAACAAGAATTTTAGCAGCCATAATTTTATCATCCTTTCATTCAGTTTAATTATTAACATCGTCAGGTTTTTGACTAAGTTCATTATATACCTGTTTGAAAAGTTTTTGGTGAATAAATTGTTAATTTTGCCGAAATGATTCAAAAAAAACAAAAACTGACGACAAACTCTTGAAAAAAAACAGTCGGTATTATATAATCAAGGTATGCATGAAGTCAAAGCACTGCAAATCAGATAGTTGCGTGATTTTCATAGCATGAAAGACAAAAACCGATATCAGACGGTTGAATTAAGAAAAGGAATTAAGAATGAAACTCGGAATAGTCGGATTACCGAACGTAGGAAAAAGCACACTTTTCAACGCAATAACGAACGCCGGAGCGGACGCGGCAAATTATCCTTTCTGTACGATAGAGCCGAATGTAGGTATAGCGCCGGTACCGGATGAAAGACTCGACAAACTTGCAGAGATGTATAAACCTGAAAAATATACTCCTGCCATACTTGAAATAGTGGACATAGCCGGACTTGTAAAGGGAGCGTCCGAGGGAGAGGGACTCGGCAATAAATTTTTGTCGCACATAAGGGAGGTTGACGCGATACTGCACGTGGTCAGATGCTTTGACAACCCTGATATAGCGCATGTGTCCGGAAGCGTTGACCCGGAAAGAGACATTGATATAATAAACATGGAACTGATACTGTCGGACATAGAGCTTACCGAACGGCGTCTTGACAGAACCCGTAAAGCGCTTAAAGGAGATAAAGGACTTCAAAGTGAAGTCGAATTTCTTGAAAAGCTTCTCAAATATCTGACTGACGGAAACAGCGCGAGAGGACTGGAAACCACGGCAGAAGAAGACGCCGTTCTTGAAACATTGCCGCTTCTTTCACGCAAGCCGGTGATTTATGCGGCAAACGTCGATGAAGACACATTGCTTTCAGGAGCGGAAAATAATCCTTATTATCTCAAAGTCTGCGAAATCGCCGAAAAAGAAGGCTCACAGGTCATACCGGTGTGTGCTGAGATAGAGGCGCAGATTGCCGGTATGGATGCGGAAGACAAAAAAGTGTTTATGGAAGAATACGGCATAAAAACATCGGGACTTGACAAAATCGTAACAGCCGGTTACAGGCTGCTGGGGCTTATAAGCTTTCTGACAGCAGGTCCGAAGGAGGTGCGCGCGTGGACGATAGTAAACGGTACAAAAGCGCCGCAGGCAGCCGGCAAGATCCATTCCGATTTTGAGAGAGGATTTATAAGAGCCGAGATAATCGGTTTTGACGAACTTATGGAATGCAAAAGCATGACAGTAGCGAAAGAGAGGGGTCTTGTAAGGAGCGAAGGAAAAGATTATGTTATGAAAGACGGTGACGTGACACTGTTCAGATTCAATGTTTAAGGAGGTAACGTAATGGCGAAAAGCGGCTGGGAAAAATGGAAAAACAAAAAAAAGAGAGAGGCGAAAAGCAAGGTAAAAAAGTCGCACTGGGGATATTTCGCAGTTGCGGTGCTGTGCCTGGCAGCCGGACTTGCCGCCGGATATTTCGGAGCAAGGACGCTTTCTGCTGACGACGCATTCGAGCTTAAAGGCGAAAAGGTGACCGAGTTTGCCTCAGCTCAGACAGTTGAATACAGTGACGAGGGAATAGTCTACCGGTTTCTCGGAAAAGACCTTTCACAGGAAGTGAAGATAACCACCAATATGGAAAAGCAGGCTGACGGCAAATATACCGGTACGGTAGATGAAGAAACCGAGCTTTACATAATATACGAAGCGACCGAGGGAAGGTGCAAAGGAATGACTCTGTACCGTGTCTTCCGGATGCAGGAAGCGGAGGTAAACTGAAATGAAAAAATTCAGATTTTTTGCCGCACTGCTGCTGGGCATAGTGATGGCGGCGGTGGGAGCCGCCGGAGGATTTGTCGGCTACTATTACCTTGACAGGAACCGTTTTACCTCGGAGATATATACCAACGGCGCAATGCAGGTGCATTTTCTTGAGCTCGGCAACAAGTATACCGGGGACTGCACATACATAAAAGCCGGCGATACCGACATTCTTATTGACGCAGGTTCGAGAACTGACAGCATATCGACTATTGATACCTATCTGAAAAATTTTGTTACAGACGGAAAACTTGAATATGTGATAGTGACTCACGCGCACCAGGATCACTACGCAGGCTTTGCCACCAATGAAAATACGGAAAGTCTGTTTGATATGTACAGCGTGGGAGTTATAATCGATTTCGCGCTCACAAATCAAAAAGAAGACGGGGCAATGTACGGCAATTATTGCAGAGAGCGGGAAGAGGCGGTTGCAAACGGAGCCGAGCACTATACGGCGCGAGAATGCATAGAGCAGGATAAAGATGTTTTCGAGCTTTCGGGCGGGGTGACAATGACGGTACTTGACCAGAGATATTACTACGAGAAGGCAAGTTCTGAAAACGATTATTCGGTGTGCACACTTTTCACATACGGTGACCAGAATATCCTTCTGACCGGAGACCTTGAAGAAAAAGGCGAGGAGTCGCTGATCGAAAAGAACGATCTGCCGCAGGTAACGCTTTACAAAGCGGGGCACCACGGTTCCAAAACATCTTCAAGCCCCGAACTAATGGCAGTGATACAGCCGGAGGTTGTATGCGTCTGTTGCTGTGCAGGCAGTCCGGAATACACAGACGTAGCTGAGAATCAGTTCCCTACGCAGGAATTTATAAACAATGTTGCGCCTTATACGGATAAGGTTTATGTCACAACACTTTGCGTGGATTATTCAAACGGGGATTTCACGTCAATGAACGGCAATATAACTGTTGCGTTTGCAGGTAAAAGCTTTACCGTTCAGTGTTCCGAAAGCGACTTGAAACTCAAAGAAAGCGAATGGTTTGCGGAAAGCCGGGAAACGCCCGATCCGTGGAAATGAAAGCGTAAGGTTTAAGCAAATGAATTTTCCGGCGGCAAAAAATCAAAGAGTCTTTACGCCGGAAAGCTACCGATGACAAATTTTTGATATTTTACGGCAAATTAGTTATAGCATAAAACACGGAAAAATGATATTATCAGATTGCGTGGGCAGGGTATTATATACCATGTCTGAGCACAAAATCTGAAAATATCTGAAAACAATTGAAACGGAAAGGAAGCAGGATATGGAAAGAACAGTCAATGTCGGAATAATCGGATGCGGAGGAATAGCAAATGGTAAGCATATGCCTTCGCTTAAAGCGATTCCCAATGTCAGAATGGTCGCGTTTTGCGACATCATAAAAGAGAGAGCAGTAAAGGCTGCGGAAAAATACGGCGCAGAGGGCGCAAAGGTTTACGAGGATTACCGTGAACTGCTCAAAGACAGCAGTATAGAAGTTGTTCACGTGTGTACGCCGAATCGGTCTCACAGCTTCATTACTGTCGATGCCTTAGAGGCAGGAAAGCACGTAATGTGCGAAAAACCCATGGCGATAAATTCCGAGGAAGCAAAAAAGATGCTTGATGCGGCGAAAAGAACCGGCAAGAAGCTGACAATAGGTTATCAGAGCAGACAGAGAGCGAATTCTCAGTATTTGAAGAAGGAAGCCGAAAACGATGTAATGGGAGAGATTTACTACGGAAAAGCTACTGCTATCAGGCGGAGAGCTGTTCCGACATGGGGAGTTTTCCTCAACGAATATGAGCAGGGAGGCGGACCGCTGATAGATATAGGTACTCATGCGCTTGACCTTACTCTCTGGATAATGAATAACTATAAGCCGAAATATTGCGTGGGAACTACATATCATAAGCTCAACGACCAGACTGATACTGCAAACGCATGGGGAGACTGGGATCCGAAAAAGTTCACGGTAGAGGACAGTGCGTTCGGATTCATTGTAATGGAGAACGGAGCGACGATAGTACTTGAATCTTCCTGGGCATTGAATACCACCGAGGTAAGGGAAGCGGTAACATCGGTCTGCGGAACGAAAGGCGGAGCGGTAATGCCCAACGCCGACAAGCTGATAATGAACGGAGTAAAGAACGGAGTACAGTTCACAACAGAGCCGAACTTTGCGGCAGGCGGAGTTGCTTTCTATGACGGAAAAGCAGGAAATCCCTCGGAGATAGAGGCAAAGCAGTGGATTGACGCCGTTATAAACGATACGGACCCCTGTGTACTTCCGGAGCAGGCGTACTGCGTTACGAGAATTCTCGAAGGTATTTACATTTCTTCGAAGACCGGAACAGTATATAATTTTGAAAACTGATGCAAATCAAAGTGTGATAATTTCGGAGGTATAATAATGAAACTTTGTGTTTTGGCAAATCTGTACGGAAACAAGACTCTTGACGAGGCACTTGCAAAACTGAAATCTCTCGGGGTAGAAGCGGTTGAACTCGGCGCAGGCGGTTATCCGGGAAAAGCCCACTGCAACCCGGCGGAGCTTCTGGCTGATGAAAAAAAACTTGAAGAATTCAAAGCTACGGTGGCAAAATACGGCATGGAAATAGCGGCGCTTGCGGCTCACGGCAATCCTGTTCATCCGGATAAGAAGACAGCCAAAGAGTATGACGACGATTTCCGTAACGCCGTTCTTCTTGCGGAAAAGCTCGGAGTCGATACCATAATTACATTTTCGGGTTGCCCCGGTGACTGTGAGAATTCAAAATATCCGAACTGGGTGACGTGTCCCTGGCCGGATGACTATCTCAGAATACTTGAATATCAATGGAACGACGTGCTGATACCTTACTGGAAAGAAGCGGTCAGGTTTGCAAACGAGCATAAAGTCACAAAAATAGCTCTTGAAATGCACCCGGGATTCTGCGTATATAATCCTGAGACACTCCTGAAACTGCGCGCGGCAGTCGGAGAAACCATAGGCGCCAATTTCGACCCGTCTCATCTTATATGGCAGGGAATAGACCCGGTGAGTGCGATAAGAGCGCTTGAAGGAGCAATATACCATGTCCATGCCAAAGATACTAAGATAGACAAATACAATACTGCCAAATTCGGAGTACTGGATACAAAGCATTACGGTGACGAAATTCACCGCAGCTGGGTTTTCAGAACTGTGGGTTACGGCAACGGACTTCAATACTGGAGGGATATGATATCAAATCTGCGTCTTGTGGGTTACGACAAAGTAATGTCGATAGAGCACGAAGACAGTCTGATGAGCATAGACGAAGGTCTGGAAAAAGCCGTGGCGTTCCTCAAAGAATCGATGATCAAAGAGCCGAAGCCGTCTACTATGTCGTGGGCATGACAATGTCGTTCGGACGGTCGGAAGCTGCTTTTTAAATCAGTACTGCCCGATGAGCAGCCGCAAACGAAAGTCGGTCGATTATATTTTGTTTGTTTAATCGGTTTTCCAGCCGGAACAGACTCAAAATAATGACTTGTTTTTGGCTGAAATTAACTCAAATGAAATGTTATATCCCCCGGAAGCAGATGATCCGGGGGATATTTCAATAAAAAGAGTTTTTTACTTTACGGTCGCACGTTTATTAAACCCGCAGCGGCGTAATGGAATTTTCTTTTATAATTTGATCCAGATCAGAAACAGAGTGCACAGACTGATTTTGTCAGTGTGTGCGCCTGTATAGCGGATAATGAAGTCAGCACTTTATGAAGACTGCTACATACGATTTTCTTATAAAGCAAAAGCAGGTACGTCGTACCTGCTTTTTGAAATACCGGAAAAGCTCACAATTACTTATCATCAGATTTTATGCCGAATTCTTTTGCGTATTCAATCGTGCCTTTTATTTCCGGAGAATGGCTGTCTGTTTTATAAGCCATGAAATTTTCTCTCGGTACGTCAAATGGCGGCGATATACCTAAGGTGTCGGCAGGCACATATCCCGATTTCGGGTAAAATATTTCGCTTCCCAAAACACATGAGTAGCCGTATCCTGATTTTCCGGCGATTGAATGTCCTTCCCTTATCAGAGCGGTTCCGATTCCCTTTCTTTGATATTCAGGCAGAACAGAAAGCGGAGCGAGCGCCAGAACGGTATTATCTCCGACTTTTGCTTTTGTAAACATAATGTGACCTACTATTTTTCCTTTTACCTCGGCAACTAATGCCAGTTCCGGAATATAGCTGTCGCTCTTCCGCAAAGCGGTAACGAGATCCTGTTCATTTCCGTCCGAATGTTCAGCACTTTCAAACGCCTTCTTTACTACGTCATATATAGAATCATAATCTTCCGGTCTTTCTTTTCTTATTTGCATATCCAAAATTTCTCCTGTTTAGGGTCAAACCGGCAACGTTCATTGCCCCGGTTTTAAGTGCCGGTGAATTGTGTTTTTGTATTAAAGGCTAACGGTGAACGGGTGATTTTTGTATCACGGATCGCAGAAATTCTTTTTTTATTATGGAACCCGGATACCCCGTGATTTTTGTATCGAAGACTTCGTATAACTCGTGATTTTTGTATCACAGAGCGCAGAAATTCGTTTTTTTATTATGGAGCCCAGAAAATCCGTGATTTTTATTCCGGAAGTACTGAGAACTTTTGATTTTTGTATTGGGAAACTACCGACAACTCGTGATATTATTTTTTGAAGTCCTGAGAACTCTTTATTTTTTATAAACAGCCGGTTAATGCGGTACATTTTTACGGCAATAAAGTATTCAGGATTGTCGGAATCAGACAGTCACACTGTATATACAACACAATTCAAGTTCAAAATGTATTCATCGGCATTACTACTTTTTGGTAATCTTTTTCGAGCGAGGTGTCGAGATGAGTGACACTTACCACTGTTTTGTCCGCCGTATAGCTGTGAATAACTCTTGCGCAGTTTTCCGCATTTTCTGCGTCCAGACCTTTCAAAGCTTCGTCGAGCAGGACGATATCCGCGTCATAGGCAAGCGCTCTTGCTATTGCGCATCTTCTTTTCATGCCACCCGAAAGCTGTGCCGGGTATGAATTCAGATTTTCCGGGTCGCCGAGTCCCAGCTCTGTGAGTATTTTTGCCGCGACTTCTTTTTTGCTGTTGCCGGGTACCACAGCTGAAACGTTTTCAAGCGCTGTCAGAGTAGGAAACAGTCTGTCTTCCTGAAAAAGAACAGCTGTTTTCTTTCCCTGCGTTCCGGTGACAGTTCCGTGATCCGGGAATATAAGTCCTGCCAATATCCGCAGGAGCGTGGTTTTTCCGCATCCGGAAGGACCTTTGATAACAGTTTTGCTTCCGTAGGGAATTTTAAGGGAAAAGTTTTTCAGAACAATTTTTTCTCCGAAGGATTTACATACCGAGTCGAGTATAACAGAACGGTTTTCACTTTCCGGCATACTTCCTCCTTACTGCGCGTTGTAAAGCGCCGACTGATTTTTTTATTGCAAGTTCAAGCAGGACGCTCAGCACAATTATGGCGACCGTCCAGGCGAAAAGCGAAGCGGTTTCAAAATACTGTTTTGAAATGTAAATATAGTACCCGATAGAGTCACGTGTGACACAAAGGACTTCCGCTGAAATTCCCGCTTTCCAGGCAAGGCCGAGTGAAGTTGTACAGGCTGATGCAAAGTAGGGAGCAACGGACGGTATATAAAGCAGTGTAAGTTTTTGGCGTCGTGAAAAGCCGTAAACCGAAGCTACCTCTTTAAGCTCAACCGGGGTTTCCGATAGACCTGTCAGGGTATTTTCATAAACGACAGGAAAAACCATAAGAAAAGCGATAAACACAGGTACGGCCTCCGAAGGCATCCAAAGCACACAGATGAGTATGAAAGAAGCTACGGGAGTCGCTCTTACAATTTTCACAAACGGCGAGAAGAATATTTTCAGCGGCAGAAAGAAGTGACTTGCAAAAGAAGCCGCGACCGAAGCCGCAATTCCGATCAGATAACCCAAGATCACCCTTAACATCGAACCCGTAACAGAGATAATAAATTTTTTCTGCGGCAGAAGTCTGAGTAATTCAACAACAACCTGATAGGGTGACGGAAAAATAAAGCTTATTCCTATATTGGCATAAGCTATCTGCCAGATGAGTATCCATACCGAGAAGGTAACCACAGCGGAAAAAACCGCAGTTACGGGTTTCGGTAAATGCGGTTTTTCCCATTTTTTCAAAGTGTTATCGGGAGAAGGATTTGCTCCCGTATTTCTGTCAGCTGATCTCATAGATCGCATAGAAATTGTCGTCGGGTTCTTTGCCGCCTACCGAGCTTGCGTCGGAGTCAAACAGCACATTCAGCATACCTGTGACGTCGGACTTCATTTCGGAGCCGGTTATACAAACGATATTGGCACGGGAAATTGCGTTTTTGGCTATCGGCGCCTTCGGGACGATGCCGAATTCAACCATCAGCTGTGCAGAATCGTCTGCATTCTCACTGTTGTTTATATATTCGACCGAGTCCTTGTAGCTTTGCAGGAATTTTTCCACTGCCTTCGGGTATTTTTCAAGAAAATCCGAATTTGCGACAAGGCAACCCTGTACAAGTTTGGTTTCCGAGACTTTGTTCCATTCTTCGGTCACATTGAAAATAATTTTGTTTGCGCTGTTCTGGGTGAGCGCAGCAGTGGTGGCAGGTTCGGGAAGAACAGTGTAGCCGCCGTTGAGAGTATATGCGGAAGTTGCGGTCGTTCCGTCCGGATAATAAATTACTCTGACGTCGTTTTCGCCGAGAACTGCGTTTTCATCTGTAACTGCATTCAGTCCGTTTTTGCTGAGAAGGAAGTTGATGATATATTCAGGTGTACTTGCCTGACCGGTTGTATGGATGGTCTTTCCTCTAAGGTCGGAAAAAGAAGTCAGTTCTTCGGTTCCGATAACGGAAAGCACGCCGAGTGCATTGGTGGCGATCACCTTGACTTTTCCGTTTGTTTTGTTATAAAGTGTAGCACAGGCATTGACGGGTAGCGCGGCAATGTCCAGAGTACCGTTTATTATGTCGTTTGTCAGTTTTGAAACGTCGGCGGTTTCATAAAAAGTAAAGCTGTAACCGTCCGGACTTTCGGCTGAGGCGGAACTATCCTTGGCTATCTTGACGGCGCCCATACCGGTCGGACCTTTCAGTACGCCGACGTTGATCCGTGTTGCCTCTTCTTTTGAACAGGCGGTCATTGCGAATACCATGAGTATCGCGAGAAATAAAGTCAGTAGTCTTATTCTGGTTTTCATATGTGTGATCCTTTCGGTTAATAAATTTTTCGGGATAAATTCAAATTTTACTGCGCGGAAAAATCCCGGCAGCTGAAAATTTATGACGGATTGTCAGATAATCGGAGAACGTGACTGTCAGCAGACGGTTATCCGCGGTACAGCTCATCTTACGGACCTGAACCGGAAAACTGTACGGCATAATGGCTTTTAAAGCTTTTTACGGTCAGATGCTTTTTCCTGAGCTCCATCCGCAAAAGATCTCAGCTTGCAATGATCAAGTATCATTATTTTGCGACCTTTTCTGTCTATTATACCGCTTCCGGTAAGGGTGTCGAACGCACGGTACAGAGAGGCTCTCCCGACGCCGAGCATATCGGCGAGCTTGGAAGCCGGGCACGGCAGTTCGATATTACCTGACTGATCCTCGTCACATAACAGCAGGTGCTGAGCAAGCCTTGAAGTTGCTCCCTGTGAAACATAAGATCTTATTCTGTCGTTGAGGAATCTGATTCTCGAAGTCAAAAAAAGTATATACCGTTGCCTGAATTCCCGGTTTGTATCTATAAGAAATGACACAGCATCGGCGGGAACTGCCAGAACCTCGGTTTTTTTTGTGGCTGTTATGACTGATATTTCTCCGCAACCGTCGTAACTGCCGGTGTTTTCCCGATCGTCAAATAACGTCGCGACACCTGAAACGCTTCCTGCCGACATCATCCGCAGAATGATTTTTTTGTCTCCGGAATTTTTGGTCACGGTCGTGTTACCGCTCAGTATCATAGTCAGATGATTTCCGGCAACGACCGGTTGTCCCGTCGGGAAGGTGAGGATGGTGCTTTTCTGAACCAGTTCTGTAAGCTCGGTTTCGCTGAGAACCGAAAAAAGGTTGTTTTTTTTCAGAAGGTCGACAATTTTCTGTTGTTTCACCTGAATATCCCCCGTATTTCAGTGTTTTGTTCTGAAATTGTCTCATATGGTACAATTATATTCAGTTTTTGACGGTTTGTCAATAGTTAATTGAGATAAATTATCATAAATTGACGGCAAGTTATCTGTGCATAATAACTTTAACTCAAGTAAAGAAAAAAATATGGCGAAATAACTTGTATATCAGAGTAAAAAATGGTATAATGCAAGAGACAAAATCAAAGAGGAAAAGTCATGAACATACTTCATCTTAAATATGCGGTCGAGATATCGCGTACAAAATCAATAAGTCAGGCGGCGGAAAATCTCTACATGGGGCAGCCGAATCTCAGCCGCGCAATAAAAGAACTTGAAGAAAATCTCGGAATAACGATATTTGAGCGTACGCCGAAAGGAATAAGTGTAACTCCCGACGGAGAAGAGTTTTTACAGTATGCGAAGAGGATAATCAAACAGGTAGAAGATGTAGAGGCAATGTACCGCAACGGCAAGGAAAAGAAGCAGAAATTTTCCGTCTGCGTACCGAGGGCAAGCTATATCTCTTATGCGTTTGCGGAGTTTGCAAAACACATAGATACAAATAATCCTGCCGAGATATTCTACAAAGAAACAAATTCCATGCGTACCATAAACAACGTTCTGGGAGATGAATATGATATCGGGATAGTTCGGTATCAGACGGCGTTTGAAAAATATTTCAGATCGCTTTTTTCCGCGAAGAAGCTTTCGTATGAGACGATAACCGAGTTTTCCTACGTATTGCTAATAAGCAGAAACCATCCTCTTGCGTCAGAGGATGACATAAAACTTGAACAGCTTTCGGATTATATTGAAATTACGCACGGAGATCCGTATGTACCGTCCATGCCTCAGATAGATGTGAAGAAGGCGGAAATGTCCGAATTTGTCAACAAGAGAATATGCGTATTCGAGCGCGCGAGCCAGTTTGTGCTGCTGCAAAACGTGCCGGATACTTTTATGTGGGTTTCACCGATACCGCAGGAGTTGCTTGATAAATACGATCTTGTGCAGAAAAAATGCAGTGCAGTCACCAAGACCTACAAGGACGTGTTCATACACAGAAGTGAATACAAACTTTCCGAGCTTGATAAGATTTTTCTTACCGAAGTGACAAATGCGAAGAGAAAATTCTGACAGAATCGGAGAACTGATGAAAAATAAAAATGCATAAATGAGAGGAAAAGACAAATGCGATTTACTGTCAGGAATTTGACAAAAAGCTACGACGGAAAAGAAGTCCTGAAGGGGATAAACTTCACTTTTGAGGAAGGCAGAATATACGGGCTGTTGGGAAGAAACGGCGCGGGTAAAACGACATTTTTCAATTGCATCAACCGCGATATAAAGGTCGACTCAGGTCAATTTTTAATAGAAGATAACGGTCAAAGCCGTGAGATTATATCAACAGACGTGGGATACGTGCTTTCAACACCGACTGTTCCGGAATTTCTGACCGGCAGGGAGTTTCTGAAATTTTTTATTGATATCAACGAAAAATCTATAACCGATATAAAAACTCCGGATGAGTATTTTGACTTTGTGAGTATAGGAGAGGATGACCGTGACAAATTGTTAAAAGATTATTCGCACGGAATGAAAAACAAAATGCAGATGCTTATTAACATTATAGCAAAGCCGAACATTCTGCTGCTTGATGAGCCGCTTACGTCACTTGACGTCGTTGTTGCCGAGGAGATGAAGCAGCTGCTTCGTTCCCTCAAATCAGGAAGGATAACTATATTTTCAACGCATATACTTGATCTTGCCATTGACCTGTGTGACGAAATTGTCCTTCTCAGCCACGGTGAGCTTGAGTCAGTTGAAAAAAATTACGCCGACGACAAAGCGTTCCGGGAAACGATAATAGAGGCTTTGACGGAGGAAAACAATGAGTAATGCGGAAATCAGGAAAACTTTGGTTACATCTTTCGCTCTGAAAAACACATACCGTGTTAACACGATACTGTATTCGTTAAAGCAGATCCCGCTGATAAAAAGACTTTTTCCGGCAAAAATATACGGCGTTCCCGAACTGAAAATTTTCGCAAATATACTTTCTGTAATGTGGGAGATTTCTTCTGTTTTTTTGTGGAAGCTTCTTTATTTTGTGACTTTGGTTTGCGGTGTTGGTGCGGTTTACACGCAGTTGCCGTCAGAAGGTGTTTTTCTGCATGTCATTTTATTTCTGACCGTAATAGGATTTATAATAAATACTCACCTTTTCAATCCGACAATGGATAAATATTACGCAATTGTACTGCTGCGTATGGATGCAAAGCAGTATACTCTCACCGATTATTTTTACCGGCTTGCAAGAGATGCTGTCGGCTTTGTTACAATGACAGTAATTTTCGGTTCAATTAACAAAGTGCCGCTTTGGATTTGTTTTATAATACCGTTTTCTGTCGCCGGAGGGAAAATTTTCTGTTCGGCAATTACACTTTTGGATTACGAAAAACGCGGTAAGGCGTATAACGAAAATAAACTGTCGAAATTTGTATGGATCGCAGTACTGATTCTTCTGGCAATAACATACGGTTTGCCGGCTCTGGGTTATCTGATTCCGAAAATAGCGGCAATGGCTTTGCTTGTAGCTTTTATTCCGCTGGGACTGTTGGGATTAAAGAGGGTAGTTACATTTCATAACTATAAAGAGGTAAACCGTGAAATTTTGAGTCAGATGCTGTTGCAGCTCGACAATGCAAAAGAAATCAGCAAAAAATCTGTCGAAAAAATTATTTCAAAGGACACAAAAATCAGCAGCAGTAAAAAAGGATTTGAGTACCTAAACGATCTGTTTATAAAACGCCATAGGAAAATCCTGTGGAAGTCAACAAAATTTCAGGCGTTGGTGTTGCTGATTCTGGCAGTGGCAGCAGTTATCAGTGTCAGTGTTATTCCGGAATTACGGGCGGACGCTGATTACGACAAAATCATAAGCAATATGCCGTATTTTGTCTTTATTATGTATGCCATTAACCGAGGTACGGGTTTCACGAAAGCGCTCTTCATGAACTGTGATCACAGTCTTCTGACCTATTCTTTTTTCAAAAAGCCGGATCATATACTCAGACTTTTCGCAATTCGTCTGAGAGAGATAATCAAAGTCAATCTTCTGCCGGCAGCGGTGCTCGGAGGAGGGCTTTCGGCGGTGTTTTTCCTGATAGGCGGCACCGGAAAGATATTTGAATGTGCGCTTGTGTTTTTGTCTGTGGTCAGTCTCAGCGTTTTTTTCTCGGTTCATTATCTTACGCTGTATTATCTTTTGCAACCGTATAATCCTTCAACAGAAATAAAGAGCGGGACTTATTCCATCATTCAGTTTGTAACATATCTTATAAGTTTCGTAATGATCTACGTAAAGCTCCCGATACTCGTATTCGGAATTTTGTGCGTTGCGTTTTGCCTCATTTACTGTGCTGTGGCGTGTGCTCTGGTTTATAGGTTTGCGCCGAAAACTTTCAGGATCAGAGGATAATCTGCAATAAAATAATTCAGTTAACGACTGTAATAAAATTTACAAATGCAAAACTCCCTTCTTTGGCGGGCAGAGTGGAAAATTTTACCCGTGGAGGAGGGAGTTCATTTTTTTAAAAAGTTTATAAAAATGCATTATTTACGTCAGAGAATACAGAAAGATCAAACCGAGTACAGAAAAGGAAGACGGAAAAGCAATGTAAATGCACCTGAGTATATGTGTATAAACGATAACAGTCAGAAATTTCCCGGCAATGAACTGAGTTACCTTTAACCGGTATTTTTGCCGACAATCAGAAACTCCCGGTGTTCAGAAATTGATCGAGCGACCGTTTTCATTACCGGCATTGGAAATTATTTTTTTTATTATATGCTCTGCGATCATTATTCCGGCAATTGCGGGTGCATAACAAATGGAAGACGGCTGACGGGTGGCTGTACTGCACGGAAGTTCGGTGCTGAAAAGCACGTCAACATTTTTTGTTATACCGTTTTGTTTCAGCAGCTTTCTCACCGCCCGTGCAAGAGGGCAGGTGTTTGTTTCGGAGATATCCGCAATCCTGAAAAGCGAGGAATCGGTTTTGTTTCCGGTACCCATCGAAGAAATAATATATTTGCCGTTTTCGACGGCAGCTTTTATCAAAGCCGTTTTAGCCGTAACATTGTCGATACAATCGGCGATGACGGAGCAGCCGCAGCTTCGGACAACATTATAGGCGTTTTCCGCTGTTATGAAAATGTCTTCGGATGTCACGGTACAATCGGGGTTGATATCAGAGATCCTCAGTGATGTCACTTTGGTTTTTTTCTTTCCCACCGTGCTGTTTAACGCGATTATCTGCCGGTTTAGATTGCTTACCGAAACGGTATCGCAGTCAACAAGGTGGATTTTTCCGACTCCGCAACGGGCAAGCATTTCGCATACATAACCGCCGACCCCGCCAAGCCCCACGACACATACTGAGGCAAAATTAAGCTTGCGGGTTGCGTCTTCGCCTATCAGAGCGACCTGTCGGGAAAAAGGGGTTTCGTTTGTTTCAATAGTACTCATAGTTTTCACCGGGAATAAATATCCTGAATTTTCTGATGTAAATGATGACTGAAATGTTTCAGTATTTAGCTTGTAAAACGGGAGTGCTATACAAGTGCGTTCAATATCGAAGGGGTCTGCTCAAACCGCAGCGTTACACAAGGCGCTCTTTCATTTAAGAAATATTTCGTATGATATCGTCGGTTATGATCCGCTTTCAATCGAACCCGTAAAGTCACTTTGATTTAAAACTGTAACGTTTTCGTCTGTCGAATTTATTTTCATGGAAAAATTATGTTCAACGGTTATCATACCGTCCACTATTGCCGAAAACTCTATCGTCTGACCGATAACGCACAGATCGCTCTTCCGGACGGTTACCCTGACCGAATTTTTTGCAAGCATAACGCTGGAAGATGAGAGGTCGATTTCGGTTGAAGAGTCAGAAGAGAAAGAAGACATGAGATAGACAGTATAATATTTCCAGACAGAAGATGAAAGGCTGAACGAGAAAGTTACGTAATCGTCAGTGTTTTCGGTGATTTCACGGAAAACAAGATCGTTTTCAAGTAAAGTTTCAGAGCTCAGAGTCGAAATAATCATGGCTTTCATTGATGAAGCCGTGTAGTCATGTTCGGCGTTGTCGGTGGGAGTGCCGTATTCAGACGCAACAAAGTCGTAGCTTCTTTCGTGATAACCGAAACTGTCGATAAAGATACCTTTTGACGTTTCTTTTTTCTTTTCGGGGGTGGACAGATTTTCACGGTCAATACTGCCATACAGGAATGAACCCTCAGAAAATTTCCCTGTAAAATTCACTTTTTCGTCGAGAATGTAGGATTGTTTTGTGTCGCTCACTTTGACATATTTTGAGTATACGGCATCTATTCCGCTTGCGTCGGCAATTGCGGAAAATCCGGAATCTGTAACGGCGGTAAGAAGAAAAATATCGGAAATTTGATTGTAAGTCACAGAAGAAGGGGGAGGGGTGGGATTTACAGCGTCACCGGTTTCAACGGTTTGCGAGAACACTCCTTCGTATGTCAGACGCGCATCCGGCGTGTCGTAATAGTCAACAGAGAAAAGCAGTTTGACGCAACTTATAAGACCGTCTTCGTTGAAGACAGCACGCAAAGAAACGTCGTAAATCTCGTACTGATAAGAGGTCTGGTCAAGACCGATGAAAGCGATAATTCCGGTTTTCAGAGCGTCATTTTCGCCTTTGAAGACAATTTCAAAAGCTTTTCCGGAGGACTTGTATATTTTTGCCTCTGAAAAGTTTGACGGACTCAGATAAGCGGAATTTACCGATAGATCGGAATAGTTGGTATACTCAACGAAACGCGATGCTTCAAGAGGAGCCGAAAAAGCACTTCCGTAGCGTTCGGTGTAAATAATTCCGTTCCTGTAAAATGATTCTTCCGTCAGAGTTACGGTTGAAATATCTCCTTGAAGACTGGTTGAGGTGTTTTTTCTGTAAAGAGAAGGGGAGTTTGAAAACAATCCTTTTACTTCAAGCAGATTTTCAGTTCCGAGTCTGTAAATTTTTCCTGCGGCGTCGCATTCAACAAAAAATGACGAAATCAGTCTTGAAGTGTCGAGAGCAGTGTATTTTTCCCAACCTGCATTCACGGTATCAACGGCGGTCTGGTAGTCTTTGTCTGTTGAAGTGTAAAATTTACCTTCGGGGGAAAAGCATGATACTGCCGACATAATAAACAGTATAGTGAAAGAAACAAGAAATATTTTTTTTGCCGTGCCGGCGTGATTTTTTTTCAAAATAGACATAAGATATCCGCTTTCTTATAAATTCAACATAATGATATCATATTGCAGGCACAAAATCAAGTGATAAATATTTAACATAAGTAACCGATTTATAAAGAAGGCGGTAAAGAAGGAAAGAAAAATAGAACACAAAGAAAAATTTTTGTAAAAACAGAAGATAAACGTGTTTGCGGCTATTGATATTTGTGTGCTGATGGGTTATAATTAAGCGGACGGGTGCAGGCATCCGTGAGAATTACAGATAAGGACTCGGACATGAGCGGAGGTTAAAATGCCGATCAAAATACCGGAAGGGTTACCTGCTGCGGGTATACTCGAAAACGAAAATATTTTCGTAATGAACGAACTCAGGGCAAATCAACAGGACATAAGACCGCTGAGAATAGCGATTCTGAATCTGATGCCCACAAAAATCGTGACGGAAACGCAGCTTATAAGACTGCTTTCAAATACGCCGTTACAGATAGAGCTGACGCTTTTGCAAACGGCGTCTCACGTATCCAAAAACACGCCGGCTGAACATATGGAGACGTTTTATAAATATTTTGACGATGTATGCGACAGCAATTTTGACGGACTGATAATAACCGGCGCTCCGGTGGAGGAACTTCCTTTCGAGGCGGTTGACTACTGGCCGGAACTTTGCAGGGTAATGGAATGGTCGAAAACTCATGTTTTTTCGACTTTTCATATTTGTTGGGCGGCTCAGGCGGCGCTATACCATCATTACGGCGTACCTAAATACAAGCTTGACAAAAAGCTGTTCGGAGTTTACAGCCATACGGTCAGTGTACCGGAGCATCCATTGGTCCGCGGGTTTGACGAGAAGTTTCTCGCTCCGCATTCGAGGCATACCGAATGCAGAGTAAGCGACATAGAGATGGAACAGAGACTCCGGATACTGGCTGAATCGGAAGAGGCAGGCGCGTTTATAATAGCCGCAAAAGACAGAAATATGTTTTTTGTGACCGGACACTCGGAGTACGATAATGATACATTGTCAAGGGAGTATTTCCGTGACAAAGAAAAAGGACTTGACATACAGCTTCCGTACAACTATTTCCCGGGCAATGATGAAACAAAGCGACCTCCGAACAAATGGAGAGGACATGCTCATCTTTTGTTTTCAAACTGGCTCAACTACTTTGTTTACCAGCTCACACCGTACGATCTGAACGAAATAAGATAATTTGCGTTGCGTTGAAACCGGTATGATATCCGGAGGCCTACGAAAAGGAAATATGTAATGGAGATATCAGATGAAAACTGTATCGAGAAAACCTACTTACGCGGAAATATATATGTATAAAAATCTGTTCTGGCTGGATATCGGAATACTGATTTTTCTCCCTGTGCTGAACAATTTGTTTTTGCAGCTTATCAGGCTTTACACCGACGGAAATATAGCGTACGGAAGTCTCGGGGCTGTAATGGCTGCCGTGCAGGAGGCGATTTCGCTGTTCTCCGGCTATGCGGGAATAGGTATACTGTGTGTATGCATGCTATATTTCGGAAAAAACGCCGTCGGAGTGATAAGATTGTCCGTTATCACGCACGCAGTGACCTTTTTAACGGTGTTGCTGACGTATTTTCTGTTTACTGCGACAATACCGCTCAGCGTTATATTTTCGCTTCTGCTGGATATGGTTGTCGGAATTGCGGTGACGATTCTTATATGCCGAATTACTTACGTTTATGCGGTCCGTCACGAAACTTTTATGGAAATTCCTCAGTACCGTTTTTCAAAAGGTATGTTAAAACACCATTATACAAAGGTGTTTGCATTGGCATGCGCATGCTTTGGCGGAGCACAGCTTTTGATACTGATTTACACAATGGTTTCTGAATTTCTTGATCCGAGCCTTGGTCCTCCGATGAATATATCAGATGTCCTTTACTGGGTGTTCCAGTATCTGACAGCTCTGCTTTACGTTGTAGTAGGTTTTGTCATAGCTGTGCTGATCGGGTTTGCAGCAAGCGGACTCAAACGGTCGGGAAAATTGAAATTTTCCGGCGGAGAGGTCAGACCTGAATGAAATCTCCGGCAACAACTGTTATGAAAAAGGTAAAGAAATCTGTCTTTTGCCGAAACAGAAAAAAGTGGCGGTAACGGCAACTTGATCCAGAACCTTTGAATATTTCCGATGATATCCGGAATTTTCAGGCAAATGCGTTTTTACGGAGGTAAATATGCGAATACTTGTGGCGGAGGATGAGAAATCACTGAATAACGTAATAGTGCGCAGACTTCGTGAAGAAGGCCACAACGTCGACTCGGTTTTTGACGGAGGAGAAGCGTATGATTACATAAGCGCGAGCCGGTACGACATCGCGCTTTTTGACGTTTCAATGCCGGTAGCAGACGGATTTTCGGTGCTTGAAAAAATCCGCAGGGAAGGGAATACGACCCCGGTAATATTTCTTACAGCCCGTGATTCGGTCGAAG
Organism: uncultured Clostridia bacterium; assembly: GCA_944381095.1. GTDB lineage: Bacteria > Bacillota > Clostridia > Oscillospirales > CAG-272 > SIG673. The sequence goes on along the minus strand of CALWJW010000017.1, from coordinate 6,009 downwards.
ACAGGGTAAAAGGGCTTGATCTCGGAAGCTGTGACTATATCGTCAAGCCTTTTTCATTTGCGGAGCTTAACGCGAGAATACGTGCGGCTGTCAGAAAAAGTGACGGCAATCAGACGGGAAAATATACCGTGAACACTCTTACGGTGGATACAGTACGACATGAGGTCACACGCGCCGGTCGTATGATAGAACTTTCGGCAAAGGAGTATTCTTTGCTTGAATATATGATAAGAAATAAAGGCGTGGTGCTTTCAAGGGAAAAGATCGAGAACGCCGTTTGGGGTTACGGATACGAAGGCGGTACAAACGTGGTGGATGTGTATATAAGGTATCTGCGCAAAAAAATAGACGAAGGTGAAACGGTGAGACTTATCCATACAGTCAGGGGGAGCGGATATGTGCTTAAAGAGGTGAAAAGTGAATAAAATGCACTTTAAAACCAGGATAACGATATGGTTTTCCGCGGTATTGCTTATATTTTTCGCAGCGCTGTTTTTCCTGATAACGCTGATAAATAACGCAGTATTGCAGCAAAATGTCAAGGGAACCCTTATAAAAACGGTCAACAACAACCTGCTCGACGTGGAATTCAGCCTGACACAGGATGAACCGCAGGAGGGTACCGAGTATATAGCGTACGGGACCGGCTATGTGATAATAGACAGGAGATTTCTCAAAATAGAATCCGGAGTTTATTCTTCTCTTTACACACCGGAAGGAAATTTGCTTTACGGTGAAGATCCGTCGTCGGAAGCATCTCCGGATTTTTCTGACGGAACAATAAAAGAGGTTAAAATCCGCGGAGTGAAATATTACGTTTTCGACAGGATTACAAACGGGGGACTCTGGCTGAGAGGAGTTATTTCGGAAGAAGAAAGCAAAGGACTTGTTCTGAGTATAACAAAGCTCATTCTGCTCATATTTCCTCTGATGGCTTTGATTTCGGTAGCCGGGGGATACAGAATAGCGTCACATTTTACCGCTCCCATAAATGAAATAAGAAGAAAAGCGGATAAAATAAGCAAGGGCGACGACCTTTCGGAAAGGCTCCCGGTCACGCGAGAAGATGAGATCGGAAAACTTTCGGAAAGCTTCAACCTTATGTTTGAACGGCTTGAAAAGAATTTTGAAAGGGAAAAAAGATTCAATCGTGATGTCTCGCATGAACTGAGAACACCTATTTCGGTAATAAAAGCGGAAGCGGAGTACGGACTTGACAGGGAAAGGACGCCTGAGGAATACCGGGAAATACTCGGAACGGTGTTTGAAAAGACAGGCGAGCTTACTGAAATAACCGAATCTTTACTTACACTGTCAAAACTTGAAAACACGGGAGAAAAGCCGGAAATGTATCCGCTGTCACTGAAAGACGCATTGAAGTCGGCACAAAATCAGACGGCAAAGCCCACAGACAAAAAGATAAGCGTCGTTTGGGAAAAGGAAGAGGATGTCAGCGTGATAGGAAATGAGCCGCTTCTGATAAGACTTTTTTCCAATCTTATATCAAACGCGTACAGATACGGCAAGGAAAACGGCGTAATAAAACTAAAAACAGAAAAAGCAGACGGAAAGGCAATAGTTGCGGTTACCGACGACGGGATAGGAGTTCCGGAAGAAGAGAGGGAAAAAATTTTTGACCGTTTTTACCGTGCCGGAAATGTAGGAAAAACCGGAGGCACGGGTATAGGACTTGCGATAGTCAGAGAAATTGCCGTTTTGCACCGAGCTGAAATAAAATGTCTGCCGGCAGAAGGAGGCGGAAGCAGTTTTGTTTTTACAGCTGATGCGATATAAAAAATCAAAAAAAGTTGAATTTTCTAATCTTGTTTTAATGTTGAGGCGATACAATGATGTCACAATCAACAGAAAAGGAGATGAAAAAAATGAAAAAATTCAAAATCAATAAGTTACTGGTAGCGGCAATTGTCGTTGTAGCGGTTATAATAACGGGAACTGTGGCGGTAAGTGCCGCGACGGCATTTGTTGAAAGTCAGTCAATAGGAGTAGGGAACGCAGTGGAGCTTGCACTGAGCAACGCAGGGATAAATGAATCGGACGCGGAGATCACCAAAGCCAAACTCAGTCTGAAAAGCGGAGGATTTGTGTATACCGTCAATTTCAGGACAGCTGATGAGATATACCGGTACGAGCTGGATTCCAAAAGCGGAGAAGTGCTGTCGGTAACGGTAGAGCCGGTGACAAACGGTTCCGGAAGTGCCACAGGTACAGTAAGTCTTGATGAAGCAAAGCAGACTGCGGCAAAGACCCTTGGATTAAGTGTCGATAACTGTGTTTTTACTTCTGTGAAAACTGAGAGAGAAGACGGGACAAAAGTATATGAGATAGAATTTTATACGGTGAACGGAGATCTCAGAAATTACTATGAATTTGAGATAGCGGCATGCGGCGGCGCGGTAATAAAATACGACGCAGAGGAAAACATCGCGCCGATCAGCGCGGCAGCGGTAGGCGCCGGAGTTGTGCTGACCGAGGATGAGGCAAAAAACATTGCGTCTGAAAGACTTGCGGGTCTGGGGCTGAACCCTGAGTACGATAAGACTGAGCTTGATTACGAAAAAGGTGCGGCAGTATATAAAGTCGGTTTTATTTCAAGTAAGGATAACTCGGTGACGGAATACGAAGTATATGTTCTGGCGTTTGACGGAACAGTGATAAAAACAGAATACGAATACGAGGCGGCGGGTGTAATTCAAACTCCCGGTAATAATAACGGACAGGGATCCTCGGACAGCGCCGGAAACTCAACGATTACACTCGGCAAGGCAAAACAGATAGCGTTTGAAGACGCAGGTGTCAATGAAAACGGAATAAGACTCAAAAAAGCTCAGTACGAAAGAGACGACGGAAGATACGTTTTTGAGATTGAGTTCATTTATAACGGATATGAATACGAGTATAAAATAGACAGTAATACAGGAAACATAATCGAAAAAGAAATTGATAATGATTGAATAACAATAAAATCCGGTTGAAAAACCGGATTTTTTGTATGCAGAATATGACCGGATCGGTATAGAATCCGGACGGCAGACGATTTTCTCCAAAAATAAAAATCAAACCTTGAATGCAGGCAAATAATCTGAAACATTGAATTTTATGTGAAGCTGTTCCGAATACTCGATTTTAATGATTCCCTTGCAGTTATCCTTTTCGGTCATGATAATATCCGTCACTTTGAATTTCATCGGAGGCAAAAGAACCTCTCCGTTTTCATTATGGCAGACAAATTTATCAAGTTCAAGGATATTGTTTCCTGCCGGAACGGTGATTTCATACCTGTAAAAAGCTTTGTCAGCATTTTTTTCCATGTATGGCGTGACCGAAGTGGAAGATATTGTTTTTATCGTAACTGAATCGTTTACTCTGAGTCGAAGCGATTTATACTGGTGAGAGTACGGAAAACAGTTTCCGGCACAATTTGCACAGTCGTCCCAAGCGGTCCTGTACAGCAGCATTTTTCTCTCAGCGGGACGCATGGCGTTCAGAATATTATCTATATCTTTACACGCTGTTTTTATAATTTTCTCTTTGGACTCCCTGTCCAAAGAAGAAATCAGACGTTTTTGAAGGATTTCTATCCATTTTATGTCGTAATCGCTGTTGACTGTACGCTGTCCGTTTCTGAATTCCTCAATTATATTTTTATTGTCGTTATATGCGGCGCGTGCACCGCTCCAAAGGCTGTCAGTATCGCCGGCAAGCAATGCGTTTATGATTGCAAAGTCATTACGTGTATAGAAACTTATTGTTTCTTCTGTTTCTGAAAAACTGTCAAGTTTCATCTTTACCCTTTCTCTTTGTCCGAATATCTGAAAAGCGGCGACTTTATATGTATTTTCCGTCGTTCGGGAAAAGCGGTAACCTATACTGACATTTATTAAAGCAATAAAAGACAGAAAAAGTTTATCTAATAAAATTGAAAAACGCTGAGCCCGAAACCGATCGGGTTCAGCGTTACGCTTGGCGGAGAAAGAGGGATTTGAACCCTCGCGCCGGTTTCCCGACCTACACCCTTAGCAGGGGCGCCTCTTCACCAACTTGAGTACTTCTCCACTGGCAGTGGCGATATTATAGCACAAAAAGGACCGAAAATCAATGCTTTTCAGAAAATTTGATATATAAATTTTTTATGAACGAAGCAAACGCCTGTACTTGACAAAGAGAGTCGGAAAGTGATATAATTGTCCGGTAAGGAAAACGTTTTGGAAGGTAAAAGAAATGGGAACTTTACACATGTCACCGCTTGCGGACAGAATAAGACCGGAAAAACTTGAAGATATGGCAGGTCAGAGGCATTTGTTCGGAGAAAACGGAGCCATACGTAAGATGCTCAACCGTGGATTTATCGGGAACATGATTTTTTACGGACCTCCGGGAACCGGAAAAACAAGTGCGGCAAATATTATTGCCGGAGAAACCGAACGGATGATAAGAAGACTGAATGCTACAACGGCAAGTCTTTCCGACATAAAAGAAATTGTTTCCGATACTGATTCTGTTTTCGGAAGAGACGGGATATTACTTTATCTTGACGAAATTCAGTATTTCAACAAAAAGCAACAACAAAGTCTGCTTGAATTTCTCGAAGACGGTCGGATTACACTTATTGCTTCAACTACCGAAAATCCATATATGTATGTCTATAACGCGATACTGTCGCGGTCAATGGTATTTGAGTTCAAAGCGCTGAGTTCAGAAGATATAATACCTTTGCTTGAAAAAGGCATGAAAGTACTGAATAGTGAAAACGGTGCTGAAAAAACGGCAGACATTGAGACTTTGAAATTTATAGCGGACAGTGGCGCCGGAGACGTACGCAGAGCGCTGAACATACTAGAAAACTCCTATTACATGAGTGACGATGCAATAACGAAGGATGAGATAAGCAAAATAATGCCGAAGGTAGTCGGAAATTTCGATGCTTCCGGAACAGTGCATTATGATCTGCTGTCAGCGCTTCAAAAATCGGTTAGGGGGTCCGATCCGGATGCGGCTGTATTCTATCTTGCAAAAATACTTGAAGGCGGGGATCTGATCGGAGCGTGCAGAAGACTTCAGGTAATGGCTGCGGAAGACGTAGGGCTTGCTTATCCTCAGATAATACCGATAGTCAGGGCTTGTGTCGAAAGCGCAAAGGAGCTTGGAATGCCGGAAGCAAGGTTGCCGCTCGCCGACGCGGCAATACTTATGGCAACGATGCCGAAGTCAAATTCCGGGCATAACGCAATAAATGAAGCTATTGAAGCAGTTGCAGCCGGAAAAGGTCAGAATCTTCCGGCACATCTCAGACCGGTCAATAATTTTTCAGGATATAAATACCCGCATGATTACCCCGGACATTACGTAAAGCAGCAGTATCTTCCGGATGACTTAAAGGAAGCTGTATTTTACAAGTATGGCGAAAACAAGGCCGAGCAAACAGCAAAAAAGTATTGGGATAACATAAAGTGCGGGTCGGTCGGGGAGGACGTTAAAGAAAAGCATTGACGTAAAGAAATTTACGATTGAAGCAACGAATGGAATCGATAACGGATAATTTTAAAACCGAAAGGCAAAAACCGGAAAGTGAAGCTGAATAAAAGTTCAGATAAAAGGGTAAATACAGTGAACAGTAAAACCAACGCAATGAGAATACTTGACAGAGCCGGTGTAAAATATGAGGCATATCAATACCAGCCGGATGAAAACGATCTGAGCGGAGTCCATGTAGCACATCAGATAGGACTTCCCGAGGACACGGTTTTCAAAACTCTGGTGGCAAAGGGCGATAAAACAGGAGTGATCGTTTTTGTTATACCTTGTGCAACAGAACTTGATCTGAAAAAATGTGCAGTTGCGAGCGGAAATAAACGAGTGGAACTGGTCCCGGTAAAGGAACTGAGAGATCTGACGGGATATGTTCGAGGAGGCTGTTCTCCTGTCGGAATGAAAAAAACTTACACAACATACATAGACGAAACTGCTGTTATTTTTGAAAAAATAACGGTC
>CALWJW010000016.1 GCA_944381095.1 uncultured Clostridia bacterium | reverse complement strand
ATATTCTCGGCTGTTCTTCAAACATTTTTCCTGAATTGCTGTGATTGCAGTCAACGATCAGCGCCGGGTTGACAAGATTAGTTTTCGAGTAAAACTCTGACAAATGGATAAGATCTTCATAGTGGTAATTCGGAATCGACTGCCCGTGTTTGTTTACATAACCTCTCAGTATAGCGTGAGCGTAAGGATTTCCGTCAGTATTGACCTCCCATCCGCGGTAGATGAAGGAATGAGGGTGCTGGGCGGCGGTGATAGAGTTCATCATGATTGAAAGATCTCCGGAAGTGGGATTTTTCATGCCGACAGGCACGTCGATTCCGCTGGCGACCAAGCGGTGTTCCTGATTTTCGACAGATCTTGCGCCGACAGCTACATATGAAATAAGGTCAGAAAGGTAACGGTAGTTAGACGGGTAAAGCATTTCATCAGCGGTCGGCAAGCCGGTTTCCGTAAGAACTCTTGTGTGCAGGCTGCGGATCGCCAGAACTCCCTGATATACGTCAGGCTTTGAGTTCGGGTCAGGCTGATGGAGCATACCTTTGTATCCGTCGCCGGTAGTGCTCGGTTTATTCGTGTAAATTCTCGGGATTATGATAATTTTGTCTTTTACCTGGTCGCTTACTTTTTTCAGACGGTAAACGTAGTCCATGACCGAGTCTACATTATCTGCGGAGCAAGGACCTATGATGAGCAGCATTTTGTCCGACTCACCCGAAAAAACTTTCTTGATTTCAATATCGCTCAGGATCTTTGCTTCCTCAGCTTTTTCCGTGATAGGATACTTTTCCTTCGTTTCAAGAGGAATGGGTAATTTTCTTACAAACTGCATTGACATTGGTAACTGCCTTTCGGATATTCAAAAAATTATATCATTACTATTATAAAGCAAAACAAAACCAAAGTCAAGGGTTTTTTGTTTACTTATAAATAATTCCTTTTCGGTAATCAGTGTAACAGCTGAAAATGTGCCGTAAATGTCAGCTTCTCTAACATTAAGTTTTAGACTTGAAAAGCATTTTCTGTTAACTTTGCGCTTTTGTTTACGAGGGACTCACTGACTGAAACATTTACTTTGACGAATTAGTATAATATCGTAGTAAAAAATCGAATTAAAAGAAATCTCTATATAATAGCAATAGTTAACTTATATCACTTGTTTATAAACAATTTTAAATCAATGTAAATCAAATCAGTAAATAAGTGAACGGAATTCAAGCATAAAGTAAATACATTTCCGCATTATAAAATCACATATATTGAAATACATTTCTGCATCTTATAAATTACGCAAAAGGAATTATATTTATCTTTAAATCAAGTAAGTAATTACATTTTCGTATCTTAAAATCACGCAAACAGAAAGCAGAGCTCAGTTATTACGTAATTTGAGAAAAAAACTCCGCAAAAGAACGACAGATTCATTTTCAAGTAATCCGTAATGAATTTTCGGACGGTGATTAAGCGGATAATTACATAAATTCAGTACAGAACCGAATGCTCCTGACTTGAAATCGTGAGCGGCAATGTAAACCTCTGGGATCCGCGCATTTATTATCGCACCTGCGCACATAGGACAGGGTTCAAGAGTCACAAACATGGTGCAGCGTGGCAATCTCCAACCTCCGAGAAAGCGACATGCGGAAGTTATAGCTTCCGTTTCAGCATGTGCTACCGCATTATTGTCCGACTGTCTGCGGTTGTAGCCTACGGAAATTATCTTACCGTCACGTACAATGACGCATCCGACCGGCACGTCTCCATTAGAAGCGGCGAGCCTGGCAAGACTCAGTGCTTCCAGCATAAATTCCGTATTTTTTATAGAGTACGGCATAAACGATACCTTTCGTTCAAAGATTAAATTATTTGATTTCAATTTTATACCGACAGCGATGTTTGATTACTGCTGAAAGGTCTTTCAGAAAAAAAGAGTTACAACCGCGTAAGTGACGCAGGCGATGATGTAAACACGGATTTCGGGACAAAAGAATGGATTTTTTGAATTTTTATCGCCATTGTGTATCCGGAAGCGTAAAGCTTCATTTTTTCCGTCAGCTTTCTGAATTTCGTCAGAAACTTCGGAGGCGGCACTTATACCGTTACCTTGACATAGCTGTGAACGAATATAGATTTTCAAAGGTCTGAAAAAACATATAAGGAATATGAAAATTACCGAAACAGTTGCAAAAAACAGGAATGAGTATGTAACCGCACTATTGTAAAACTTGCTGTTTGAGTTTGAAAAAATAACTGTAAATATGAAAGTTATCAGATTCTGTGAAAAATGTACAGCAACTGCGAAGACAAGAGAACCGGTGAGTAAAGCAAAAAAAGCTATCGTGATTCCCGCGGCAAAAGCATACAAAAACTGAGTAAAATCACAGTGCATAAGCGAGAAAAGCAAGCCGGAAATAAAAATTTTGAAAACCGCTGTTTTCCCTGACGCAGAATGTAACACGACCCCTCGGAAAAGCAGCTCCTCAAAAAAAGCGGCGATAATCACATTTCTGAAAAAAACAGCTGCAAAAAGAGGTATGCTTTTCATTTCCGACTCTGTCGCTGTGAACCCCAACATGGAAAACAGCGCCTCGCTGAGCATTCCGAACAGATTGACTGCCGTAACAGTAAGTGAAACGGCGGCGAAAAACAAAAGTATCAGTTTTTGAGAAGAAAGAGGGCGCCTTGGGTCAGCGGTATGTCTGAGAGAAAAAACTTTGATGCGCGTGCACTTACAGTAAAAAAGGATGGGTAATCCGAATGTAAGAACGGCGAGTACCGAAGAAATAACTGTCAACACCGTCTGATTCAACTCAAAATATGCAGAATAACTTATGATTAGCGAGGAAGTCATAAACAAAAGCAGCTGGGTAAGCAATGCTTGTCCGAGAATTTTCGGAAGATAAGGTTGCCTGTCAGTCATAGGTAATAAATTCCTTATATGATATTTGTTTACGGGAGTTTCAGGCAAAAACCTGAAATATATTGCTCTTTTTCATTACATGTGTTATACTTATTGCGTTCTATTGAAGGACAAATCTGATGAAAGGAGATTACCTGAATGGTAAAGAAGAATTTGTTTGTCTTGTTGATTTTATTCATGGTCGGATTGACATTCGGATGTTCTGAAAAGGAAGGCGACGGAGCCGCAAGCGAAAACGGAATAGAAGCTTATCTTATACGTGTCGACGGCAAAGAAATCGGATACATATCAGGCAAGGAAGAGATAGAAGCTTTCAAAGAACTGATTAAATCCGAAAAAATAAAGGAGTACGGAAATCAGAATTCCGAAATAATCAAAGTCACAATAAACAGCGAAATTGAGGTTGATAAAGCTATTTGTGACCCGGAAAGTCTGATGAGTACGGAAGATATGATAAAGTACTATGAAGAAAACGGTGATAGCATATCCTTTTCGATAACGGTAAGCGAAAAAGACAAGGTCTATATTTCGTTTGAGACTGTGTATAAAAATTCATCGGCATATTACGAGGGTACAAAAGTTGTTTCGGTGAAAGGTGAAAAAGGAGAGAAAGATATAACCTATCATGTTACATATGTTGACGGAGTCGAAAGCGGAAAAGTTGTTTTTGAAGAAAATGTGACAAAAGATGCTGTTAATGAGGTGATATTGGTCGGAACAAAGAAGTCAACAGCTTCTACCGGAAGTTACGCGTGGCCGTTAAACAGCGTGTATATCACGTCATCGTACGGTGGAAGAACGCTGAACGGATATTATGATTTTCATTTGGGAGTGGATCTCAGGGCTTCGAGCGGCACATGGGTATATGCGTCAGACGGAGGCGAAGTGGTTTTTGCCGGATATAACGGCAGCTACGGATATCTCATAAAGATAAAGCATGACAACGGCGATTATACATACTACGCACACCTCAGTAAAATAGCTGTAAGCAGCGGAACAAGGGTGTATAAGGGCCAATATATAGCGCTGAGCGGAGCTACCGGAAATGTGACCGGAGCGCATCTTCATTTTGAAATAAGGAAAAACGGTTCTACCGTAAATCCGGTGAGTTATCTGCCGAGTCTGAAAGGGGTAGTTATAATGAGCAGTGAATACCTTGAAAGCTGTCTCGTCGGAACAGAAGCTTATCAATCTCATTATGCACTTCCAGTTTCTTTTTACTCCAGGAAGGAGCAAGAAGAGTGTTGCCTGGCGCGTCACCGGTAACTCTTTCGATGACTGTTGACATAGGCAGAATTTCAAGCTGATCGCAAACCGTCTGAACATATTCGTCGCGTGACAGAATATTCAGGCGGTTTTGCTTGTACAATTCTGCAACAGGCGTTCCTTCTGCAATGTAAAGCATGTGTATTTTTATCGCGTCGGGTCTCAGCGAAGCGCAGAACCTTGCTGTCTGCATCATGTCTTCATGAGTTTCACCGGGAAGTCCGTTGATTATGTGTATGCAGGTGAAAACGCCTTGCAGAAGGTTGTATCCCCTTATGAATTCGTCGGTTGTATGGCAGCGGTTAATGAGTTTTGCCGTTTTATCAGAGCTTGTTTGGAGTCCGAGTTCGACCATAATGAAATTTTCTTGTGAAAGAAAGCGAAGATAGTCAGCGATTTCAGACGTGATACAGTCCGGTCTTGTGGCTATGCAAAGACCGTTTGAAAGGGGATGGCTCAGTGCTTCCGAATATTTTTCTTTGAGTACCGAAAGAGGTGCGTAAGTATTGGTAAATGACTGAAAATACGGTATAAGTAAAGCGTCAGGCCATTTTTTTCGCATCATTTCCGCGCCTTGACTTATCTGCAAGGAAATGTTGCATCCTGATCCGGTGAATTCCCCGCTCCCGGAGGGCGAGCAGAATATACATCCTCCAAAACCTTTTGTGCCGTCCCGGTTCGGACAGGAAAATCCACCGTCTATCGGTATTTTGCAGGCTTTTTTTCCGAATTTTTGTCTCATGAAATAATCCATGGTATAGTATCTTTTATTTGAATCGGAGTATGGAAATGGATTTGTTTCTTTTTGAGTTTTTTTCATACTTGCACCCTTGCCGTGATTCGGACTTCTATTAAGACATATGCCGGAGCTATGCTCCGGCATATGTCTGCTGTAATTCCGACAAACAGTCTTTTTTTGAAATCTTCCGGACAAAAACAAATTACCGGTGCGAAAGACAAGTCCGGAAAGTTCCCGGTTGCTGTTTTGTTTACAGGAAACTTAAAGTCTCCGTATTCACCGAATTTGTAATCAGTTCGGACGTAAAGCGTCCGAGCATTGCAGGCGTACCGTAACGTAAAGTTTTCATTTCCGTGGCGTATGTTGAAGTTCAGAACATAAAGCGCTTGTCGGAATCGGTTGATTATCAATGAAAAATCACTAAATCACAGTACGGTACTGTGGCTATAACTTTTGCCGCGGTTACTTCGGGCAGAATTATCGTAAGCAGATATAAACTTACCATGGAAAATCATAACTGCTCATAAAAAGCGACATATTAAGCCGATAATGTGTAGTCCTACTCAGTTCAGTTACCGCATACCAAGCCAAGGAAAGCAGCGATGTCTTCCTCTGTAAGATTATCCGGAAGCACTCCGCCGTTGTCAAAATAAGTGATAATCGATTCTGAGATTATGTTGAGTTCAAAATCACCGAGCTGTTCGTAGCCATTATCTGAAAGTGTTCTGTTAATGGTATCCGACATACTTTCGATGCGTTCTTCCTTGGTTTTTCCGCTGTTCAACACGAAGTCATCTTTGATAGCGCTTACAAAGTCGTTGTAAGCCTCATCGTCGATATTCGGAATGCCAAGTGAATCCGCAACGAGTGTCATTCCGAGGTTGGTTACAACAGGAATTATTTTTTTTGTGCGTGAATTTGAGTTCACAATGGAAATCAGCTCGCTCATAACGCCGTCTTTTTGCAGGGTTGCAATCAGTTCGTCGGTTTCCGAAGAGACTGCGGTAAGCACACCTGTTTTGTAAAGGTGTTCAATTACCTCGGTAAGTGTAGTCAGGTCTTCTTTAAAGTTCTCGGAATTTTCTGAGCTGGCGTTGAGTAATTCTATCAGTGCATTGACAAGCGGATCGAGCTTAGGGTCAAGCTCCGGCTTCGAGATTCCGTAAAAAGTCTCGTTATTTATCCAAGCATCAGTTGCCTCATGAAGAATATGGCACGCTATCTCGGTTATCACCTCCGAATCTTTGACAGTCAGACCGATTTCGCTCAGAGCGTTTATTTCGGCGTCTCCGTAATTTGCGACAGGCGTTTTACCGAGTTTTGTTATGTCCACATAAAATTCCGTCATTGCACCTATTTCTTTGTTGACAGTTGTTTTCAGAACTGTATTATTACTTGTCGTTACTTTAATGCTTGTCAAAGCGTTACAGGCGAGGTTTCCGCCCAGCGTACGGTAGGATTTCAAAACTAAGGAGTTATTTGCTTTTTCTGCGGCGGTTGTGATGATCCGGACATTTTCCTGTGAAGAAGTGAGTTCGGGAATTTCATCTGAGATATCCGAGACTATCCCGATGTAGATTGTAACAGGCAACAGAAAGCAGAAAACGGTTACAAGCCCCTGAACGGCGCCGAACGCCACTCTTTTTGCGATGCCGGGCTTATTTTTGGGTTTGAAGATTATCGCTTTGAACACGAAGATGACAACCCTGATTAAGAAAAACAGTATGTCGAACGTAATAAAAAGCGCAATGAAAATGACAGGTGCGACGAGCGAGGCAAGAAATTTAACAAGGACATCACCGTATATGTACGAGTTTTCAATAAGAATATCGACCGGTAAACCAACGTTTTTCATCAAAGTGATGACTTCGGTCAGTGTGTCGGCATCCGCAACAGATTTGAAAACAATGGTAGCGACAAAAGCGAGTACAGCCGAAGCTATCACTGAAACGAAACGGATGTAAAGTGTGGATTTGAATATTACACTCCAAAGTATACAGACCGCCACGTACGCAACTATGATAGACAGAAATATCATTTTTACTCCTTTCGATGATTGTAATGCCTGACAGGCGATAAAACGCTGTAATTCAAATTAGGGGGTTAAGAGCTTTGCCGTAAAATATTAACAAAGCAACAAAACCACAAACTGATTATAACATCAACAGAAAGGAAAGTCAATAACTTTTTTGTGGGAAATAATACCTTTGGTGAATAATTCTGACCGGCAAACTGTAAAAATATTTCGCATTAGGAAAAAAAAAATTAACAAAATACCGGCGTGATAATGTTATAATCCTTATGAGCCGGAGCGGGTGAATGAAATTTCCGGCGGAAGGAATAAAAGATGGCATATTTCAGTAAAAACGGGAATAAAGGAATAAGCGTTGTCCGGGAGATCATTCTTCCGGCGTGTGCGCTTTTTGCGGTAATGCTTTTTGTTTTCATGCTCGGCGCGATGTCGGCGGGTGTGAATGTGACTGAGACCAAGACTGTCATAACGGAAATTTATGACGGCGAAACCGGCAAGACCACAGTGGACGCATCTGCGCCGGGTGGATACGCAATGCCGATCCAGTTACTTTTCGGAATGTTTATTTTTTCGGCAGTGTTTTTTATCACCGGGCTGATATTCAGAACTGATCACAGTACCCTTTTCAAGTTATTTGCGCATTTTGTTGTGACAGCCGTTGCTTTTTATCTGTTCATATTGGTGCTGAGCGGGTTTGTTTCGGACGGCAATTTTATTGTTTCGCTTTTTGCGGTGATAGTTTACGGTGTCGTGTATTTTGTAATATACGGTTTGATAAAGTTGATTTCAAAGGTTTTACCGGACGGATTACGGAAAAAAAAGCAGGTTGCGTTCATAGAATGTCAAGCCCTTAATGTCTTCGGCGTGTTTGCCGTGATTCTGTTTACGCTTTCGCTTTATTCTATAATCATGGGTGAGCTGATAGACCTTAAAGTCATCGTGAGGCTGAACGAAAATAAAGAATGGCTGGATGACAGGGTCCAGAAAACGACATACACAACTGTTGTAACACCGTTGGCGCCGACGCTATGGAACTATCTGCGTTATCTGGGTTCTTCCGCATTTATTACCGGCTCTTTGCTGGTGTTCAGACTGAAAATCAATAAGGTGCTGAAAATACTTTTGAATTTTACGGTGCTTGCAGCGGGATTTGTACTTATGTGGTTGACTACTCTTGAATATTTTTACGCGCAGTCTTCGGTGATGATTATTTCGGTTTCAGTGTTTGCAGCGGCATACATTGTGCTTCTTGTCACCGTTTCGGCAGCACTTTTCCTGATGAAAAGAAAAAAAGAGAAAGTGCAGGAATACGAAAATCAGTTTTTGCCCGGAAAATCGTAACGAACAGTTAGGGTTCGGATCTGAGTAAAGGATCAATAATGGACAGCGTTTCTGAAATCAATCAGGACGTCCGGTACAGCAACGAATGAAAAATACGGAAAAAGCCGCCAACAGAGAGTTTGGCGGCTTTTTAATTATGTATTTTGTCGTACAAAATTTCGGTGCAACAGGCTGCAAAAGTAAATGTACACCCTCAGTTTTTTGCGATTATCCGATATATGTTAAATCTAAACAGTAAGTCAGGATAAAGCAAGGTGCATTACAGTCCGTGTATTTACAAAGTTCCTTAATTAAATTGTGCCTCGGAGAATGAGAGCGACTGCAACTGATGAAATTTCTGCTATAAAGCAATGATATCTTGAAAAACCGATTTTACAAAAATGTTCTTTAAACGAGTCCCGGTCATACCGGGTTAACACACGGACATTTGAGTACGATGGGTTTCATGGTTGGCATGGAATGATATACCCGTGTTCTGTATCCGGAATACATAAATTGCAAGTGAATTTATCCGAAAAATCAGACATCATCAGTGAAACGGAATATTGAAGCGTTGCCCTCTCTTTTGAATTTTGCCGTGACGTCATTCCCTTCAAGGAAAATTCTTTCCGGTTGGCTTCCGGTGATCTTGCAGAACAGTGTGACACCGTTTTCCCTGATGAGTGAAACTGTGCGCCGTCCCTTTGCGCAAAGCCCTTTGAAACTCAAATTTTTCCATTCGGAAGGCATTGCCGGGAGCAGAAATACGGAGTTTTCATCGGACTGTATCAACATTTCGGCTATCGCCGAGGTAGCTCCGAAATTTCCGTCGATCTGAAAGGGCGGATGAGCGCAGAACATATTCGGGTATGTTCCTCCGCTGTTCGTCATGTTTACACCGGTGCTTAAACAAGGACGGAGCTGTATTTTGAGAAGCGACAGTGCGTGCTCGCCGTCCCAGAGTCTTGCGTACATATTGGTTTTCCAGGCAATACTCCACCCGGTGCTTTCGTCTCCCCGTGCGGCAAGTGTTTTCTTACACGCCTCTGCAAGCTGTGGTGTTTTAAGAGGAGTTATTTCTGTTCCGGGATGAAGTGCATAGAGATGTGAGATGTGCCTGTGACGGATTTCGCTTTCTTCGTGTTCCCCGTACCATTCGAGTATCCGTCCGTCTTTTCCGATCATTATCGGGCGCAGTCTCGGATATTCTTCCCGAACCTGCGCGGTGAGGTCGTCGGAAATATTCAGAATACTGACGGTTTTAAGGTAATTTCCGAAAAGCTCACGTACGGCTGACATGGTCATTTCGGCGGTTTCGGAAACGGCAGTAAGCCCTCCGCGGTACTTATAACGGTTTTCGGGTGACGTGGACGGGAAAATTATTCTGTAACCGTCGTCGGAATCTTCAAGCTGAGAAAGGTAGAATCTGACGCTTTCACGTATTACGGGATAAGCAGTTGATTTCAGGAAGGAGTTATCAAGAGTATACAGATAGTAATCGTACAGATGGCGGCAAAGCCAGGCTCCCGAAACATTCCAGAACAGATAACAAGCCATCCCGGAAACCGGCTGGGTATGGCGCCAGATGTCGGTATTGTGGTGACAAACCCACCCGTTTGAGCGGTAAAATTTTTTTGCGGTTATCCTGCCGTTATCCGCCAGCTCGACTACCATTTTATTCAGCGGCTCCTGCATTTCGGCAAGGTTAACCGCAAGGGTCGGGAAATAGTTCATCTCGGTATTTATATTGACTGTGTAGTTTGAGTGCCACGGGGCAAAAAATTTATCGTTCCAGATTCCTTGCAGATTCATAGCCTGAGTTCCGGGACGTGAGGCACAGACGGTCAGATATCTGCCGAAATTGAATAGAAGAACGGGAAGAGAAATGTCCTGCTCACCCTTTGAAAACGAAACGAGTCTTTCGGAAGTGGGAACGTTTGATTTACGGCTGCTCCCGGTGTTGACGGAAACCCTTGAATAATATTTTGCGTAGTCTTTGATATGTTTTTTCTTTGCGTCACTGAAAGTCACTGAATCAGCGTAAGAAAGAGCATTTTTGACTTCTGTGAGGCAATCCCTGCCCTCAGAAAAAGGGTGTCTTGCATATCCTGCAAATGATGTAGCGGCAGTCAGACGTATTTCAGCGAATGTACAATCTCTGACGGAGACCGAGTTGCCGTTAAGTGTTATTTTACCGTCGGAGATAACCGAAGCGGCGCATATGAATTTCATGCCGTTTTCTTCAACGCTTCCGTTGCCGTAGATGTTTTTACGGTCGGTCCTTTCGACATTTTGTTGTGAGTTTACTGTGGCTTGTCCTGAAAGACGGATATCCGCCGCAGAAAAACCGCCTGATTTTCTCAGGGAAGTGACATCTGTTTCGGTTTTTGACCAGAGCTGCGAGCTGAGTGTTATTCCGATATCCGTTTTTCCTGACAAACATTCACATTTGTAGAACAAAGCTTTATCAGGAGATGAAATGAAAGCTACTGTGCGGAATTTCCGGACGCCCTTTCTGTAAGTCGAAGAGAAGACAGCTCTACGCAGATCAAGCTTTCTTTTGTAATTGCATGTCTTTTCATTGTCGTTTGGTTTGTCGAAGGTAATTTCAAGATCGCACATCGGAAGATAGCCGTCAGAAGCATAGCAGGAAAAATTATCTGAAAGTTCTTTGTCTGCAAGTAGGTAGTCCTTATCTCTTACAGCTTTTTTTGCCTTTCGGAGCGAATCGAAAAGTTGCCCTCTTGTTTTGTTACCGCGCGGATAACCGCTCCAAAGGGTATCGTGATTCAGAGAAATTATTTCTTTATCTGTTTTTCCGTAGATCATAGCGCCTAACCAGCCGTTTCCGAGAGGGTAAGCTTCCTCGAAGGACCGTGCCGGCTTTTTTTCAAACAGAATATTGGCGTCTGCGGGTGAGCTGTTAATCATATTTTTCCTCCTTTTTAAGGTTGAAGTGCATGGTGCTGTCGCTTTCCTTAGAGGTAAACTGTGTATTTCCGAAAACTGTCTCAAAAAGCCGGTCGGCAAAAAGAGAGTGCATTTCCCTTACCGGATGGTTTATTCTGTTGGCGAGAAGTAAAGTAGTATCTTCTGTTTCGGAAATTTTTTTCCATTCCGTATAGCAGTCGCAGACGCTTACGTCCATTTCTTCAGCCAATCTGCAAGCACTTAGCATGAATTTATCCATTTTTCCGCTGTTCTGGATATCAGCAGTCAGTTTGGCGTATTCTCTGTAAAGCGGCTCCGTGTCTTCCGCCACATAAGTATTGAGCATATTCGGCGTCATGAAAACAGTCGCAGTCCCGCTTTCATTGCATTTCCGGAAAATCTGTTTCAACGCCGAAGTATAGTCTGTCAAATTCCCGCAAACATCGTTTAGACCGAAGCAGACAATGACAAGATCCGGGTTATGAACCAGCACCTGTTTTTCGGTCCGTTCAACTGAAAGGGCTGCTGTCGTGCCGCCTATTCCGGCGTTGATGACATTGACCGGAACATAATTCCGCACAGAAATGATTTTCCTGCGCAGTCTGTTCCAGTAAACGCTTTCGTAATCGATTTCTCCGGGACCGACCGCTCCGTGAGTTACGCTGTCTCCGAAAGCAACTATCGTGATCGGGCCGTATTTTTCAAGACCTTGCCTGTCCATCAGGATTTTTTCATGGATTTTCATTTCAGGTTCCCCCGTTTTCAGTTTTTTATTTTAGATTCAGCATAGCTTGTCAGGATTTGAATAAACCGACGCAAAATGCAAGTCCGGATGAAAAATTTCTTGTGTGAAGCTCATGCAAGTAAAAGACGTCCGGAAAGACAAAAGCCCGAACCGTAATTTCCGGTTCGGGCAAAATGGTGCACCTTCAGGGACTCGAACCCTGGACCCACTGATTAAGAGTCAGTTGCTCTACCATCTGAGCTAAAGGTGCAGTATACTTAACACCGGACATTATACCATAAAAGTCGGGAAAAATCAAGTTGATATAAATGTCTGAAATTTGCATTCGGCTGTCAAAAACGACTATTTTTTACCTTTCAGATAGAGACTGAATGTTTGCATGGTGTATCCGAGGAACTGGGGTTCTTTCCTGCCCTCATAATAGGCTTTTGCGACTTCTGCGACGTCAAGCATCTCTTTTTTCCGCCTTGCATACCTGGCATATTTTTCTATAAAAGCGGAGTATTCGACTGTGAATTTGAAACTGTCTTCCAGAACGCTGACAGAATTTTCCTGACCGTGCACTATGCTGGGTGCTGACCTGAAATCTCTGCCGGGAAGCAAATTTTCAGGAGCAAGTTCAATTATATCCGAAAGGGTATTTCTGTAAAGTTCAAGTGAAGTGAAGAAAGCAACTCCGGTTTCGTCGGTACCTGCGCCCTGCACGGCGTCACCGCAGATAAGGGTATTGCTCTTGACATGGTGCCAGCTTACACAGTCAACGGTATGACCTGACGAAACGATAGGTCTTAGGTCTGAGAAAACTCTGTTAGCCGGATCAACGGTTCCGTCAGCAAGAATACCTTTGAGTTCTCTGAACGGCGGGGCATAATCCGGAAACTCGGACCACGCGTTCAGAAGATAGTAGGAGGGGTTTTTGAGTCTGTCAGTCTGATATCCGTAAGTCATTATTCTTATGTGAGGTGCCAGCTGTTTCAGCTTGTGGATTCCGCCGATATTGTCGGGGTGGGTATGAGTCAGCAGAAGATAGTCTATGTCCTTGAGGTCATATTTGATCGCTTTGAGAGCCGGTATAAGAAATTTGCTCACTGAATAGTCAAAGGCTCCGCAGTCTATGAGAAAGTTGTTTGCGCCGATAACGAGAGTGACGCCCGCTCCGAATTCGGGCACAGGCGGGGGCAGATGATATATCCATGGATTGACTTTGATAAAACCGTTCATATTACACCTCACGGGAATGGTACGCCGCATGCTGAATACCGTACTGATAAATCAGAATTACGCTCGCATCTGAAAGTAATATAACACATTTCTGCCGGTTTTTCAAGAGTCAAGTTTAATTCAGGGAAAAAAAGATGGCGTTCGGTAAAAAATCAGTTACCGATGAAATCATAATTTTTAAAACGGGCGCTGAAATAAATCATTTCTTATTGACAAAAGGGCGCAAGTATTATATAATAAAAAAGAATACGTAGGGAATGAAGGTAAACTTATGAACAGACGGCAGGCGAGAGAACGTGCGTTCGTACTTGCATATGAGATGCTTATGCAGACTGATAAAGAAGTTGATGCACTGATAAATGAAACATCTGAAATGCAGGAGTTCACCCCGGATGAGTATATAGTAAGGACAGTAAGAGGAATTTCGGAGAAAAAGGAAGAAATAGACGTAATAATTTCCGGCAGCTCTAAGGGCTGGAAACTGGAAAGACTGTCCAGAGTTTCGCTCGCGATAATGAGACTGGCGGTGTATGAGATGCTTTGGGACGAGGGAATACCGTTCAGTGTCTCCATAAACGAAGCAGTCGAGCTTGCAAAGCGCTACGACGATGAAAAAGCACCGAAATTCATAAACGGAATACTGAACGACATAGCAGATAAGAAGGGGCTGAAAGGCGGAAAGGAAGAAGGACGCTGAAAGCGGTCCGGCGGGAAAATGCCAATGAAATATTTTCTCGGTATAGACACTTCCAATTACAGAACTTCTGTCGCTGTCTGCGACGAAGATGGGAACCCGGTAAAAAACGTCAGGAGACTTTTGCCGGTCGGATCCGGACAGCTCGGTCTGAGACAGAGTCAGGCGCTTTTTGAACATGTAAAAGCTTTGCCGGAAGTGATGGGCGAGATAGGTCGGATAATTCCGGCGGCAGTGGGATACAGTTCAAGACCGCGTGATGTGGAAGGATCTTACATGCCGTGTTTTCTTGCGGGGGCTGCGGTAGCGAGAAGCATAGCGTCGGCGTACGGGGCAGAAAGCTTTCCGTTTTCACATCAGGCGGGACATATAAAAGCGGCGGCATATTTCAGTGAAAATAATAAGGTGTTCAGAGAACTGACTGAGAGATCGGACGGCAGGTTTGCGGCATTCCATGTAAGCGGAGGAACAACCGAGGTGCTTTTATACGAAGGCGGCAGGATCACTCGGTTGGGAGGTACGCTCGATCTGTGCGCCGGGCAGCTGATAGACAGAGTCGGAGTTATGCTCGGGTTTGACTTTCCCTGCGGAGAAATGCTTGAAAGGTGTGCGTCGGGTATTTCACAGTCAAAAGGAATAAAGGTATCGGTCAAAGGTCTTGACTGCAACTTTGCCGGACTGGAAAATACAGCTTCAAATCTGTACGCACACGGAATGCGGAAAGAAGAGCTTGCGGCGTTTACACTTGACGCCGTCGCAAAGACCGTTGAAAGGCTCAGCGAAAATCTAATCGGATTATATCCGGGACTGCCGATACTTTATGCCGGAGGCGTGATGTCCTGTGAGAGGATAAGGGCAGAACTGCGTAACAGATATGACTGCGGTTTCTCAAAAGCAGAATATTCAGGTGATAACGCAATCGGTACGGCACTGCTGTGCCGAAGCAGATATTTGCAGGGGTAAAAAGATTGAACGGTAGTTTATTTGAGCAGCGGTTTGCCGAAACTGTGCACAGCGTGTCGGAAATAAACGGTTATGTAAAAGAGATGATATCTTCGGTACCTGTTTTCGGGAATCTCAGAATTCGCGGTGAGATATCAAACTGTGTGAAAAATACAAAGGGACATATATATTTTTCGCTGAAAGACGAAAGATCGGTGATAAAGGCGGTAATATTTGCCGGAAGCGCGTCAAATCTGAAAATAAAACCGGAAAACGGAATGAAGGTAATAGCCGGCGGCAGACTTACCGTTTACGAAGCCGGCGGAGTATATCAGATAGTCGTTTCTTCCATTGAGGCAGACGGAAAAGGTGCACTTTACGAAGCGTACGAAAAGCTGAAAAATAAGCTTGAAAAAGAAGGACTTTTCTCAGAAAAATACAAGAAAAAACTACCGCGTTACCCAATGCGGATAGGGGTTATAACTTCTCCTACCGGAGCGGCCGTGAGAGACATAGTGAGAACCGCCGGGGAAAGGTGGCCGGTGGCGGAGATAGTAATATATCCGGCGACGGTACAGGGGATCGAGGCAGAAGGATCGCTTATCAGAGGTGTCAGATATTTTGAAGAAGAAGCATTGGTGGACGTAGTAATAATCGGCAGAGGCGGAGGCTCGATTGAAGATCTGTGGGCGTTCAACAGCGAGGCGCTTGCAAGAGAGATCGCAAACGGAATGCTCCCGTATGTTTCTGCGGTCGGTCACGAAACAGATTTCACTATCTGCGATTTTGTATGCTCCGTACGTGCCGCAACTCCGACAGGAGCGGCGGTAGCAGTTACACCGCAGATCTCGGAAATCACCGTAAGGATAAATTCCTTCGGACAAAGAGCAGAAAAAGCTATCGGAAATAAATTGTCTTTGCTTAGCGGAAGGTTGACGGAGATTTCCGGGAAAAAGGTAATGAGATCACCGCGAGACATGATAGAGGAAAAACTTGCAGTGGTAAATTCCGGAGAACGTTCTCTGAACGCGGCGATCGGATACGCATTAAAGGAGCGATGCGGCAAAATCTCAGAATATGCCGGAAAATTAACGGCGCTTAACCCGCTTTCAGTGCTGTCGAGAGGATACGGGGCGGTGTTTGACAGTAACGGGCGGATTTTGACAGAGGCATCGGAAATCCGGGCAGGGCAGAAAATCAGCGTGAGAATGAGAGACGGTAAGGTAGATGCGAACGTGACGTCAGTTGAGGCGATAAACCCGAAAAACAGCTGAATATAAGACAAAGTGTGAGGAAAAGAGGTAAACGTAAGTGAACGTAAAACCGGAGGAGGCGGGAGTGACGCCGGCTGAAAACACGGCAAAGGAAGAAAAGAGGGTAAAAAAACAGAAAAAGCCTTCAAACGTCAAAACGGACAAAGTCGATAACCACGAGGCAGAGACACCGAGTTTTGAAGAAGCGATAGAACAGCTTGAAGAAACTGTCAGACTGCTCGAAGAAGGTAAGACGTCTCTTGACAGATCAATGGAGCTTTACGAAAAAGGAGTTAGGCTTATCCGACTGTGCAAAGGACAGCTTGAAGGAGCTGAACAGAAAATAAAGTTACTTGGGGGCAGCGGTGAACCGGATGGAACTGGTGACAGCAATACTGAAAAAGAATTCTGAATTGACCGGCAGGGAGATAGAGCGTATCTTCGCTGAAAAGGACGGGGATACGGCGGTGCTTTGGGAAGCGTGTCTGTATTCCGCAATGTCGGGCGGTAAGCGTATCAGACCGACGCTTACCTTTGAATTTGCCGCAATGCTCGGCGGAAGCGAAGACAGCGCATTGCCGCTTGCGGTGGCAACAGAGCTTGTGCATACCTATTCGCTGATACACGACGACCTTCCTTGCATGGATAATGATAATGTCAGACGAGGAAAACCCTCGTGCCACATTGTGTACGGTGAAGCTACGGCTCTGCTTGCGGGTGATGCATTGCTTACAGAAGCATTCCGCACAGTGTCTGAGTCAGGCGCACTGAGCGACAAGGTAAAGCTGAAAGCGATAACCGAGCTGTCGGAAAAAGCCGGAATAAGAGGAATGATAGGCGGTCAGCAAATAGATCTGATCGGTGAAAGTACAAAGCTGAGCGCCGGGCTTCACCGGAAAATGAATTTGCTGAAAACTGCGGCACTGATGGAATGCGCAGCTGTAATGGGAGTTACGGCGGCAAACGGTGACAAAGAAGCCGAGAGGGCGGCAAGGGAATACGGAAGGAATATCGGGCTTGCCTTTCAGGCTGTTGACGATCTTCTCGATAAGGGCGAGGAGAACAAGACAACCTACCTCAGTTTTATGACAGAAAATGAATGCCGGAAGTATGTAGACGAACTGACGGATAAGGCGTTGGAGTCAGTGAGGCATTACGGAAAAAGCAGAAACCTTTGTCTGATAGCTGAGTGGCTGAGGTCAAGAACGGCATGAGAGCGGACATTTATCTGCATACCCGCGGTTACTGTGAAAGCAGGAGCAGAGCGTCTTCCGACATAAAAAGCGGGTGTCTTTACGTAAACGGTAAGAACATAAAGAAAAATTCCTTTGAAATTTCGGACGGAGATACTGTCGAGCTGAGAGGAAGATCGACTGTATATGTCGGGCGCGGCGGAGATAAGCTGGAAAAAGCTCTTACGGAGTTCTGTATAGACGTAAAGGGAACAGTGTGCGCAGACATAGGAGCGTCAACCGGAGGTTTTACAGACTGTCTGCTCAGGCACGGAGCCGTAAAAGTATATGCGGTCGACTGCGGTTGCGGACAGCTGCATCCCAGTCTCAGGTCTGACCCAAGGGTGAAAAATATAGAAAAATTCAATGCAAGACTGCTGACGCCTGATACCTTCGGGGAAAAATGCGACGTGGCGGTAATGGATGTCAGCTTTATATCACAAACGGCAATTATTCCGGCAGTTGTCAGAGTCCTGAAAGACGGAGGAAAGCTTATCACGCTTATAAAGCCGCAGTTTGAATGCGGAAAGGAACATATAGGGAAAAACGGAATAGTCAGAAAGGCGGAATACCGTGCGGAGGCTGTGAGCAAAGTTCTTTCGGCGGCGTCAGACCATGGGTTGAGTCAAGAAGGGCTGTGCGAATCACCTATAAAAGGCGGCGACGGAAATACAGAGTTTCTTGCATATTTTGTGATGAGGGGAAAAATTCCCGACGGTTTGGAAAAGGTTGGTGAAATTTCCTTGGAGAACGGTCCGGAAAGATAATGAAAACACCTGCGCAGCAGGGCATCATGGGATCGATCTGTTTGAAGTAAGCTCTTTATGCAGTGAATACGGCTTAAAAAGCAGACAAAGGAGTCAAGTCGATGAAAAAAATGTATATATTTGTCGGGAAAGGCAAGGATGAAAGCGGAGTCTGCCGCCGGGAGCTGACAGGGGTAATAAACAGATGCGGCGGTAAATGCGTAGACAGGGTTGAGGAAGCAGATGTGATAGCAGTCCTCGGAGGTGACGGAACTATTATGCGAGCGGCACACCTTGCCGGAAACCACAATCTCCCGATGATTGGTATTAATCTCGGCAGAGTGGGATATATGGCTGAGCTTGACTGGTCGGAGATCGGTCTGCTGCGCGGATATTTCGACGGGAATTACCGTGAGGAGGAAAGAATGATGCTTGCGGTAAACATCGAAGGAAAGTCGTATTACGCACTGAATGACGCAGTCTTTCACGCCAAAAACAAGCACATGACGCAGATAATGCTGAAATGCAACGGAAATACCGTAAACGAATACAGAGGAGACGGTCTGATAATAGCGACACCTACGGGTTCCACAGCATATTCAATGTCGGCGGGAGGATCGGTAATAGATCCGAGACTGAGATGTATATGCGTAACGCCGATATGTCCCCAGGCACTCGGTGCGAAGCCTCTTGTATTTGCGCCGGACAGCAAACTTTCGCTTACGGCGGAGAGTCAGGAATGTATGCTTACGGTGGACGGCGGAGAGGCGCAGGCACTGAGGAGCGGTACGGAGGCAAAAGTGTTCAGAAGCCGCAGAAGCCTGCGAATGATAAGGTTAAAGGAAGACGGATTTTACGAAGTGCTGCGCAAGAAAAGTCAGATGTGAGACAGAGGAATAAGCAAAGGTAAACACAAAGGGGGAAGCAAAAACAGATGAAACAGAACCGGCACAGTGCAATACTGGACATAATATCGAAAAATACAGTGGAAACACAGGAGCAGCTGATCGACAAGCTGCGCGAGCAGGGTTTTAACGTCACTCAGGCGACGGTATCGAGGGATATAAGGGAACTCAGACTCACAAAGGTGTCATGCGGGCTGGGTGTCTATAAGTACGTTGTATCCGGACAGGAAAATCTGACAACGTCAGTAAAGTATCTTAACATACTGAGGGAAACTGTGAACGGAGTGGATCACGCGGGAAATATTGTAGTGGTGAAGACATACTCCGGAATGGCTCAGGCGGCAGCGGCGGCGCTTGACAATATGGGGTGGACTGAAATAATAGGAACGATAGCGGGCGATGATACGATAATGCTGGTCCTGAGATCGGCGGAATCGTGCCGGACGTTTGCAATGGAACTTTCAGGATTGCTGAATATAAAATAATGCCGGGATCCGAAGTAGCTCAGAATTCGTAAGAGCCTGACTTTTGCGCATTGAAGCATATTCGCTTGAATAAGTTCAATGGCAAGAAACAGCGTCGGGAAAATAAAAGGAAGACGAAAAGGCGGACAGGAAATTGTTAACTGAATTGCATATAGAAAATGTAGCTGTAATAAAAAATATTACACTGCGCTTCACCGACGGTTTTTCAGTACTGACGGGTGAGACCGGAGCCGGAAAATCGATCATTATAGACTCAGTGTCGCTTGTCTGCGGAGCAAGAAGCAGCAAAGAAATGATAAGAAGCGGTGAGGAAAGCGCATCCGTAACGGCAGTTTTCAGTCAGCTTCCCGCGAAAGCACTGGAAAAACTGGCAGAGCTTGACATATATCCCGACGAAGACGGTAATCTGTATTTGTCACGGGTGATTACCGATGACGGCAAGACAAGAGCGAGAATAGGAGGAGTTCCTATCCCGGCGGGTACATTGAAGGAAGCCGGAAAAATACTTCTGAATATACACGGTCAGCACGACAGTCAGCAGCTGTTGATGCCGGAGAAGCATATAGAATTTCTTGACGCGTCAGCCGGAAATGATGCTCTGAAAAAAGAGTACGGAGAAGAGTATGCTGAAATGCTGAGGCTCAGAAGGGAAATCAAAGCCGAAAGCCGAAGCGAAAGCGAGAGAGAATATCTTACGTCAAAATACACGTCCGAAATCAAGGAAATAGACAGCGCAAGACTTAAACCCGGGGAAGAAAAACAGCTGGAAGAAAAGCTGATAAGACTGAAAAATCATGAAAAAACGGTTCGGTGCAGCAGGGAAATATACGGTTGTCTCGAAGGGGGAGACGACGGCGGTAATTCCGCTTCGGAACTTATAAAAAGAGCCCGCGAGGCAATGAAAAAGATAAGCGATACGGTGCCTGACGCAGAAAAAACTCTCCAAAGGATGGAAGAGTGTCTGTTGGAGCTTAAAGACATGGCGGAAAGCGCTCTTTCACTTGCCGGGGCGGCTGACGTCGATCCTGCGGCAGAGATAGACAGGATCGAAAACAGACTCGAAACCATTTCAAGACTTCAGCGCAGGTATGGTGAAACAACGGAAGATGTACTTCGTTACAGAGAAGAGACGGCTGCAAAGCTTGCCGGCATACAGGGAGCGCAGGAAAGAATAAAGGAACTGAAAACAGAGCTGTCCGCTGCGGTGAAAAGGGCGGCGGTCTGCGCAGATAAGCTCAGTGAAAGCAGGAAAAAGGAAGCAAAAAGACTGTCGGAAGAAATAACTGCGGAACTGAGATACCTTGATCTCGGAAAAGCGGAATTTTTTGTAAGCGTAACACCGCTTGAAAGTGAAAATGCCGTCAGGCGATTTTCTTCAAACGGTTGTGATGCCGTGGAGTTTCTTATAACGACAAATCCCGGAGAGCCTCTCAGACCTCTTGCAAAGGTGGCGTCGGGAGGAGAGCTGTCGAGAGTAATGCTGGCTTTGAAAAGTGTGCTTATAGACTGTGACGGCGTTTCAACGCTGATATTTGACGAAATAGATACGGGAGTTTCGGGAAAGACTTCACAGAAGATAGGACTGAAATTAAAGAGGCTTTCCGGAAAAAGTCAGGTGTTCTGTGTAACACATTCGGCGCAGATAGCGGCGTTAGGAGATACACATTACCTGATAGAAAAATCCGAAACAGACGGAAGAAACGAAACAAAAGTAAGGCAGCTCGGGGATGATGAGCGTGTAGAGGAGCTTTCACGGATAATGGGCGGTATGGAAATAACGGAAACACTGAGAAGAACCGCGCGAGAAATGCTGGACGGGGCGAAAAAATTATCCATAACTTCAAAAGAGTCATAAAAGAAAAAAACAAAAATAAAATATAAATACAAAAGCAAACGGAGACAAAAAAATGGGACTTTACAAAGAATTTACCGAACGCGGAATGATAGCGCAGGTGACGGACGCCGAAGCGGTTGAAAAGTTGATCGACAACGAAAAAGTGACATTTTACATCGGTTTCGATCCTACGGCAGACAGCCTGCACGTCGGACATTTCATGCAGATGAAGATAATGGCGCATATGCAGCAGCACGGTCACCATCCAATAGCTATATTCGGAGGCGGAACGGGTATGATAGGAGACCCGTCGGGAAAAAGCGACATGAGAAAAATGCTTACGCCCGAGACGATAGAGCACAATATTGCGTGCTTTAAAAAACAGATGTCGAAATTCATCGATATCTCCGACGGAAAAGCGACGTTTGTCAACAACGGTGACTGGCTTCTGAAGCTCAATTATATAGATTTTCTGCGTGAGATAGGAGTTTACTTTTCGGTAAACAGAATGCTTGCCGCAGAATGTTATAAGAGCAGGCTTGAAAAAGGTCTTACGTTTTTCGAGCTGAACTATATGCTCATGCAGAGTTACGATTTTTATAAGCTGTACAAGGACTACGGATGTAAACTTCAGCTTGGCGGCGCGGATCAGTGGTCAAATATTATCGGCGGAGTTGAGCTTGTGCGCAGAAAAGAGGGAGCAGACGTTTACGGACTTACTTTCAATCTTCTCACAAACAGTGAAGGAAAGAAAATGGGTAAGACGGAAAAAGGGGCGGTCTGGCTCGATCCGGATAAAACCAGTCCGTATGACTTTTTCCAGTATTGGAGAAATATAGGAGACGCAGATGTCATAAAATGTATGAAACTGCTGACTTTTATGCCGCTTGATGAGATAGCCGAATACGAGAAGCTCAGGGACAGTGAAATAAACCGCGCAAAAGAAAAACTCGCGTATGAGGTGACAGAGCTTATACACGGAAAAGAGGAAGCGGATAAGGCGCTGACGGCGGCAAAAGCCGTGTTCGGAGCCGGAAGTATGTCCGAAAATATGCCTACAACCGAGGTAAGCCGCAAGCAGCTTGTAAACGGAGCGGTGAATATAATAGACCTGATGATTGCGGGTAAGCTGGCGGCATCCAAGGGAGAGGCGAGAAGGCTGATTACGCAGGGCGGTATAACCGCAGGAGACGAAAAGGTAAGTGATTTTGACTATACGGTAAGCGAAAAGCAGCTGGAAGACGGATTGACAGTAAGAAAGGGTAAGAAAGTATATCACAGGTTTATAATTTCAGACTGAGTTAACGTCAGCATAATAAGAATACGGGACGGAAAATCAGAAAGAATCGGTGGAGATGAATACTTTATATTTGCGGTTTTTAGAAGAAATGCAAAGTAAAGGAAGTCTTAAATATTACAGAAAATATCCACTTTCAATGGTAACTACAATGGGGACCGGAGGCAGGGCGGAATTTTATGTGACACCGTATGACATACAAACGCTGGTAATGACGGTCAGAGAAGCCGGAAAGTACGGAAGGTACAAGGTAATAGGCAACGCCTCAAACCTGATATTTGATGACAGAGGATTTTGCGGAACAGTGATATCGACTGTCAAAATAAGAGCGTCAGGTGTTCTGAGACAGCCGAGAAATGCGGAGGAAAGCCGGATTTTTGCAAAAACAGGCGCAAGAGTGCTTATGTATGCGACTTGCGGTACATGGCTCCCGTCGCTTTCGCTTGCGGCGAAAAACCTCGGATACACAGGGTTTGAGGGGCTGTGTTCCATTCCGGCGACTGTCGGAGGCGCTTTGTACACAAATGCCGGAGCGTTCGGGTGTGAGATAAGCGACAATCTTGCGGCACTGAGCATTTATCTGCCGGAGATTGAAAAGACCGGGCTGATATTCCGTGACGAGATGACATTTTCATACAGGAAGAGCAGCGTGGGAAAATCGGGAGAGATAGTGCTGTGCGCATATTTCTTTGTGCGTGACGGTAACCGAAGTAAGATTCTGGAAAAAACAGAGGAAAGCAAAAAAAAGCGAGCGGCGACACAACCGATAGGAGTAAGGTCGGCAGGCAGTTATTTCAAAAGACCGGATCCGGGTGAAGGCAAGGCGGCTTACCGCGGAAAGTCAGCGGGAGAGTTGATAGAGCTTTGCGGGCTTAAAGGATGCGCAGTCAGGGGAGCGCAGGTTTCGGAAAAACACGGTAATTTTATAATAAACGCGAGCGGAAAGAGCCGCAGCTCCGATATAATTACCCTTGCACGCAAAGTTAAGAAAAAAGTCTACGAAAAGTGCGGCGTAAGGCTTGTTGAAGAGGTAGAATACGTACCGTACGGCGGTGCAGGAAAAGGCAATCGAAAGGCAAAGGAATAGAAATGCGTTATCTCATAGTGACTGGAATGAGCGGTTCGGGAAAAAGTGTGGCACAGGGAGTACTTGAAGACATGGGGTATTACTGTATAGATAATATGCCGGTAGCCCTGATATCTAAATTTGCGGAGCTTTACGCTCAGACCGGTTCGGTAAGAAGTAACGTGGCATTTATTATAGACGTGAGGGGAGAGTCAAATTTCAAGCCGCTTGAAGATGAGGTTGAGTCAATGAAAGCGGGTGGATACGAATGCAGGGTTCTGGTTCTCGACTGTTCGTCAGAGGTACTGCTCAACCGTTATAAAGAAACGAGGAGGATCCATCCTCTGTCGGCGCTTTACAATATACCGGTGAGCGAAGCGATAGAAAAGGAACGCCATTTGCTCGAAAGTATATTTGAAAAAGCCGACTACATAATAGACACCACATATCTCAGCGTACACCAGATGAAGGAAAAGATACAGGATATATGCGGAAATCAGAAAAAAAGAAATCTGACGCTCAATATCATTTCTTTCGGATTCAAGAACGGGATAGTAAGAGAAGCAGATCTCGTGTTTGACGTGAGATGCTTTCCGAATCCGTTTTACGTCAGCGGCCTCAGAAACCTTACCGGTCTTGATCCGCAAGTAAGAGAATACGTTATGGCAGTGCCGAAAACCAAGGTTTTTCTTGAAAAGCTTTACGATATTATTGATTTTCTTCTGCCTCTGTATGCTGAGGAGGGAAAGAGACAGCTGACGGTGGCGATAGGATGTACGGGAGGCAA
This sequence comes from uncultured Clostridia bacterium, assembly GCA_944381095.1. Lineage (GTDB taxonomy): Bacteria > Bacillota > Clostridia > Oscillospirales > CAG-272 > SIG673. The sequence continues at coordinate 6,902 of CALWJW010000016.1, read as the reverse complement.
GCATCGTTCGGTGACAATTGCAGAGGCGCTTGCGACGCATCTGAGGGATTCAGGTGAAATTGTATCTGTAATTCACCGGGACATAAGTAACGGCAGACAATAGTGAGTAAAGCCGGAATAGGACAGCTGTATTCCGTTATGCCGGTGTGAAAGGTATAACACGTTGAGCCGATATCTTGAAATAAGGTTTCAGTACAAACAGGGTGTCCGGCATACGACCGCAGTAAGCGATATGCCTGTCAGCTACTGATGTCCGTAAAGTAAAACCGGAAACGGACCGAAAAAAGTATCATCCGCACTTTAAAATAACATCCATTTTAATCATGATTAAAGCTTTACGGGTAAGATCTGAAAAAAAGTATCTCCCGGAAAACGTAAAAACCGCGGTGAATTACGCCGCGGTATAAGAGGTGCTACGGATTTAAGATTCAGTTTTGCTTTTTTGTTTTGATGCGTTTGTTTTTCTCATCAGGACTGAGTAAATTTTGTCGGTAAGCACTGACAGGCTGTCGATGTAAACTGCATTTCCGGAATTTTTTCCGGCGAGGCAAAGCTCGGTGCAGCCGAGGATCACTTTGTCGCAGCCGCTGTCAGCGACAAAGTCGTCGAGAAAGCTGAGATCGGCAGATTTCCCGCGCTTTATGTCACGGATGACTGACAGCAGTTTTTCCCTGATTCCGTTATCCGGATATATACATTCGATTCCGGAAGCGGATAAAGATTTGCGGTAAATATTTTTTTCGTAGGTTCCGGGGGTCGCAAGCAGAATGACTTTTTTAAAGCTGTTGGCGCGGCAGTATTCGGTAACTGCTGATATCATGTCAATGAAAACAGTTTTCCGCCGTTTGTTTTTAAGGATGAGCTTTGACCAGTAGTGCGCGGTATTGCATGGCATGACGATCACCGATGCGCCGCATTTTTCAAGATTTTTAAGAGAAGTTATCAGACTTTTTCCGGGACACTGCTTGCTTTTTTTTGTGAGAAAATCACTGCGGTCAGGACGGCGGCAGTTACCGTCATACAGGACGGGTATGTAATCTGAGTCGGACTCGGCATTTGCTCTGCTGTGCAACATTTCAAGAAAAGCTATGTCTGAATGCGGTCCCATACCTCCGATTATGCCTAATGTTCTTTTGCTTTGATCTGATTTCATATTGCGCCTCCACAAAATATAAATCTGAAAGGAAGTTAAGATGCAGTTTTCTGAAAAGATGTCGAAGCCTCTGGAAAAAACGCCGTTTTATTGCCGGCCTTTTTGTTTTCTTGCATCTGTCTGCCTTCTTGCCATATTTCTGTTTGCAGTGAATATACTTTCGTTTACGGTATATTCACTGCTTGTTTTATTATATGCGGCATTTATGCTGAAAAGAAACCGCAGTTTCAGTCCGGCGGAAAATCCGCTTCCGTATCTGATGCTCGCGGTTATTTTGTTTGCAGTAGGAGTGACGGCATTTCAGAAGCCGCATTATACTGCCGCAGAAAATGTTGACGGAGAAAGTACTGTCGTAAAAGCTGTCATCAAGGAAACTGTTTATAATGAAAAATTCGGTTCAATGTATTACGCCGAGCTGAAAGAGATAGGTGAGAAAAAAGTAAAAGGCTATGCTTACATAGAATTTTCAGATGAAATAGCGTTTGTCGGTTATGATACCGTATTGTTTGAAGGTACTGTAAAACCGGTAACCGAAAGTCATAGTTTAGGAGAAACGCTGAGCAACCGTTCAAAGAGAATAATAGCCGAAATAACTGCTGACAGTTACATAAGCGTGGACAACAGTGCAAAAAAGGGCGCCGAATACTTCATATATTCGATAAGAGAAAAAACGGCGTCGCTTTTTGACGGTCTGCTGTCACCCGGAGCATCAGGATACATAAAAGCACTGATGATAGGAGATAAAAACGGGATAAGCGAAAGCTTCCGCAACGATGTCACACAGCTGGGACTTTCACATGTGCTTGCGATAAGCGGAATGCACCTGTCGTTGTTTTCCGGCTTTATCGTATTTGCCGCCGACAGACTTAAAACCTCACGCAGGCTGAAAAGCGCAGTGATAATCGCATTCGTTCTTGCATATTCTGCTGTGGCGGGTTTTTCGCCTTCGGTGCTGAGGGCGGGGCTTATGCTTTGCATAAGTCTTCTTGCGGCGTTCACCGGAAGGAGAAGCGATCCGCTGACAGCTCTTATGGCGTCTGCCGTTATCATTTGTACGGCTGATACCGGATTTATTTGTTCTTGCAGTTTTCTGCTTTCTTTTTTTGCGACGCTCGGACTTGTACTTTGCGCGGCTTATGTTGAAAAGGGCTCGGCTTTACTCAGAAATTCGCGCGCAGGGGATCTGAAAGAATTTTTTGCGATCGGCAGAAAAGCGGTCAATGCAGTTGCGGTGACAGTATGTGCTTCACTTTTTACAGTTCCGGTGCTGTCGGTTTATTTTTCGGAATTTTCATTCTTTGCAGTGTTTGTAAATCCGGTTGCGGTGCCTTTGGTTTTTGTCTCGATGGTACTCGGTTTGCTTCTGCTTTTGTTTTCCGGGATACCGGGTGTAAGTTATCTGCTTATCTCAGCCACTGAATCCGTTTATGCGGCTTTCAGAAATTCGGCGCAATGGCTGTCTGATACCTTTCAGACTACAATTTCACTCAGATATCCGACGTTCGTGCCTTGCCTTATCTTACTCGGAGCCATACTGGTTTACTTCTGGTTGGCGCAGATCAGAAATCCTGTTGCGGTGATAACAGGCTTTCTTGCTGTTGCCATTGTATTCGTTTCGTCGGTACAAATATGGAAGGTATTTAACAAAGATGAGGTTTCGGTACAGTACATAGCAAGCAAAACCTCTGAAATTTTCGTAGTGTATTCGCAGGGAAAAACGATGCTGATAGATATAGGAAACGGCTCCGGATCGGTGCCTGAGTCTGGCACGGAAACCGCCGGTGAAGATTACTACGTGACGGAAACAGACACCGTTATGCTGACGCACTATCATTCATCGCACATAGGCACGTTAAAGAAAATAAGTATGAGCGAACAGATAAAAAAGCTTATTTTGCCCCTGCCGGAAAACGACAGCGAATGTATCGTTTATGAAAATATAGTTGCGCTCGGACTCGGAATGGAAATACAGCTCTATACCCGCGGCGACGCGGTTGAATTCGGAAACGTCAATATTCAGACAACTGTAACGGGTGCTGTCGAAAGGTCGGCACATCCTGTAATAGTGCTGAGTATTTGTCATAATGAGCGCCGTATCACATATCTGGGAAGTTCCGTGACAGAGTCGGATATTTATACAGACGCAGAAAAGATGATATCAGAGAGCGGAGTAATTATATGCGGAAATCACGGTCCGGTAAACAAAGAGAGCTCCGCATATTTTGCAGTTCCGGAAAATGCTTTGATATACGCCTCTCCTTACAATAACTATGATTCGTCGGAATTTTTCCCCGGCAAAGAAATAAGTATGCCGGACGAATACGAGGAGGGAACGGTAAGAAAACGGTTCAGTTTGAGTGTTGCTTAGTCATCATAGCAAGGCAAAGTGACGGAAAATCGTAGCCGGCATATGCGGCGGCGGCGGGCAATATACTTGTTTCGGTCATGCCGGGCAAAGTGTTGGTTTCAAGTGTGTAAAACAAATTTGATTTTTCGCTGAGAATCATGTCGGTACGGCTGAAATTGGAAAGACCCAGTGCTTTGTGGGCGCGCAAGGCGACAGACATCGCTTTGTGGGTCAGGATATCGGATATCGGAGCCGGAGTTATCTCTCTTGCCGCTCCGCTGATGTATTTGCTCTCGTAGTCAAAAAAACTGTTTTTCGGGATTATTTCTGTAACCGCGACCGGCTGATCGTTTAAAATACTGCATGAAAACTCCCTTCCGGTAATTTTTTCTTCCATAATGACTGTGTCGCAGAATTCAAGGGCTCTGTCAACGGCTGAAACCAGCATTGAAGGATTGTATGCGATGGTAACCCCAAAGCTTGAACCTCCGTCTGCGGGTTTGATCACGCAGGGGTAACGCGGCGGAACCGGCAGAGAATGCTGCCCCTTTTTGAAAACCGTGAACAATGGCGTAAGTATTCCCGCATACTCATAAATCTGTTTTGACCTGACTTTGTCCATAGCAACAAAACAAGCTTCGGGTGAACTGCCGGTAAAATTTATTCCGTAAGTTCGGAGGACGGCTTGAAGACGGCCGTTTTCGCCGTCTCCGCCGTGGAGCGCCAGAAAAACCCGGTCGCATTTTCTGCAATATGAAAGAACGTCAAAGGATATGTAGTAGCCGGAAAAATTGCCGGAATTCAGAGAATCCGAGAATATTTCAGAAACTACGGAAAAGTTATCGGAAAAGTAGTCAGTGTTACGGTCAAGAAATTGCGACGGATGGAGGAGAGCAACTTTGCAGCCGGCGAGACACAAAGCTTTTGCCACTGCAAGACCGGAGCAGACTGACACTCCACTTTCCGGGCTGTTGCCGCCTGCCAGAACAATTATTTTCATAAAATCACCCTTTCGGAATTGTTTCAGTGATAATTTATGCTTTTTTCGGGAAAGTGTTAATTAAATAATGCGGGGAAAGCGGCAAAGTTTTTTATTGCTCAACAAATTTGATGAAAAAACAAATTTTCATTTTTGAATTTATATTATATTTTTGCCGTAAAATAAAGGTCAAATTCGAAGTTAAATTTTTACCGTCAGATCAAAATTATGTCATTAGATCTCATTTCTGCTGTTATATTCATTAAATGAATATTGCGCAGTTAAAGTTTCACAGACTGCCGGATTATGTGATCTGATCTGACAGCTTTTTGCCGAATATAAAAAAAACACAGAGCGTTTTGCTCTGTGTTTTAAATATATGGGAATTTATTTAGGTTGACTCTCAGTCCAAAGCCGTCATTCCGATATATCCGGATTTTTGTTTTGAGGGTTACATTCAGTTTCTTTATTTCCGGATACGTGGAATGTATTTTTATTTGTAATGAGACTATCACTTACGCTTTTGTCGGTATCTGTTTTTTCTGAAAAGCATTCTGAACCGTCCGACATATCGTTATTAAGTTCTTTTGTTTCGGGAAGATCGCCGGATATAACACTTTCGTCGGTCAGCTGTGAAACGTCGGGGGCGCCATCTGATATCTCCGGCCTGACCTCTGAGACCGGTGAGGCGGAGACCTCCGAGCCTGAATCTGTGTCAGTTTTCAACTGATCGGTTTCAAGTGAGGATTTAAGAACCGGTATAAAGCTTCTTGCAATAGCGCCTTTTCCGCGATGTTTGACATAGACGAATCCGAAAAGGCTGAATATCACCGCTCCGACAAAATTAACAAGCAGATCCTTCATGGTGTCGTAGATGCCGACGTCAAGGTAACCGCCGCTTACCGTAAACTGCTGACCGTTTGCCGTGTAGATAACGGTTTTTTCGATTTTGTCGATAAGTATCGGAGTATTGAGTCCTTTGGGGTCAAAGTAAACCGAACCGAAATTATTGATAACAAAATCTTTTTGCATATCAAGGTTAAATAAGCAGTCGATACCGAACTCAAAAAACTCCCAGAGAACACCTACGGTCATTGAAAAGCAGAAAGCAGTCATGGCGAGGAAAACCGGTGACAGTTCAAATTTGAATTTTTTGTTTGAATTCAAAATATCGAACAGGCAAAACCCGAAAGCCGCGAAAATAAATCCGCTTGTAGTGTGGAGCATTGTATCCCAGAATGGGACGCGCGTATAAAAGCTGGCGATCTCACCGAGGATCTCGGCGCAGAAAACAAAAAAATATGCAATGGTTTCAAGTACGGTAGGAAGCTCGATTTTCAGTTGTTTTTCAACAAAAGCCGGCAAGAGAAGAAGAAGGAGAGCAAGCAGCCCTGTAAAAACGCATTCATAACGTTTTTCAAAAACGCAACGTATGATGACGATCACGACTGCGAGACGCAGTATCAGGAAGATAGCAAAAGCCTTTTTGTTGGTTTTTATCTGATCTATAAGCGATTTGTAAAACCCAAAAGGAGCTTTAAGCGCGTTTTTCGGCATATAAACCTCCGTATCAGTAAAATACCGATACGCCTTTCAGGGCATATCGGTCGGAATTCAGGATAAGATGAAGGATCAGACGATCCATTTAACGATACTGCCGCTGATATCTTCGTCGCTGAGGCAGTAGATTTCGTCCCACTCCATTTTTGCAAGGATAGCACCGAGCTGAGACTTAGCGCAAATTTGCTGATGCTTTCCGTCGCTGAGGTAAACCTGACCGGGGACGGCAGTTACAATTGAAACAAAGTCGGTGACATCGGACATGGTATTAAGTTCTATACGTACTTTCATAATTTGCTCCTCCATGATCAAAATTTTCTTACAAATACACCATAATATTACCACATCAGGAAGAAAAAGTCAAGAGTTTTGATTATACGCACTAAAATAATCCGCTTTGGCGGGATTTCAGCTGAAAAGATCAGAGTGTTACGGGGACAGCAATGAATAACTAACATGGCGAGAAGCGCCGGCTCAACCGTTAAAAATGTCAGGAGATAGAAAAGATCAATGCTCCTCGTTTACGTTGCTTTCTTTTTGTTTGTTTTCTGAAAGCTCTGATTTACCGAACATTTTATCCGAAACGGCAGAAAAAATAAGCGGATAGATAACTGTTACAAAAATGACCGCAAGAAAGTAACGTGAAAAATCGACGGCAAGATTATTTTCCGCGATAAGCTTAGGCAGAGATTTGATCAGTAAAGCGCCGGCCACTCCGATTACAAGTTTAACTGCGTGAAATAGCAGTGATCCTTTACCGGAATCGAATCTGATAAATTTTCTTTCTGTGTAGAAACCGATTCCGAAAGCAAGTCCTGCGCCGGCGCTTTTGAAACAGTCATATATCTGAGCAGTTTCAGCAT
>CALWJW010000015.1 GCA_944381095.1 uncultured Clostridia bacterium | reverse complement strand
TATCACAAACGGAGGATTTTTCTCATCGGTTAACCTCAATTGAACCACGCGACTATCGCGTGGTTTTCGTTATACAATAAAAAGGTATGCTTGCAGCATACCTTTTTTAATACTTTTCTCATACATTCAGCAGCTTACACTTTCCGAATTATTCTCGGCAATCCTATCTGTAAAACCGATTGCATTTTCCCTTTTCTTCATCTGCTCAGTATAGCGTGCGGAATAATAAATGAAGATCAAATAAATGTAAGGCATTCCGAGATTTGTTTCAAGCAAAGAGTTGACAACCAGTGTTCTGAGCTTTTCGCCGAGACTTTCAAAGCCCGCGCTTCTTATCCCTCCGATTAGCAGACAAGCTTCCCAACTGAACTGTACCAAAACTCCAATCGCCAGAAGCCATGGAATATTTATCCTTTTTTCCCTTGTTCTGCAAAAAAGATTATATATGACCAAACCTGCATAACCTGCTATAAGAATAAGCGCCATGTAACCGTGATACGCTCCGGTCGTACGCTGTATAACAATGTTGTTCTGTCCGGATGAAAACGTATCTGAAATCAAAGGTGCACAAAACCACCACAACACGATAAGCAGTGACCACTCAAACAGATGTTTGTCTTTTGAAATCCACAGCCATATCCAGGTGAAATTAGTAAACCCATAGCTCAATGACATCCAAAGTAATACTAAAAAAAGATTATGACCCTCGCTTATGCTTCTTGCACCGCACAGCAGATGAAAAATTCCGTAATCTACCGCCATATAAACTAATCCGAATATCAAACCGACTGTCACGGTAACATATTTTTTCTTCATTATCAGCATTGCGCAGAAAAAAACAAGAAATGCTGTATCAAGCCAGATGTAAAGCGGAGAAAACTCCCGCCTTGCTATTACTTCCGTCATATCTTTTCCTCTTGTGAGTACGGTTTAATATTTTTCTGAATTTCCGCCGGGGTAATCGGTTTTGAAGTTTCGTTCAACTTTACGGCAGACTATCCGCGATTTGCCGGTTCCGTTTGACACCGGAAGTCAGGAAAAAAACAAATAACGTCGGGCAATACCGCAAATTTACATTAGTTTGAAGTACCGTCTTACTTTGTCCGTTTTTATTTCGATAAGAGGTACTGCACTGTTCTAGTCCGGAATATTTGGTGTTTTGTCGGTGATTTGAGTATTTTTACAGTCATCTGCGGAGACTCCGGCGTGACTTTCTTCCGGATTTTCAGTGTTACTTTCCGTAAAATTCTGCCTTTCGGCATGACCTTCATTTTCAACCGTCCCGGCGCTCATTGCCCCTTTATCTTCGTTACTTTCGCCGTATTTTGCTTCACCGTAAGTCTGTACGGATTCCGCTGTTGCGCCATCGGAATCAGACTCAGCTGATGAGCTGTCGTTGCTTTGAAAATGTTTTTTACGCCGCTTTACGATCAGCAGAATAATATCCAGAAGCCTGTCAATACAAAAGTTTATTGCTTTCGCTGAAAGCGAAAACACTCTTCTGATAACTTTACCGACAGGAGCGAAAATTTTTGACAGCCAAACAGAAGGCATTTGTTCGGGATGAACTGAAAAATATTTCCTTCCGACCGCAATAAGCACTACGAGTATCGCTGCTCCGATGAGCGTTCCTACCCCAACCATAGCAAAAAAATAACCGCTTGTACCCTCAAAAGAGGTGTTTATATTGAAATCGGACGCATATGCAGCAGCATAAGGATTTTCCGTCACATCAAGCCTTATGCTTTCGCAGTTCAGAAAAGCGTCATAACCTATTTCCGAAACCGAGGCGGGAATTTTCAAACTGCCGAGAAGCGTACAGTTCTGAAAGCAAAAATCACCTATGCTTACGATCGTTTCCGGGAGACTTATGTTTTTCAGCACGCGACAATCACGGAAGCACTCTGCCGGTAGCGATTTTAGTCCTGACGGCAAGATCACCGTTGTGAGATTGACACAGTTCCTCAAAGCCGCCTTTTGTATCTCTTTTACCGAATCCGGAAATGTCACTTTCGTTATATATTCGTTATTCTGGAAAGCCGATTCCGAAACTGCCGTAACAGGTATACCGTCAATTTCCGCAACAACATTTACTGTCGGCAGGACATCACTGTAACCGACGACACTGTAATATGTTCCGTCCTCGCTTAGACGGTACGCAACACCTTCGACATAAGTATTTTCGTCTGACGTATAAGCCGATACCGCCGTCAGGAAAATTACCAAGACAACGCAAAACGACACAACACAGACGAAAAACTTTTTGATTTTACTCATTTGTACCCTTTCCGCCGAACAAGCTGTTTTCCGAGATTGAAATGGTCTGAAACCATATTGTAATCAAGCAAAGTAAATTTTTCAGTTTCTGCCGGGACATTGTAAGACAATGCCGGAATATACCCTTTTTTCCTGTTTCAGTCACAAGTCGAGTAACAGAATTCAGATGCAAAGTCACCGTATGTCCACGACTGCTCCTGATATCAGTCTCTTGGAAATCCATACGGTCCTGACAGTATTATTTTAAAACCTTCAAGCGGATATTTCTATCCGATATTGTAAATATTTCCCGTCAAAACGAAAATTCACAAAAAGCTCATCGGAATTTTTCATAAGAAAATTTTTTTATGTTGACATTATCCGAAAAAAATGGTAAACTCAGACTTGTGGTCAGTAAACACCAAAAAACCTGTTTTTTTACCCTCAGGTTTTTGTACGGCAAAATTAACTCCAACACCGTAATTTTTTTCCGTTTTATCAAATTCGCTCGACACAATTCAATCGGAGGTTATTATGAAAATTTTGGATCTGAGACAAATTATAGACAATGTGAAAAAAACTGTCGAAAGCCATCAACTCGGAACAATCGGTGAGTACAGCCGATGGCTCTGGCAAAACAAGAAAGGGGACCGAAATCTCGGCGTAAACGAATACGGTTGCGCCGACGCTTTCAATATTCTGTACACAATTAACGAATTTTACTGCGACGATGTAACCCGCAACGCAAGAATCACGGCTTTACAGGCTTTGCAGGACAAAGATACAGGTCTTTTTTCAGAACCTACTCACCATCCTTTCCATACCACCGCACACTGTGTTGCCGCACTTCAACTCTTTGACGTAAAACCGCTCTACCCACTTCGTGCTCTTCACAAATATCTCACAAAGGAATGTCTTTATTCTCTGCTGGAAGGTCTCAACTGGGAATGTGATCCTTGGCCGGAATCCCATAAGGGTGCAGGAGTCTTTGCCGCTCTCGTTAATGCCGGCGAGGAAACGGAAAGTTTCTGTGAAAACTATTTTGCATGGTTCAGAAATAACTGCGACAGCGTCAACGGATTCTGGAAAAATGGGTTTTCAGACAAAGCGCCTTATTCATCGGAGAGAAATGTCGGCGCCCATTCTTCTGTTTACCCGTATATGGCGGCAGGCTTTCATTACCTTTTCAACCATGAGTACGCAAAAATGCCGCTTGTTTATCCGGATAAAGTAATTGACAGCTGCATAAAAATGTACAATGAACAAGCTCTTCCTGAAAACTTCCTGAAAAGCTGCGGATTTATCGAAATTGACTGGCTTTACTGCATTCACCGCGCTTCAAGGCAGTCGGTTCACAGGAACAGCGAGGTAAAGTCACTGATTTATGACTTTGCCCAAAAGCTCACAGACTATCTGAACAGCACTGATTTTGAAAAAGACGAAAGTGTAAACGACCTTCATGCGTTATTCGGAACAGTCTGCGCTCTCGCAGAAATGCAGTCAGCTCTTCCCGGTCTTGTAAAAACCGCCAAGCCTTTGCGTCTCGTTCTCGACCGAAGACCGTTTATCTGAAAACATTTTTTCAGGTTCTGCTTACCGTGCATCTGTTAATATCATGTCTGATTTCGATATTTCATCTGATTTTCTCGCCGTACCTGTTTTCAATACTCAACAGTTCATTATTTTGGCTCCCGGAAAATAATTTTTCCGCTGCCGTTTATAAATTTCTCAGACCCACCAAAATCTCATGTTGCAGGTAATTACGCCTGATTTCAGGTAACCTCGAACGATTTTCGGTAAGCTTATTTGCTTTTCAGTCAGAATCGTTTTTTGAAAACCGAATTTTTATTAATACTACTGTTTTTACGGATGTAATTGTGAAGTTGTACTTTAAACAATTAGCCAGCGTCCGCCAGGCAGAAATTTATTTTTTCCGGTAACACCGGTATGAAAGGATCAGAAACATGGAAAACAAACAAAAGTTATCAGACACACTGCAAATGAAAAAAGACAATATTTTTGACACTTCCGACAGCGAAAAAATCAAAAAAATATTTGATTTTTCGGAAGGTTATAAAAGTTTTCTCGATGAGGCAAAAACCGAGCGTCTCGCTGTCATTACCGCAATTTCGGCGGCAAAAGAATTCGGTTTTTCAGAATATGTGCCCGGAGAAAAGCTTTCCCCGGGTGACAAAAAATACTTCAACAACCGCGGCAAAAGTCTTTTTATTTTCAAAATCGGAAATGAGGATCTTGCCGAAAACGGAATGCGAATTCTTGCCGCTCACATTGATTCGCCGCGTCTTGATCTGAAACAAGTCCCTCTCTACGAGGAGAGCGGAATGGCTTATTTTAAGACTCATTACTACGGCGGTATTAAAAAATACCAGTGGACTGCAATACCGCTTTCACTGCACGGCGTTATCGTAAAAAAAGACGGAACCGAAGTTACAGTAAGAATAGGCGATAATCCAGGCGACCCGGTCTTCTACATCAGCGATCTTCTTCCGCACCTTTCTCAGGAACAGAACCTTAAACCTCTCGGTACCGCTATTACCGGTGAATCTCTGAATATTATGGTAGGCGGTCTACCACTCAAAGAAGACGGGCAGGATGGATCCGTAAAGCTCGGCGTCCTTAAAATTCTGAATGATGCTTACGGTATTACCGAAGAGGATTTCATCAGCGCAGAACTTACCTGCGTTCCGGCTTTTAACGCAAGGGATATTGGCTTCGACAGAGCTCTTATCGGCGCATACGGCCACGACGATCGAGTCTGCGCTTATCCCCTTCTCAGAGCAGTCTTTGAATGTGAATCGGAGCATACCGTCCTCGGAGTCCTCGCTGACAAGGAGGAAATCGGAAGTCTCGGAAATACCGGAATGCAGAGCATGGTGCTGCTTGACCTTATTCACTCTGTATCAGAATCACTCGGATGTTCTCCTGTTGCAGTTAGGGCTTCTTCCAAATGCCTTTCTGCCGACGTCAATGCGGCGTTCGATCCGAATTTCAAAGACGTTTACGAAGCCCGCAACAGCGCTATGATCTCCTGTGGAACTACAATGTCCAAATATACCGGTGCAAGAGGTAAATCGGGAACCAGTGACGCCTCTGCTGAATTCGTCGGATTTGTACGCAGAATATTTGATATGCGCGGGGTAAAATGGCAAACCTCAGAGCTCGGCAGAGTCGATCTCGGCGGCGGCGGAACTATCGCTATGTACATCGCAAATCTGAACATCGACACAGTTGACCTCGGTGTTCCGGTCATATCCATGCACGCTCCTTACGAAGTGGTATCGAAAGCTGACATCTACTCGACTTATGAAGCTTTCAGAGCGTTTATAGAATGCTGAAAATTCTCGCTGTCGGAAACAGTTTTTCCCAGGACGCAACCCGCCATCTCGAAAAAATCTCCGCGTCCGCAGGTTCAGAACTGTTCGTGAGAAACTGTCATATCGGCGGGTGCAGTCTGGAAAGACATTATTCAAATATTCTGAGCGGTGAACCGGCGTACGATTATCAGCAAAACGGTGAATTTCTTGAAAAAATCTCACTATCCGACGCCCTCAGGCGTGAAAGCTGGGACTTCATCACAGTCCAGCAGGTAAGCGGTCTTTCAGGAATATCCGAAAGCTATCACCCTTACCTTGAAGAAGTCGTTTCATTTCTGAAAAAAACTTCGCCGGACAGCAGAATAGTTTTTCACCGTACATGGCAGTATGAGAAAGGGTCAACTCACCCGGATTTTGTCAGATACGACTCTTCTCCCGAGTTTATGTTCAACTGTATCCGGAGAGTTACCGAAGACGTTGCCGATAAATATCAGCTCCCGGTGATTCCCGTCGGCGACGCTGTCAGCTTGGCTTCAAAGCTGAAAGAATTCGACGCAAGCCGCGGTGGCGACTCACTTTACCGCGACGGATATCACCTTTCGGAAGATTTCGGCAGATATCTGGCAGGACTTGTCTGGTTCCGCTTTTTTACCGGAATAAGCGCTTTTGATACCTCTTTCAGAACGGAAAAATGCACACCTTCCGCAGAATTTCTTCTGAAAAAGGTGTGCGACGACGTGTGCGGCGATTTTGTTTTCAGGTCTCACTGAATGGTAAAAACCACAAAGAAAGCCGGCAACTTCGGAAATGCCGGCTTTCTTTTTACTCGGAGACGGCTTCTGCCGCACTCTCCTTCAACGTGACCATTGTTTTTTCAATTCTGTGATCCGAAACGGAAGTCACACGAACCGACATGACGTCGTTTTCGACAATAACAGTACTGCCGTCCTCGGGTATTGAACTGAGCATAGTAAGTACGTAACCCGCAAATGTATCAAAGTCTCCGTCAAGGGTAACTCCCAGTCTTTTTTCAACTTCTTCGACCGGAGCCGCTCCCCGTATCATCCATGTTTTGGAGTCGAGCGGTTCTATATCCGGCGCCTTTGATTTTCCGGGATCTTCGTATATATCCCCGACTATACATTCAAGAACGTCTGTTATTGTAACTATTCCGCTCATTCCGCCGTACTCGTCAATGACTACCGCAAAATATGTCCTCTTCTGCTTCATGCTTCTGAAAAGAGAATTGGCTTTCATAGTCTCCGGAACAAAATACGGCTGACTGACAGCATATTTATTTATATTCTCTATTGATCTGTTTTTCAGCCTGAAATAATCCTTTGAATTAAGCACTCCGACAACGTTGTCGATTTTTCCGTCACATACCGGAAAATATGTGTGACTGCTTTTCAATATCGTCTTTTCCCATTCAGACGGACTTTCACTCGTCCACAGAAGCGTTATACCCGTTCTGTGGGTCGCTATGTCATTTGCGGTAAGATCGTCGAATTCAAAAACGTTTTCAATAAATTCTTTTTCTTCGCTGTCAATGGTACCTTTTTCGCTGCCGGCTTCGACCAGAATTCTGATTTCTTCTTCTGTTACGCTTACCGCTTCTTCCGACGGCGTTACCCGGAACAATTTCAGAAACGGCATCGCCATAACTGCCGCAGTACGGTAAAACGGAAAAAACAGCGCCGATATCAGAAGCGCCGGAAAACCAAGGGCGTTTGCGATCCGCAGAGGGTATTTGACCGCAATATACTTCGGGATATATTCCCCGATAACGCATACCGCAAACGCCGCCAGCAATACCGTTATCACAACTGCGACCGTTACTGCTCCGATTCCGGAAAAACCGATTTTACCGAAAGCTCCGGTCAGGTAATCTGAAAAAAATACCGCCGCACAAGCTCCCGTCGCTATATCTGTCATTGTCATCGCCGCTCTGAGCGAGCCAAGATAACTTTTTGTATCAGTTCTAAGCTTCTCTATCCTCTCCGCTTTTTTCCCTTTTACAGCGGAAAGTTCCGACGAGTTTACCGACACAACCGAAATTTCCATCAAAGTCAGGATATTCCCTAATATTACAAGCAGTGCGGTTACCAGTATTTTCAGTGTCAGAGTCATTTGATATTCCTTTCATTTTTTACGTTGAGCAATATTTCTGCTTTAAAGCAAAAAAAGCATAACCCGTCTTTTTTCCGGATTATGCTTTTATTATGTTATTTCGTTCCGAAGGGTCAGATTTCATGATTTTACCCTCTCAAAATCTCTTTATATGTCAATATTACCACATTAAGCATATTTTGTCAATAAAAAGCGAACACGTTAACAATTAGTTAACAAAATCAAATACCGCTATGCTTGACTTTAACCGCAGGATATTGTATAATACTTACGCTCGATTGTTAAGCGGAACTTTGTTTCCGCCTTTTGTGTTTACCGAAACATTCCAGCCGACTGTTTTTCTTATTGACTCACTGATTTTCTGTGATATTTGTTGACTTTTATAGCTTTTTACCGACTTTCTGCGTCCTTTACCGACTTTTGAGGCTCTGTAACGGTCTTACAGAAGTGTTGTTTTCGGAAAAATACTCTGCAAAGCGGGTTTTAGTACACTTTGAATACACTTTGATAAAATGAGAGGATTTTTATGGACAGACTTCTTGCTGTTTTCAAAAGCATAGAAAAAAACAAAGCTCCGGAAATCAAATCAGGCGCTCCGCAGAAAATAATTGCCTTTCTCGGTAACCCCGGCGCTGAGTACGCTTTTACCAGACATAATGCCGGCTTTATGCTTGCCGAGTATTTTGCGGAAAAAAACAGCCTGTCATTCGACAGACTGAAATTTTCCGCGCTCACGGCGGAAACGGTAATCGCAGAAAAAAAAGTCCTGCTGTTAAAACCCCAGACGTATATGAATAAATCCGGAGAAGCCGTAAGAGACGCCCTGTCGTTTTTTAAGCTCTCAGCCGAATCCTCGCTGATAGTTGTCTATGATGACATTTATCTTGACGTCGGTATGCTGAGAATCCGTAAAAAAGGATCTGACGGGGGTCATAACGGTATTAAAAATATCATTTACCACACAGGAACTGACTGCTTTGAGAGAATCAGAATCGGCGTCGGAAAGCCACCTTCAAAAGATGCCATGGTTAACTGGGTCTTAGGTAAAATACCGGAAACAGATAAGCAGTTATTTTTTGATTCACTTGTGCGTGCAGGTGAAGCCTTGCCGTTGATGATCGCAGGCAAGACAGACGAAGCAATGAACAAATACAGTAAGTGACTGTTTGCGGAGGAATATTTTGTACAGACTGATAAATCCCATACGAGAGGAAAAAGAATACAAAGGACTGCTGACAGAGGTAATCGCCCAAAGTAAATCAAAACATCCTCTGCCCGCCGTTATGACCGGACTTTCGGACGGCGGTAAATGCGCTTTTTTTATTGCTCTCTCTCTCGATTACAAAGCAAAACGCGGAGGTAAAACCCTTATAATTGTACCCGACGAATCGTCGGGCTTTCTGGCTTCAAAGGTTTTTACCGAGTGCGGTCTGAAAACAGCGGTATACCCTTTCAGGGATTTTACATTTTCCGACTTGGCTTCTTCGCATTCCTACGAGCATGAACGCCTTTCCGTCCTCGATAAGATCCGCAGCGGCGGAGCTGACATTTATATTACTACTCCGGACGCCGCACTTCAATTCACAATGCCCCGTCAAAAATTTACCGAACTCACGCTTTCCTTAGGAACGGGCGACAGTTTCCCTATCGAAACGCTTATAGAAAAACTATGTGATCTCGGTTATTCAAGGGCCGACATGGTTGAAGGTCCGGGACAGTTTTCGGTAAGAGGCGGAATTGTCGATTTATTCCCGCCGGAATACGACAAGCCTCTGCGGATCGAATACTTCGGAGACGAAATCGACAGAATCGGTTATTTCGACGTGATCTCTCAGCGCACAGAAGAAATGGCCGACCGAATAGTACTTCTCCCCGGAAGAGAAATAGTTTACGGTGACCGGGAAAAAAACCTGTTGCTCGATTTAATCGGAAAGCAACTGAAAAAAGCCGCAAACGATACTGTAAGACAACATCTTGCTGACGAGCGTGCGGCGCTTGCCGATACCGGAATCCTTTCCGTGCCTGACAAGTATATAACCGCGGTCTATCCACAAAGAGAATGCTTTCTTGATTACTTTGACAGTGACACCCTTTTGATCGTATCAGAATTTTCAAATGTATCGGACAGGTTAAAAAGTTACGATTTTCAGAATTCAGAGATAACGGAAAAACTTATTTCTTCCGGTGAAATAGGCGGCGCTTACGCAGAATTCGGCAGAGACGCCGGGTATTTCCTTGATTTCATATATAATCATGCGTGCGTTTACTGCAATATGTTCACCTCATCTTATGAAAGAGTATCCGGACTCTTCTCTATAAGATGCAGGCAGAACGTTTCGCTCAAAGACAATCTCGCTTTGCTTAAAGACGACCTTTCCGTTTTCGTTGCCGGAAAATACAGGATAAATATCCTTACCGAAAATTCGAATGTTTCCCGCAAAATCTGCGACGAGCTCCTGAACGACAGTATAACCTGTACAGTTTCAGCCGAAAACTCCGAACCGGGTATTCCGAATTTCATAAGCGGAATAAATATGCCCGGTTTTGAGCTCACGCAAAGCAAATACGTCTGCCTTTCCATGTATGCCTCTGTTTTTTCCGCCGGAAAAGTCATTTCCACTGCCCGTAAACCCAAAAAAAGAAAAAAAGACGAGAAAAAGATTTTTTCAGAAGCCGAACTCCAAATAGGAGATTATGTAGTTCACGAAAATCACGGAATAGGAAGATACTGCGGTATGTCGACCGTTACAATGGCGGGAGTCACCTCGGAATATCTTAAAATCGAGTACGCCGGAGACGGAAAGCTTTATCTTCCGGCAACTCAGCTTGACAGAATTTCAAAATACACCGGAGCCGGAGCCGAAGCCGGACTTGTCAAGCTTTCAAAACTCGGCGGAACCGACTGGGTGAAAGCAAAAACCAAAGCAAAAGCCGCCGCAAAAGAAATGGCAAAGGAGCTTATAAACCTCTATGCAGAAAGAATGCGCCGCGAAGGTATCGCTTTTGAGCCCGACGACGCAATGCAACGGGAATTTGAATCTTCATTCGAGTTCGAGGAAACAGAAGGTCAGCTGAATGCCTCCTCGGAAATCAAAGCCGACATGGAAAGCAGTGTGCCCATGGACAGACTTCTGTGCGGTGATGTCGGCTACGGTAAAACAGAAGTTGCATTACGTGCCGCATTCAAGGCAGCCAGGAGCGGATATCAGGTCGCTATTCTTGTTCCTACCACCATTCTTGCACTCCAACATTACCAGACAATTTGTTCGCGCATGCGCGGTTTTCCCGTTACCGTCGATATGATTTCCCGTTTCCGCAAACCTTCTGAACAAAAAGAATCTCTTAAAAAACTGAAACGGGGGGAAACAGATATAATTGTCGGCACCCACAGACTTATATCGTCCGACGTGCAGTTCAGAAAACTGGGACTCGTTATTGTCGATGAAGAACAACGGTTCGGAGTCGCACAGAAGGAAAAGCTGAAAAAGCTGGTAAAAGATGTGGATGTTCTTACACTGACCGCAACTCCGATACCGAGAACGCTCAACATGGCAATGAGCGGGATAAGAGATATGTCTGTGCTTGAAGAACCTCCTGTCGACAGAATCCCGGTCCAGACTTTTGTACTTGAATATGACAAAGCCATAATCTTTGAAGCAATTAAAAAAGAGCTCCGCAGGGGCGGACAGGTATTTTATCTCCATAACAGAATTGAAAATCTGTCGGAGATCGCATCGGATATTTCTCTTGCGGTTCCCGATGCCAATATTGCAGTCGCTCACGGACAGATGGATAAGGAGGAGCTTTCCGATATCTGGAAGGATATGCTTGCCGGTAATATCGATATTCTTGTCTGTACCACTCTTATCGAAGCCGGAGTCGATATTCCGAACGCCAATACTCTTATTATTGACGACGCCGAGCGTTACGGTCTTGCCCAGCTTCACCAGATACGCGGAAGAGTGGGAAGGTCCGGCAGACGGGCTTACGCTTACCTGACTTACAGAAAAGGCTCTGTTCTGAAAGAAGTGGCTGAAAAAAGACTCGCAGCAATCAGGGATTTCACCGAATTCGGTTCGGGCTTCCGTGTGGCAATGCGCGATATGGAAATACGCGGTGCGGGTAACCTGCTCGGCAGTGAACAGCACGGTCAAATGGAAAGCGTCGGATACGAGCTCTACATGAAACTTCTCAGCGAAGCGGTTCTTGAAGAAAAGGGTGAACCCGTAAAACAGGAAACCGAATGCAAAGTAAACCTGAATATTGACGCCTATATTCCGGAAAAATATATAAGAAGCACTTCACAGAGAATAGACGCTTACAAAAAAATCGCTTCTGTCAGAAACGAAGAAGACTTCTCTGACGTAACGGATGAGCTATGCGACAGGTACGGTAATCTGCCCATACAAGCAGTCACTCTTCTGAAAATATCCCTTATCCGGGCACTTGCCGGAAACACCGGAATCGAAAAAGTCGAAAAAAGAGAAAACAGCGCTCTTTTCTTTACACATGAATTTCAGCCGGATGTCATCCGGGAAATGCAGTCATGCTACAAGGGCAGATTTTTCATATCGGCAGGCAACACTCCTTATTTCACCGTAAAACTGTCGGAAACTCCCTCTTTTGTTGATGAAATTTGTCAAATCTTAAAGAAATATACACAATTAAAATCAGAAATCCGGTAGATTATCCGGCACAAAACTGCTATACTTTTAGTAACTGATAAGCGGAAGGTAAAAAATGAAAATAAAGTCCCGGCTCCTGACACTTCTATGCGCTGTTGCCGTTTCTCTCGCTGCGTTTTCTTCATGCGGAGTTATCAAAGGCGACACCGTAATGGAATATGAGGGTTACAAAATAACCGAAACAATGTATTCTTACTGGCTTTCAAAATACAAAAGTCTTTTCCTGTACTCTTACAACAACGGCAAAGATGAAGAAAGCTTCTGGAACAGCAAAACCGAAAACGGCGAACAGACGTATAAAGATTTCGTCACCTCTTTTGTTGATGATTACGCAAAACAGGTGCTTATCTCCATGAAACTTTTTGATGACTACTCACTTGTGTTTTCTCAGACAGTAAAAGACGCGGTAAGCGATAAAATAGACGGCATTAAACAAGCTTACGGCGGCGTCTCATACGCAAACGAATACCTCGGCTCTTACGGTCTCAATGTGAAAACCCTGGAAAGCATTTATTACGCACAGGAAAAATTCAGTGCAGTTTGTGAGTACCTGTTCGGGGAAAACGGCCCCTACGCCGTTACTGACGAAGAAAAATCAAAATACTACGAAGAAAATTACTACTGCGCCGAATGGATATACATTTATACAAAAGAAAAGCCGAAGCTCAGTGAAAACGGCGAATATATTACCGACTCAAACGGTGAATACGTCACGGAAAAGCTTTCGGAAGAGGAAATTGCGGAAAAACAGGCTCTTGTTGATGAAATTGTGGAAAAGCTAAACGGCGGTGAAGATTTTCTGACGCTTAAACGGGAACATTCGGAAGAAGATCTGACTAAATACGAATACCTTCCGGACGGTGTCAACGTCTCAGCAAATGACTATACGGTTTACGGCTCAGGTTTCATAAAAGCAATAATGAACTGCAAAATCGGAAATTACACCGTTTTTGAAGACGACTTTGCAACCTTCATCATAAGGAGAAACGAGCTTAAAAGTTACTCGGAACTCAGTGTTCAGGAAAAAAACGTTATGCTCAACTTCGATACCTACGTTTATGATTATAAGTGTGAAAAATTTTTTAATGAAATTAACGTCAACGTTTATTCTGATGTCGTTTCAAGGTACGATATCTCCGTTATCAAGGCTCTCAGCAACACAAATATCTGACTCATTGAACACCTCTGACTAACCCGTTATTTTCCGGAAAGTCAAGACAAAAACATGAAAGGAAGTGATTTCAGTGCTGGAAAAACTCAAACAGACTTTTCTAAGCGCAAAAGATTTCTGCGAAGATACAGCAGAGAATATAAAGGAAACGGTAGTCACCGGAATCGACGCGGCAAAATTGCATTACAGGATAGTTTCTCAGCGCAATTCTCTCAACTCCCTTTACGCGCTGGTCGGCAGAATTCATCTCGGTTCGTCAGAAAACGGTGATAATGACATCGCTGGCTTGCGTGAGTCGATAAAGAGAAAGGAAGAGTTGCTTTCCATGCTTGAAAAGCAGTACCGCATCGTTTGCGGAAAAATTATCTGTCCGGACTGCGGCAGATTCATGTCAGACAGCTATGCCTTTTGTCCGTTCTGCGGCAGGAGGATCGCCGATGTACAGATTCCGTACGATGCTGACGTTTCAGACGATGACCTTGCAGATCTGCGAGAGATGGAATAATTGTTAATATTTTACAAAAACCGCCTCTGACTAAGTCAAATATTGTATCAATGTTAGAAAAAATAATTGTTTTGCTGTTACTATTGAAAATTCTGCGGTTTTGTGGTATAATAAAGATAATGATATAGTATAGGAAGAGTAGGATGTAAAACCTGCTCTTTTCTGTTTAAATACCCGGAAAGGAAAGGAGTAAAATGGCACAGAAAAAAAATACAGCGGAAAAAATACGTGAACTTACGGAGTCGGAAATAAACCGTCTCGGTTACGACGTCTGGGATGTTGAATTCCTAAAAATCGGCAACGAAAGACATCTTGAAATCACTATCGACTGCGAAAAAGGCGTGGATCTGAGCGACTGCGAAAAAGTTCACAGAGCGGTTGAAAAAATAATCGACGACGCCGACCCCATCGAAGAATCGTATTACCTCGATATATCTTCACCCGGACTTGAAAGGAACATACGTACACCGGAGCATTTCGAAAAATGTACAGGTATGCAGGTGGAACTGAAATTCTTTACTCAGGTAAGCGGTAAAAAAAGCATTATCGGCACTCTTACCGACTACGATAAAACAGAGGACTCTGTGACTGTCACCGATAAAAGCGGCGAAAAGTTTACGGTTCCCGGAAAATTGATTTCGAAAGCAACAACATATTTTGAAATGTGAGGAATAAAAAATGAACAAGGCATTGTTTGCAGCACTCGATATGCTCGAAAGTACAAAAGGTATACCGAAAGCGTATATGTATGAAAAACTTGAGGCCGCTCTCATCAACGCTTACCGCCGTGAGATGGGGGGCAGTACCAACGTCAGGGTTCAGATAAACGAAGAAAAATATGATTTCAGAGTCTTTAAAAGACTTGATATAGTTGAAGAGGTGACCGACAGCGTAACCCAGATATCGCTTGAAGACGCGAAAAAAATATCAAAAAAGAGCGCAATCGGCGGAGTAATAGAAATAGAGGTAAAACCGGATGAATTCAGAAGGCTGAGCGCAATTACCGGTAAACAGGTAATTGTCCAGGCAATAAGAGAAGCCGAAAGAGGTATGCTGCTCAAAGAATACGAGGAGAAAAAAGAGGAGGTCGTCAGCGCTGTCGTCGAGGAAATTTTCTCGGACACCGGCAATGTAAAGATCAAAGTCGGTAACGGCTACGCTACTCTGCTCAAAAACGAACAGATCCCGGGAGAGACTTTTGAAATCGGTCAGCATATTAAAGTCTATCTGATCGAAGTCAAAAAAGAATCAAAAGGCGCCTTCGCTACCTTTTCAAGAGTTCATCCCGGTCTTGTAAAACGTCTTTTCGAGCTCAATATCCCGGAAATAGCCGACGGTACACTCGTTATCATGAATATAGCACGAGAGGCAGGCTCAAGAACAAAAATCTCCGTGATGAGCAGAGACCCGAATGTCGATCCGATCGGCACCTGCGTCGGTCCGTCAAACCAAAGAAAAGCTGTCATAACAAACGAGCTTTGCGGTGAAAAAATAGACATCATCAAGTACAGCGAATCCCCCGAGGAATATGTGCGCGCCGCTCTCGCACCTGCTACCGTTGACAGTGTGGAAATGGACGGCGAACACTCCTGCAAAGTTTACGTAGCTCCCGATCAGCTTTCTCTCGCTATCGGAAAAGAAGGTCAGAACGCAAGACTTGCCGCCAAACTGACCGGATTCAAAATTGACATAAAAACAAAGTAAGGAGCAGTATTTTGGAAGTAAAAAAGAAAATACCGATGAGACGTTGCGTCGGCTGCGGTGAGACAAGAGAAAAGCGCCAGCTTCTGCGCATAGTCAGAAGTCCGGATGGTGAAGTTAATATCGACCTCACCGGAAAAAAGTCCGGAAGAGGCGCTTATATATGCAAAAACGTGTCATGCCTTCGTAAAGCCAGAAAAAACAAACGACTCGAACAAAACCTTGAAACTTCCATTTCGGATGACGTTTATTCGCGACTTGAATCACAGATCGGAGCCGACGGAAACTGATGAAAGATATGAAAAAAATTCTTTCTCTCGCCGGAATTTCAAGAAAAGCCGGCAAAATGATCCTCGGCACCGAAAAAGTAATTTCTGAAATAAGGAAAGGCAGGAAAAACAGTGTAAAACTTGTTCTCATTGCCTCAGATGTATCCGAAAATACCCGAAAAAAAATCTCAAATGCCTGCGGCTTTTACAACGTTCCCACCGTCTTTATCGAATCAGACAAGACAACCTTCGGTCACAGAATGGGAGCAAACGGAGAGCTTTCCGTAGCCGGCATCACCGACTCCGGACTTGCCGCAGCCGTCAAAAAAGCAGACATCGTCGAAACAAACGAACAGGAGTAAGGTGAATACCCCCGTTCGCTGAGAAAAACGGTATGAAGCGGCCGTTTTTCATACTTGTGAAAGGAAAGGTTATACTTAATGGCAACAACAAATTCAAGCGTGAAAATTTCTGCGCTTGCCAAAGAACTCAAAATGAAGAGCGGAAAAGAACTGATAGAGAAACTGAAAGAGTTAGGTTTCGAATATAAAAGCGTTTCCGCATCAATTGAGCCTGAGGCGTTCAACAAGCTTTTTGCCGGTATCAGCGAAAGCTATACCGAAAAAAGCATCAGTCTTGAGGACTACATCGACGGAAAAGCGGTCATTACTGAATTTTCCGCTCCGTCAGTAAAAGTTCCTGACAAAAAAACGCCAAAAAGCGCGCAAGCACCCGACGCCGGTGAAAAGCCGGAACAAACCACCGCAAAAACCGAGGCAGAAAAAATTCCCACAGAAGAGGTAAGGCAGGCAAGAACTCAAACTGCGGCTCCTGAAAAATCATCCGGTACAAGTGCTCAAAAATCATCAGAAACGGAAGTTAAAAAAGAAGCCGGAAAATCTGATCTCGTTTCTGCAAAAGCTACCGAGATCAAGAAACCTGACGGCGCTCCCGCAAAACAAACCGTAAACAAAAAAGATGCAGCCGCAGCCAAAGAAAAAGCTGCAACGGAAAATATATCAGGGCAGAAAACTGCTCAAATCAAAAATACCGCACCTGCTTCAAAATCACAGGAGACACCCGGCACTTCTGCCGAAAACACCCAGAAAACCGCTGTCAAACCCGAAAGTCCTGCCAAAACAAAACAGGATATAAAGCAAGAAGTCTCTGCAAAGGCAGCTGAGCCTCAGAAATCCTCTGCACAGACAAAACTGCCGGAAATCAAAAAAACTCAGGTAAAAGAGAGAACCTTCACTCCGCCTCAGCAGATCAAACAGCAGAAACCGCAGCCGAAGCCTCAAAAGCAGCAACCGGTGGTTCAGCAAAGACCGAAGTTAAGCGGCGGGGTAGATCTAAACGCACAGCCTGAACGCTTCGGTACCAATCCGAAAGCAAGAGTAGTTGATACGAGAGGCTCGACCGTGAACCTTTCAAAATATGACGAGAAACTTGAAAATCTCGCCAGCAAAACAGGTAAGTATTTCGGCGACTCGCGCGGCGGAAAAATCATTGAAGGAAGAAAAAAATCCTCTAAGTTCGACAGAGAAAAAGACAAAGAAAAAATCGAACTGGAAAAACTGCGCAAGCAGCAGATGGAGAAAGCAAGAAAGCTTCCGGTCTCAGTTTCAATTCCTGACGAAATAACCGTCGGAGAACTTGCCGCAAAACTGAAAATCACCGTGGGCGATCTTATTAAGAAACTTTTTTCTCTCGGAGTTATGGCAACTGTAAACCAGACTGTAGATTTTGACACTGCGTATCTTATTGCTGACGAAATGGGCGCTAAGGTTACAAAAGAAGTCGTTGTCACTATTGAGGATAAGCTTTTTGAGGACGAAAAAGACAGCCCGGAATCCCTTAGACCGCGCGCTCCGGTCGTTTGTGTCATGGGTCACGTTGACCACGGAAAAACTTCACTTCTCGACGCTATAAGGCACACCAAAGTAACCGAAGGAGAAGCCGGAGGTATCACACAGCATATAGGTGCTTACAGAGTCAAAGTCGAAGGCAGAGATATAACATTTCTTGACACGCCGGGACATGAAGCCTTTACGCTTATGCGCGCAAGAGGAGCTATGGCGACAGATATCGCTATTCTGGTTGTAGCCGCAGATGACGGAATAATGCCTCAGACTGTCGAAGCCATAAATCACGCGAAAGCAGCCGGAGTAGATATAATCGTAGCAATAAATAAAATGGATAAGCCGACGGCAAATCCGGATCAGATAAAACAGTCTCTGACACAGTATGAGCTTGTTCCCGAAGAGTGGGGCGGCGACGTTATATGCGTTCCTGTTTCGGCGGTAACAGGTAAAGGTATCAAAGAACTGCTCGAAAGCGTTTTACTGATCGCCGATGTAAAGGAATACAAGGCTAACCCGGACAGAAAAGCCAAGGGCGTCGTCATAGAGGCAAAGCTTGACAAGGGTAGAGGTCCTGTCGCCACTGTTCTGGTACAGAACGGCACTTTGCATGTCGGAGATACTGTAATTGCCGGTACATCGGTCGGAAGAGTCAAGGCAATGAAGGATGATAACGGTAAACATATAAAGTCGGCCGGTCCATCAGTTCCGGTCGAAATAGACGGACTGAGCGAAGTACCCGCTGCAGGTGACGAATTCAACGCCGTTGAAAATGAAAGAATGGCAAAAGAACTCGCTGAACAGAGAAAAGCCAAACAAAAGGATGAAATTTTCAAATCCAACGCCAAGGTTAATCTCGAAGCCCTCTTTGACAGCATGGGAGATGGAGTCAAAGAACTGAACATAATCGTAAAAGCAGATGTTCAGGGTTCAGCCGAAGCGGTAAAAACCGCTCTTCTGAAACTTTCAAACGACGACGTAAAGGTAAATGTTATCCACTCCGGAGCAGGCGGAATCGTCGAAAGCGACGTTATGCTTGCCTCGGCATCAAACGCTATCATCGTAGGATTCAATGTCAGACCTGACAAAGTTGCCTTGGATTCGGCAGAAAAACATAAAGTCGACATCAGGACTTACAGAATCATTTATGAGTGTATCGAAGAAATCACCGCCGCAATGAAAGGAATGCTTGAACCCACTTACAAAGAGAGCGTTATCGGACACGCAGAAGTACGTCAGGCTATAAAAGTTCCCAGCGTCGGAATCATCGCCGGATGCTATATTACCGACGGCAAAGCTACCCGTAACTGTAAAATGCGCATCCTGCGTGATTCAGTAGTCCTCTGCGAAGATAAACTCGCGTCGCTCCGCCGCTTCAAGGACGATGTGAAGGAAGTTGCTCAGGGCTTTGAATGCGGTATAGGTATTGAGCATTTCAACGACATCCGGGAAGGCGATGTGCTTGAATTTTTTGAAATGGTTGAAGTAAGCAAATAAATCGGAATTGACCACAAACCCCGCTCTGAGTTTGCTTACCCATATATCCGGAATTTTCATCGCTGATATTTGTTGATGTTTTTTGTATCGCAGAAAAATTTTTATTTGTTAATTAAGATATATCTATAACCTTTTTTTTTTTTAATTCTTCGGAGCAGTACTGCTCCGACGTTTTTATTTAAGCGTTATTTTCAACCGGAATTTTTCGCATTACAAAAATGCCTGTTTTTGATAACTTTTTTTAATTATTTGCTCATTTAAGCTTGACAAACCAAAAGGATTTGTGATATAATGAGTAGGCGTTTTGATAACGATCATTTACATACGGAGAGATGGCTGAGCTGGTCTAAGGCGCACGACTGGAAATCGTGTGTTCGGCTAACCCCGACCGAGGGTTCGAATCCCTCTCTCTCCGCCACACTGAGTCTTTACGTTTTTGCGTACAGGCTCTTTTCTTTCTTTTTTACTTTTTTACCGAAACATCGCATTTTACTTAAAGGAGCTTTTGATGGTCAGTTTAGGCAATGATTGGGATGATCTGCTGAAAGATGAATTCAGTAAGGACTACTACCTGAAAATACGCAACATTCTGAAAAAAGAATATTTCACCGGAATCGTTTACCCGCCAATGAACGATATTTTCAACGCCCTGCGTCTGACTCCTTATGCCGAAACCAAGGTGGTTATTCTCGGTCAGGATCCGTATCACGAACCGGGACAGGCTCATGGGCTTTCCTTTTCAGTCAGAAAAGGAGTGCGTATTCCGCCCTCACTCGTAAACATTTACAAGGAACTGCACACAGACATAGGCATGGATATTCCGAGTCACGGCGACCTGACTTCCTGGGCAAAACAGGGTGTCTTGCTTCTGAACGCAACTCTGACAGTAAGAAAGGGTGCCGCCAACAGCCACAGGGATATAGGATGGAGCACATTCACAGACAATATAATAAAAATCCTCAACAATTCGGAAAAACCCATAGTTTTTATACTTTGGGGGGCAAATGCAGGCAGCAAAGCTTCTTTTATAACATCTCCCAAACACCTGATACTCAGGTCAGCCCACCCTTCTCCCCTTTCCGCATTCAACGGTTTTTTCGGATCAAGACCGTTTTCAAAAGCAAATAAATTTCTCTCAGAAAACAACCGCACTCCTGTCAATTGGGCTTCCGTGCTTGAACATACCTGAAAATCGGTTTAGTATAATAAGTCTTACTTTACCGTAAGCTTTTGGCTTTTTTTATTTGCTTCGGACAAATAATCAGCTTACTTGATTTTTTCCAGCGTCACAAGAAATGAAAATAATCGCGCCGGGCTTTGCTTCTGTAAAGCATCCGGCGCGATCCGCTTTTATTCTGTTTTCTGTTCGGTTTTCCTGTAAACCGGTATCTCATCGGTTTCCTCGGTTATCCAGCCGCCGCTGTATGTTCTTGACGAATGTATTTCCACCCATTTGCCATCAGGCAGGTAGACCTTACGGCTTTTTTCGCCTTTTACCATCGGTGCTACCAGATAATCGTCACAGAACAAATATTCATCATCTATTCCGTAAGTTTCAGCGTCTTGCGAAAAATCGCTCACAAGTGCTCTTACGGGAGGAATACCGGTTTTGTTATATTTATCAAACGCCCTTTTCAGTTCAGGTATTATTCTCTTACGCTCCTGTAAAAGCTTTTTCACGTTATCCTCGCATCCGTGATTCAACCACGGAAGCTTTTCGCAGTACCAACCGTTTATCAGACACTGCGGCGAATATACTACCGTCTGAAGTCTGCGGATAAAATCCTCTGCGCTTTCCGCGTGACGAACTTCGGGAGTCCAGAGAAGACCGGAAAATCCCGCTGTCGCAAGACCCCTGATAAAATTTTTGTGATCGTAGAGGTCACTGTACAGCACAAACGGGTAGCTTGATGACAAAGCTCCGGCATTCCGTACCTCTGAAAACGTTTCGGTATCTCCCAACGCTTTCATCATCGTCTGCATATACAGTACGCCGAAAAGAGAATGGTATTGCTCTCCGTCAAGCCCTCCCGGAAACTCTGAGCACAAAGGAAAACTCCACGCAGTTTTAATAAAGTCACTGCTGTCACATTCGTCAAGTTTAAAGCCGTCCACTATTCCGTACATTACATTTTCCCTGTGATATGCCGCAAAAGCATCGCACACATCTTCGTTCGTAAAATCAGGTACGACTCCTCCGAACACCTTGTAATCACCGCAGCTTTTTGCAACAGTCGGATATAACGGTGAGCTTTCGTTAGTAAAGGCATGTTCCCATAAATTTACATGAAATCCCATGTCTTTGAGCTTCCGAAGCATCTTTTCCGGCTCCGGGTAAAGTTTTCTGTTCCATATAAATGAGCATGAATATGCGTGAGTTTGCCAACCCGGCTCAAGTCCCAGTATGCCGCAGTCTATATCATTTTTTCTGAAATATTCGGCGGTATCGATTACCTGCGTCTGAGTGTACTTTGAACAGCACCTGTAAAACGGTTCCAGTCCCCACTCCGGTACGTGACATCCTCCTCCCGAGAGCATGTTATACCTGCTTACCACCTCGGTAATATTTCTGCCTTCAATTATGTAAATATCCGCACCCTTAGCCACAGGTATCTGTACTGCTATTACCTCCTCACCTGAATCATTTCTTTCACAGTAAAGCTCATCTATGCTTACCGCTATTCTACCATCGGTTTTACTTCCACGGCTTTTCGCCTTTACAGCTCCGAAATCATACTCTATATATCGCGCACTGTCAATGTATATCCCGTAACCTTTCGTACTTACAAAAAAAGGAACCGGCGCGTGCGAATCGCCTGTCGGGGTTGTAGGATCTGAATTTACCCTGAGCACCATTTTTTTCTTTCTGAGATCAAAGGCATTGAGCTGAAGCCCGAGGCCGTAAATGTGTTCATCCGCTGAAAGCGGGAATTCTATTCTGCATCCCCTGGAATTCACTTTGAACGTTATCTTTTCAACCGGATATTTGATCTGCATCTCTTTGTAACTGAATCTTTTGCAGAATTTTGACGGAATGTCTGTCTCAGGCATTCCAAAAGTTATTCTTTTCATAGCTGAACCTCACTTTACTTTGATTCTCAATTCTTTTTACCTTAATGTTATTTTTTTAATGTCCGAATTTCTCATCATCACAATTTCCGTGTACTCTCAGAACAAAAAAGTTTCCTTTTCAGCATGGAATTTTTCCGTATGATTTTTATCAGTCCGGAAAAAAATATAAGGTCCGATTCAGGATTCGGATAATTCCGGTCAAA
Organism: uncultured Clostridia bacterium; assembly: GCA_944381095.1. Lineage (GTDB taxonomy): Bacteria > Bacillota > Clostridia > Oscillospirales > CAG-272 > SIG673. The sequence goes on along the minus strand of CALWJW010000015.1, from coordinate 8,980 downwards.
TAATTTTTACTTTAACAAAGTCAATATTCTGATGAGAAAAACCGCAGGCGATGATCGCACTGCGGCATTTTTTCAAAACTTCTTCTTTCCGAGAAATGATTTGAGCGCCGGACTTTTCGGACTTCCGAAAACCTCTGCCGGACTTCCCTGCTCCTCTATAACCCCACCGGACATAAATATTACTTTATCGGCAACACTGGCGGCAAATTCCATTTCGTGGGTTACGACTATCATTGTTGAATCGCCGGATTTGAGTCCTCTTATCACTTTAAGCACCTCACCCGTAAGTTCGGGATCGAGTGCACTCGTAGGCTCGTCAAAACACAGAATATCAGGTGTAAGCGCAAGCGCTCTTGCAATAGCCGCTCTCTGCTGCTGACCTCCTGACAGCTGACAAGGATAAAAATCTGCCTTATCAGTCAGCCCGACTTTTTCAAGCAGTGCCGACGCAGTACCCATCAGCTTTGATCTCATCCGAGACTTTTCGGCTCTGTACTCAGTTTTGCCGATCTCTTTCCTTTTCAGTCTGGCTTTGAGCTTCTCACTTTCAAGCAATAGGGAAGCAAGCAGAATATTATCCGTTACCGTATATTGCGGGAAAAGATTAAAGGACTGAAAGACAAGTCCGAAATGAAGTCTCTTGGCCCTTAACTCCCCCTCGCTCAACGACTTGTTGAGTTCTACGTCAAAGTAGGGTTCTCCATTTACAGTAATACTTCCTGCGTCAGGGGTTTCAAGATAGTTCATGCATCTGAGAAGTGTAGTCTTTCCGCTTCCGGAAGAACCGATAATCGCCAGCACCTCGCCCTTTTCCACCGTAAAACTGATGCCTTTCAGTACCTTTGTGCTACCGAAATTTTTTATTAGGTTGTTTACTTCAAGTATAGGCATAAACATCTCCGTTACGCAAAACTTTTGCCTTTATTTCATAACCCTTCCGCCGTAACTCAGCACAACTCCGGGACAATTTCACGCCACAGGTTAAATCTTGTAGTAGCTCTGACTTTTTTCTATATACCCGAAAAGCAAAGTCAGCGCCCCGACAAATACAAGGTAAAACAACGCAGTATAAAACAGCGGCCAGATTATTGCCTTATCCGCAAACAATTCGGCTTTCCGGGTTATCTCGATAACAGATATCACCCTTGCCAACGCTGTATCTTTAACAAGAGTTATTATTTCGTTACCCATGGGCGGAACTATTCTTTTTATGACCTGCTGTAATGTTACTCTCGTAAAAATCTGATAGCGGGTCATCCCCAAGACAAGTCCTGCCTCTGTCTGACCTACCGGCACCGCTTCAATTCCGGCTCTGTAAATCTCCGAGAAATAACATGCGTAATTTATCACAAAAGCGATAAGAGCAGCCGGAAACCTGTCTATTGTTTCAAGTCCGATAAAACCCGGAACATAGTATACTATAAATATTTGGAGCATCAGCGGAACTCCGCGTACTATCCAGACCACCGTCTTCATGACTGTACGGAGCGGGCGGAGCTTCGACATAGTCCCAAAAGATATAATAAGCCCGAGCGGCAGTGCAAATATCAGCGTCAGCGCGAACAGCTGACACGTCACCCCGAACCCCTCGATCAAATCAAGTGTTACTTGCCAGAATGTCATTTTATTTGCTTTCTTTCAGCGCAAGGACTTCTGCCGAGAGCGGCACGCCGTACTTTTCGGAAAGTTTTTCAAGTGTTGAAAGACCGCCGTTCTCTCCGTCATTCATAAGCGCCTTTGTAGCCTCGTTCACCTTTGCTGTAAAGCTGCTTCCTTTGCGGAAACCTATTCCGTAAAGTTCTTTGTTTTCAGTAACCTCAAAAGCTTTCTGTATAGAAGCAAAATCGCCGGTTCCGCATTTTCTGTTGGCAAGGAGCACATCGACGACGATAAAATCAACGGTTCCCGCTTTGAGTTCGGTAAATGCATCGGTCTGAGCATCCTTGATTACTGTTTTGCTTTCATCGGTAACAGTCTTTGCGTAATCTTCTCCTGCCGAGCCGCCTTCAACTGCGCAGGTCTTTCCCGCGAGTGCATCAGGATTTCCGAAATCTTCAATCGCTACCCTATCGGTATTTACAACCACGCACTGATAGTTGTTCGCATATCCTGTGGCAAAGTCTACCTTTTCGCTTCTGGCAACTCCGTCATCGGAACTGTTAGAAGTGAACCCGTTCCACAAACAGTCAACGGTGCCAGCCTCAAGCTCAATATACTTTTTCGACCATGTGATTATCTGAAATTCAACTTCAACGCCGAGATATTCGGCAACCGCTTTGGCATATTCGGTATCAAATCCGATCAGATTCCCGTCAGCGTCATTGTAGTTCATCGGCTCAAATAATGTGCAGCCGACGACAAACTTGCCTTCTTTCCGGATATTTTCCCAATCATTTTCAGGGTCTTTACTTTCGCACGATGTCATAACGAAAGCTGTCAGGCACATGAGTATTGCCAAAACAAACGCCAGAGTTTTTTTCATTGTTTGTTCCTCCATAATTCTTTTACTTGGTTAATCATAATTTCCTCGATCAGTGCAGACACAACTGTCATTATATCAGTTTGTACACCAAAAGTCAAGAATTTTCCCAAAAAAAGATACAGTCCGGTTCTTTTATTTCTCGGCAATTGCCGTTAAATTTTTGAAAACAATAGTTTTTACCAGGTGACAGCACTTAGTATTTGTGATATAATAATCGTATCCGATAATACTGTAACCGTTAGGTTGACAACGGAAAATCAAAACCGGAAAATAAGGAAAATAAATAACAAGCGTAAGGAGAATAGTTATGGCAGTAAGGCTAAATCAGGACAAAGAAACAGTCGAACGAATAAAAGAAGGTTTGAAAAGAACCGGAGGTTATTGCCCATGCAGACTTGAAAAAACTGAGGACACAAAGTGCATTTGCAAAGAATTCAGAGATCAGATAAAGGATCCGGAATTTGAAGGTTACTGTCACTGCCTGCTTTATTACAAGTCAAAAGACTGATGGCTGACGCCGCTTTCGCAGTCTGATCAAACGATCAGACTGTTTTTGTCCTCGGTCGTTGCTTTTTCATTTAAAGAACAGCCGGAAACTTTTTCTGACAGAAAACTGATATCCAGAATCTTTGTCCGGAGCTTTACTACTTCTTCATGATTTAGGCTGTCCGGTATTGACTGAAAGTCTCTTTAAACCGGCTTCATTGAGGTATAAAACCGTATGTAGTGTTTATTTCAGTGATTTTTCCGTCTATTACAGAATTTACAAATATTTTTTCTTTGCTCTGACCGGGGGGCTTTACCCATAAATCCTGCGGTCTCTATCCGGAATATGGCGTCGGCATTTTAACGGCGTCAACGCTCGATTTCTGTTATATTCAAATGCAATTTACGCAGTAAAGCCGGATCTGATGCCCTGTGTACAAAACAATCACGAAGATTTATTTATTCAACCAAAAAGACAACAAGAGCTCCCTCATTGCCTTAATGCGATGAGGGAGCTCTTTGCGCTTTTTTTATCTCAGTACAGTATCTATTGCAAAACCTCCGAAACACAAGCGTGGTAAATCTATCGACTTTGAATGTACGGTAATTTCAGGTAACATCATCGTGAAAAACAGTTTCTTCTTCTTTTTTCGCTTCTTCTTCACCTTTGTACGGGTCTATCATATATTGTTTTATTTTCGGCCATGCGGCATATGCCCCCATATACGCACAGTATCCGTACAAAATGATTATCGGGAGTATTATCCCGAGTGGCAATATCAGTATCATCAGATAATAGTCGATAAACGCAACCACCGCAATACCGAGTAAAGCCAGCAAATTTCTCTTCATACCGAGTGCCGAAAAAATAAACGAGTTTTTGAAAATCTTCGGTATAGACAAATTGAAGGTTATGAGGATGATATAAATGTAAAACCTCATTACAAAGTAAATCAACGCAAGCAGAATCGAAGCATAAAACATCAGTGCGGAAACGTAAGTGCCCATATTGAAGTAAAAGAAAATAATGTCATAGCAAAGCAATAAACAAATACCGAGGTCGATAACCCCCATTATAAAGCTTTGCAGCAAATTCCGCTTAATAGAGTAAAAAAAGTCTCTGAGAGTAAAAACCGGCTCACCCTTAACCAGGTTACGCAGAATAAACGTCGTGCCTGTATTGACAAATCCCCATGTTATGAATATCAGGAAGAAAAGCCCGTACATCACGTTTGTTGCCGTTGTGTTCACAGAAAGATTTCCCTGTACTCCGTGTATTCCGTACAATGCCGCAGTAAATGGATTATATCCTTCCTGAACAACCCCGAACAGGCTGGGAAAAACAGATGACGCCGGAGACGGCAATGTGTCATTGAGCAAACCCGAAAACGCCAGAAGACCGAAAAAAAACGGAAAATTACCGAAAATAAAAAGCATATTCACAGACAATATATGCCCGATGTGCCACCATGAAAGCCTGAAAAAATTTTTGAAATTTCTTTCAAGAGTGTCATTTTTGGATATTCCTCCGCCCGCAAGTGGGTCACGGTGGAAAAGGTCATACAACGTCGGTCCCTTTTTTCTGCTGTTTTTACTCATAGTTCCGCCTTTCAGTTTATTTGTCGTAATAACGGCATCCTGACATGCTACAACGATTACCTCTGTTCCGCCGTCTGACTTCTGCTTGTTACCGGTCTGGCTTGTCTGTCAAACACTGTCAGTCTGACTTTTCTTTGTTTATCAGTCAAGCTCGTCTGACAACTCCTCTGCCCTTTCCGTACAGGCGTCCATCGCTTTTGCTATTGTCTCATCCACTTTACCGTTGTAAAGCACCCGCATCGCGCGCTCCGTGGTTCCGTTAGGCGATGTCACCATCTTTATAAGCTCGTCCGGAGCTTTGCCGGAAGACAACACCATTTCCGCCGATCCCTTTACCATTTCACATACCGCTTTCAGCAACACCGGCGTTTCAAGCCCTTGTTTTTTTGCCTGTTTGTAAATGCTGTCAATAAAGTAATATATGTATGCCGGAGCACTTGACGTCGCCGCAATTACGGCATTCATTTCCGATTCAGGCAGTTCAAACACCATTCCGGTTTTTTCAAATATCCCCTTTACCGTATTTTTTGCTTTTTCGGTAACCTTGTCGTTAAAGGACATCGCCGTCACGCCCTTTCCAATAAGCAACGGAGTATTCGGCATAGTTCTGATTACCGCAACGTCTTTTCCCAAAGCCTTGCATATTGACGATATTTTAACGCCGGCGGCTATCGACACAAAGGTCTTTCCTCCCAAGTCGACTCCGCTCTGCCTGATTTCCGAAAGTACCTCTCTGAAATTCTGAGGTTTGACTGCCAGGACTGTATAATCCGATAGTTCCACAGCCTCTGGTGCGCAGCCGGCAATTCTTATTTTGCTTCCGAATTTTTCGTACTGCAAAGGATTTTTATCGTAAACGGTTACTCCGTCAGAGCCCATTCCGCTTATTATGGCAAAAGCCATATTTCCCGCGCCTATGAAAGAAAAGCTTTCCATTATTCTGTCCTTTCCGGAAATATATATGAGATTATAATAGCATTTTTCTGTTAAAATTTCAACAACAAAACTAAAATTTTACAATTTAATAAACTTTTCGGTTTCCGGAGTAATATAATAAATATAAGGGGTCGTAAAAAGTAAGGGGGGGATATATTTGGAAGCTTCGGATTTATTTTCAAAAAAGCTGCGAATTCAGACCGGCAGGCTTTTACTCAGAAAAATAACTCTTGCTGACGCCTCGGATATGTTTGAATACGCCAGCAAACCTGAAACAACCGAGTATCTTCTTTGGGAGCCTCACCCGTCATACTCATACACAGCAGAACTTATCAGACATTTGCAACGTGGTTACTCCGACGGCAGATATTTCGATTTTGCCCTCGAACTGAAACAAACCGGAAAAATGATCGGAACAGCCGGATTCACAAGCCTTGATCTAAAAAACAACACCGGAGAAGCCGGATATGTCATTAACCCTTCTTTCAGGAATAACGGTTTTGCCACGGAAGCTCTTTCCGCAATAATAAATATCGCTTTTATGACTCTGCGGCTTAACCGTCTGGAAGCAAAATACATTGACGGCAATTTTGCGTCGCTGAGAGTAATGAAAAAATGCGGGATGCAATTTGAGGGTATTCTCAGACAAAAAATGCTGGTAAAAGGTCGTTACCGCGATATCGGAATCTGTTCTCTGCTGAGAGAGGAATATCTTGCTAAGCCAAGAGAAAGTATTGTTTGCGAACATACTTTTTTGGGTTGTTTGTCAGGTTTATTCCATAAAAATTAACAAATTGTATTTGAAAATCGTGTCTGAGCAGTATAGAATATAAGAGATTTGATTTTTTTACAAAGAGGTAGAAATTACAATGTTTTCATTTTTTCTTGAAGGTGAAGGTTCCGTGACAACTTATCTTCCTACTATTCTGATGATCGTGGTTCTGATTGCCGTCATGTACTTTTTTATGATCCGTCCGCAAAAAAAACAGGAAAAACAGATAAATGAAATGCGCGATAATCTTCAGGTCGGGGACGAGGTCACGACGATCGGCGGTATAATAGGACGGATCGTTTCGATAAAAGACGAGACAGTTCTGATCGAAACCGGCAGAGATAAGGTTAAAATAAGATTCCTGAGATCCGCTATCAGAAGTGTGGACGTAAAAGCCGAGGACGCTGAGTAAAAACCTGATAATACAAATCAGATCCGAAAACGCTGAGCGAAAGTTAGTTTCAACAATGATATTCAAATAGATGGGTAAGTTCCGGATACGCTGAGCAAATCCGAAAACGCTGAACACAGCCGGGTGCGGTCAAACAGCCTGACTTCACCGATTAAATGCCGATGTGTCCGCTTTCAGTCAATTGCGCCCGCCAAAGTCAAGCATTTTTTCATACGCGTTTTCTCAGAACTCAGAACCAAACGAACAGTATTTTATAATACAAGCCTCATATTTCTGACAACCTTCGCATATATTTCAGTAAAAACAAAGGAAGGTGTCAAATATGAGGCTTTTGTCTTTCAGAAAGGTTTTTAAAGCAACAGTGGCATTCACTGTAATTTCCGCAATTCTTATTGCGATATCGGCTTTCATTATTTCAAAACTCGACGATCCGTCTTCTGTGGTTTCATTGACCTCTCTTCTTATTCTTTGCGTCGCTGCTGTCACAGCAGGAAAAATTTCCTCTTTCGGATGTACAAACAAATTCGTTCAGGGACTGGTTACCGGTCTTACGGTTTGTGCGATCCTGATAATTTTATCTGCAATTTTTTCCGGATATGACGGCATGTCACTTCTTAAAATATTTATAACACCGGTTCTATGCGTAATCGGTGCTATTATCGGAAAAGGAAACAGCGAGCAACGCAACCTCAGAAACCGACGTGCAAAAATTATGCGAAAATACAGAGCTCAGTAAATACTTCTTTAAGAAAAAATATCATTTCATGAAACAGTCATCAAATTTTACTGCTACCAAAACCTTATTTATAAAAGTTATCTGCTATTTTCAATAAACCAAAAACGTTATTTCAGAAAATTGATAATCTGGTTTTACTGCTAACTCAAAACATTTTTTTATGAAAGTGATCTGCATATTTTCAATAGCCGAAGACTTTATTTCAGAAAACTTGAAATGAATATTTCAAGTCCGATGAATATCAGAATAATACCGCCGAGTATACTTGCCTTTCCGGAAATAAATGTTCCGAATTTCTTACCGATGATTACACCCGCAAGACAAATAATAAAGGTTTCGACAGCAATTATCAATACGCTTAACAGAGTCTGCGCAAAGCTGTAATCCGATATAACAAAACCTACCGAAAGTGCATCAATGGAGGTCGCTACACCCTGAACGAGTAATGCCGAAAATCCGAGTGACGTTTTCTCTGCGTTTTCCGACTTGTGACGGATTCCTTCTGCCAGCATTCTTATTCCTATGTAACTCAGCAGAATCAGTGCGATGTACGGGATAATCTTTTCAAACGCAGAAAATTTCGTCATGGCTGTATGAACACATATCCAACCCGCCATAGGCATCAGCGCCTGAAATACCGCAAATACAGCCGGTATCAGCGTCATTTTACGTTTGTTCATAGAAGTATCATTCAGTCCGTTTGCCAGTGAAACCGAAAAAGCATCCATTGCCAGTCCGACTCCCAGCAAAAACGATGTTATTATCACATTGACCATTTTGAATTCCTCTTATTTTTCTGCGGGCGATTTGTAACACATAACGTTCATTATAACGTATATAATATTGTTTGTCAAGTTAATTCAACTGTTTTTTATAAAATCAGTTGACATTTGTACGAAGATATGCTATAATCGTTTCATTAACGTTGGGATATCGCCAAGTCGGTAAGGCACAGGACTTTGACTCCTGCATTTCGCTGGTTCGAGTCCAGCTATCCCAGCCATGATGAGTGGTCAAAAAAGATGCAACCACGAAAACAAGAGAAAAACGGAGATTTCGAGAGATTTCTCCGCTTTTTTCGACTCTGAAGTTTTTTGAAATTTTGTAGATGCATTTCGGGCATTTCGGGTCTGTAGACAGATTCGAACCGGCGAAATGCATTTTTTGATATAGAATTCCCACAGCACCAAATGTGTGAATAGATTCGAACCGCCACACAAGTGGCAGAGCTTTTCAAATAATCTTCACGTTCAAAATTTATTTACAAATCCATAGATGCAAAGGCATTTTGGACAGATTTGAACCACCACACATCGTCCTCCGCCGAAAGCAAGAACAATCCGAAAAAGATGCTTTTTCCGTTTGGATAGATTCGAACCGCCACATCGGTTTGAAACCGCTTCAAACAGTTAATACGAAATTGCGTTTTTCTTTCCACAGACAGATCCGAACTACCGAAAACCAAATATTGATATACAGAAGACAAACCTGCTAAGAAAAGTCAATAGGTTTTACGCAAAAAGTTGAGAAAAATTTTGAGAAAATTCGAGTTAATAT
>CALWJW010000014.1 GCA_944381095.1 uncultured Clostridia bacterium | reverse complement strand
ATGAATCCCGAAAAATCCTTTTCCCCGACAAAAAGCTTTGCCGCTCCGTTCATTTTGATCTCATCAAGTCTTGCCGGCAGATGCCACGACCTTTTTTCAAGGAAAGGGTCATGCGTTCTCCCGTTGTCTATAATATATTCGTACGTCTTTGTTTTTACGTCATATCTGGCGTGAAAAGCGTCCGGCACTTTCCGTGCGGAAATCACACTGATATCCCTTTCAAGACGAGCGTTCACAGCCAAAGGAATCTTTTCCGGCGGCACCGTTATTTCGTCTTCACTTTCGACGGTACAAAAATATTCCCTTGCGTGTACTCCGCTGTCTGTTCTTGAACACCCGGTGACCTTTACTTTCCTGCCGACTATCTCCTCAAACGCGCGGCAGAGTTCACCCTGAACCGTTCTTCCGTTTTCCTGTACCTGCCAGCCGCAGTAATTTTCACCGCGGTACATAAGTTTCAACAGTAACTTCATTTTTCACCGCCGTATGTAATCAGATCGCAAGCAGCTGACCGAGGTATATGTTCGACAGTATCACCCCGGCACCGTAAATTACCATTACCGTCAGCAGAACAAAGTCTACCGGCTTGTATTTCAGCTGCGTCATTCTGGTCCTTCCTTTGTCCCCCCGGTAACAGCGGCACTCCATTGCCGTCGCAAGCTCTCCCGCTCTTCTGAACGAAGAGGCAAACAGCGGTATAAGCACCGGCAAAAGCGCCTTTGTCCTCTTTATAAGTCCACCGGAGCTGAAATCCGCTCCCCTTGCTTTCTGAGCGTTCATTATCTTGTCGGTCTCTTCTATAAGTGTCGGGATGAATCTCAGCGCAATGGTCATCATCATGGAAAACTCATGTACAGGCAGTTTTATCTTTTTCAGGGGCGACAGAAGTCTTTCAAGTCCGTCCGTCAAGGCAATGGGAGATGTAGTGTAAGTCAGAATAACGCTGCTTCCGGTCAGCACGCAGGCGACACGGACGATCATTTTCACAGCGAATATTATGCCCTCTTTGTATATTTTTATTACACCGTATTGAAGTAAAGGTTCGCTTTCGCCCTTTGTCCAGAAAATATTGAAGAACGCCGTAAAAATCATTATGAACAGAAGCGGTTTCAGACCTTTCAGTATCACTCTTACGTTTATCCGGCTTATTATCGCAAGCCCGAGAGTAAAGGCGACCGTAACTAAATATGCTACCGTTGACTCAGACAAAAACACCACGATTATATACAGCATTGTAAGTATTATTTTCATTCTCGGATCCGACCTGTGCAGTACCGATCTGCCGGGGAAAAACTGTCCCAGCGTAATGTCTTTAAGCATTGTCTCCCCGCCTTTCTCCGAGCAGTCTCTTCACTTCCCTCAGAGCCTCCTCCACCGTATATATGTTCTCCGGCAAATCAATACCTTCTTCACGAAGCAGCCTTACAAACCTCGTTATCTGCGGAACGCCGAGTCCCGATTCAATCAGCTCCTTTTCATGCATGAATACCTCTCCTGTGCTTCCTTTAAGCAGTACTCTGCCGTTTTTCAGCACAGTCAGGTTATCGCAGTATTCGGCTACGTCCTCCATGCTGTGACTCACTATTATTACGGTATTGCCTTTTGCTCTCTGATATCCGCGTATACCGCCGAAAATTTCCGTTCTTCCTATCGGGTCAAGTCCTGCCGCCGGCTCGTCAAGCACAAGGACAGACGGCTCCATCGCCATAACTCCGGCAAGTGCAACCCTCCTTTTCTGTCCGCCCGACAGCTCAAAAGGAGACTTTTTCAGCAGTGAACTGTCAAGTCCGACAAACTCCGCTGCACTCTTTACACGCTCCCTTATCTCTTCATCGCTCAGCCCCATATTCCTCGGTCCGAAAGCTATGTCTTTTTCACAGGTATCTTCGAAAAGCTGATATTCCGGGTACTGAAAAACCAGTCCGCATCTGAATCTCACCTGCCGTATCTTCTTCGGCTCTTCCCAGATGTCCTTGCCCATGAGCAAAACCGTACCCTCGTCCGGCTTTAACAGTCCGTTCATCATCTGCACCAGTGTTGATTTTCCGCTCCCGGTATGTCCTATAAGTCCGTTCACCTTTTTCTCCTCGAAAAAGGCGCTTACTCCGCTCAGTGCAGTGCTCTCAAACGGCGTCTTTTTGCTGTATGTAAATGTTATATCTTTCAGTTCAAGCGCATTCATATTCCCCAACTCTTCCGACTCTGTATGTTTTCAGGATATGACTCTGCCGTCTTATCCGCTTCTTTTGAGTGCTTCTCCCGCTCTTCACTCAGGATCTCCGCTACCGCGTCTTTTTATTATTTCTGCAAGCATTTTTGCGCACTTTAATTCGTCTGTTTCCGTATAATCTATTTCGTCGTAGCCTATGCTTTTCAGTTCATAAAGAAGCTCGGTCACCTGCGGAACGTCAAGACCGACCGTCCTTAGCTTTTCGACATTGGAGAAAACCTCCTGCGGTGTTCCGTCAAGACTTATCACACCGTCGCTTATGACAATGACTCTGTCTGCCCTGAACGCCTCTTCCATATTATGGGTTATATGCAGTACGGTTATTCCGTTTTCCCGGTTCAGTCTTTCTATTGTGTCCATGACTTCTTTGCGCCCTTTCGGATCCAGCATCGCCGTCGACTCGTCAAACACAATGCATTCCGGGAGCATTGCTATTATCCCGGCGATAGCGACTCTCTGCTTCTGCCCGCCGGAAAGCTGGTGCGGGGAATGTTTTTTGAAAGCACTCATTCCCACGGTTTCCAGCGCTTCGTCTACCCTTTTTCGTATTTCTTCCGGTTTTATTCCGAGGTTTTCCGGTCCGAACGCCACATCCTCCTCAACAACTGTTGCGACAAGCTGATTGTCGGGATTCTGAAACACCATACCGATCTTCCGTCTTATTTCGTAGACGTCGTCTTCCGTCATATTCTCGTCGGTTATATTTTTGCCGTCTATGTAAATTTTTCCCTCGGTCGGGAACAGTATCAGATTCAGCAGTTTCGCAAGGGTGGATTTACCGCTTCCGTTGTGTCCGAGTATCGCCGTAAAGCTTCCCTTGGCTATTTCAAGATTTATGTGTTTAAGTATCGGCGGAAGCAGGACCGTTACCGGTCCCTCTTCTCCGCTCTCATACGAAAAACTCACATCATCAAGCTTTATAAATGGATTTTCCATTGTATTTCTCCGTTTTATTGTGATTCGGGTACATCTGAGCCCGTTTGAAATCAGTCTGTTTTTCTCCCGAAAAGCTTGCGGTAAAATTGTTTTAACGCACCTGTTTTCCATTGACTGTCCGGGTAAAAATAAGGCGGGTAATTCTGACGCACGTAACTGACGCTCAGTATCTGACGGATGCCGTCGGAATCACTTTGATTTTCAGGACGGGTGAGCCGGTGTGCGCCGTCGCCTCATCAAATCAGCTCTGTAAAAAAACAGTGCGACCCGTCGCATCAGACATCTGCCGTTTCACTCTGCCATATTGCGGTGCTTCCGCACGGAAGCACTCCGCCCGTTGAACTGACTTTGAGCCCTATTTCGTCGGAAAAGGTAGTGCCGCCGAGCTTTTTCCCGACTGTTCCCGCCAGAAGATAGCCCATTGTCCCCGCCGAAAGTCCGGTGGTGTACGAATTAAGCACAAACATAAGCGGCTTTTCGCTCAGCACAGCCGAAACGGTTCTGACAAGCTCGCTTATATTCTCTTCAAGCTTCCACACTTCCCCGCCCGGACCTCTGCCGTACGAAGGGGGATCCATTATAACTATGTCGTATCTGGTTCCCCTTCTTATCTCGCGCTCACAGAATTTTTTGCAGTCGTCGACTATATATCTGACCGGGGCATTTTCAAGACCGCTCAGTTTCAGATTCAACCTTGCCTGACCGACCATACCCTTTGAAGCGTCCACGTGACAGACCTTTGCTCCTGCCGCAGCGCACGCCGCAGTCGCTCCGCCGGTATAAGCAAAAAGGTTGAGCACGTTTACTTCACGTCCGCTGTTTCTGATCAGCCTGTAAAGTCTTTCCCAGTTTACCGCCTGCTCCGGAAAAAGTCCGGTATGCTTGAAGCCCGTCGGACGTATCATAAACCTGAGTTCTTTTTCCGAGCCTATCCGATAGCTTATCTCCCAGTCGTCAGGCAACCGGTTTTCCGACCAGCTCCCACCGCCGCTGTGTGAACGGCTGTACACGGCGTCAGCCTTGTTCCAGAGCGGACTTTTTTTCATTCCTTTCCAGATTATCTGCGGATCCGGTCTTATTAGCAGGTATTTTCCCCACCTTTCAAGACGTTCTCCGTCGCTTGCATCTATAAGTTCGTATTCCCGCCAGTTATTTTCTGCCCACATATATATCGATCTTTCCTTTGCCGTTTCCGGCAAATTTTTAAAATGGTCACTGGTTTACATGATACTGCCGGACCGTTTATGTATCTTTATCTGCGATTGTCACATAAACCGGAAATGCCGGACTTATCCCAAACCCGAATATTATTTAACGTCAGTTAGCAAGTCGCTCCGGATGTCTCATAAGCCGATAAACCCGGTGATTTTCTTAAGGCAACACCGCACAATTCTGACTGCGCAAATCTGCCGTCAGATTTTTTGTCAAACAAACCAAATTGACGCAGGCAATAGTGGATCTATTGACAAGGAGATTTGTGCAGTTTGGCGAAAAAGATGCAAAAAGTTGTGCGGTCAAGGCGCGAGCCGTGAATTGCGCGGTGGTGCCTTAAAATCAATTATTACATTTACCGGAAGTTCTGCACTGCTTATTAGCCTCTCCGATATTTCGGAAATCAGTCGTCAAACCTGAAAGTCTGCTGACCGCTCTGGGGTTTCTTATCCTGCCTTGAAGGGAACTCGATGCCGAGATGCTCGCACGCCGGTCTTGTTATACACCTGCCTCTCGGAGTCCTGCTGAGAAATCCTATCTGCATAAGGTAAGGCTCGTAGACGTCTTCTATCGTCACAGCCTCCTCGCCGACTGTTGCCGCCAGTGTTTCAAGTCCGACAGGTCCGCCGTCATAGCAGTCCGCTATCGTTTTCAGCATTCTTCGGTCTATATTGTCAAGTCCGAGTCGGTCGATTTCCAGCTTTTCCAGTGCATAATCGGTTATCTCCCGGTCTATCATTCCGGTACCCCTGACCTGTGCAAAATCCCTCACACGTTTCAGCAGTCTGTTGGCTATACGGGGAGTTCCTCTCGATCTTGACGCCAGTTCCATCGCACCCTCATCGGTTATTTCCGTGGAAAGAAGTTTCGCCGAACGCATTATTATTTCTTTTAGCTGCGCAGGAGTGTACAGCTCAAGCTTCAGCATCACCCCGAATCTGTCTCTCAGAGGAGTGGAAAGCTGTCCGGCTCTTGTAGTTGCGCCTATCAGGGTAAAATGACCGAGCTGTAAACGCAGACTTCTGGCGCTCGGACCCTTTCCGAGTATTATGTCGAGCGCGTAATCCTCCATAGCTGGATAGAGTATCTCCTCGACCGATCTGTTCAGTCTGTGTATCTCGTCGATAAAAAGTATATCCTTTTCGCCGAGTCCGCTCAGAAGTGCCGCAAGATCCCCCTGCTTTTCGATAGCCGGTCCGCTGGTCACCCTTATATTTACTCCCATTTCCGCCGCAATTATGCCGGCAAGCGTAGTCTTTCCGAGTCCGGGAGGACCGTACAGCAGCACATGGTCAAGTACTTCTCCGCGCTGTTTTGCCGCGTCTATGTAAACTTTCAGATTTTCCTTGACCTTGTCCTGCCCGATATACTCATCCATTGTTTTGGGACGGAGCGTCAGCTCCGTTTCGGAATCCTCGCTGTCGGTATATCCGGAGCTGACTATCCGGCTTTCAAAATCACTTTCTTCAAAAGCGCTGTATCTTCCGTTATCCATTATTCTTCCTGAAACCTTCCAACTTTCCGGCAAGAAGCCGTATGCTTATAATCTGTTTCGGCTTCCGCCGAAGCAGACCAACTTCATATGACTTTGTTTAGTGAAATTATGTTACTAAGTTATTCCCGCTGATAGCACCTGCTGTGTTCAGATATGCGACTGCCTGTGTTTTCCGGCATACAACGCCGCCTTTAACCTTGACGGCGGCTTTACTTTGCGGCTCCCCTGAGAGCAGTGCGTATAATATCTTCAAGGCTCTGATTTACAATATCGGTTTTTCTCAGCATACTTTCGGTTTCCGCCCTTGAAAATCCGAGAGCCGTAAGCGCCGAAACCGCCTCTGAAAACTTGCCGCTTTTATCGGCAGGTATGATAAACGTTTCTCCTGCGCCGTCAGCAGTCTCCGTCATCAGCGCAAAGTCCCTAGCAAGCTTATCTTTGAGTTCAAGCACTATCCTTGCGGCGGTTTTCTGACCTACCCCCGGTGCCTTTATGACTTTCACGTC
This sequence comes from uncultured Clostridia bacterium, assembly GCA_944381095.1. Classification (GTDB taxonomy): domain Bacteria; phylum Bacillota; class Clostridia; order Oscillospirales; family CAG-272; genus SIG673. The sequence continues at coordinate 27,132 of CALWJW010000014.1, read as the reverse complement.
TCCTGACGATATCGCAAGCGCCAGCTTTTCCGGAGCTACGGCTCCGAGTACCGCAAGCGCCGTTCTTGCGCCGACTCCAGATACAGAAATGAGCAGCTTGAACATTGACAGCTCGCTTTTGTCCGCGAACCCGAACAACTCCATTGCGTCTTCCCTTACCGAAAGATAAGTGAACAGCTTCTGTTTTTTACCGATCAGTGTCCTTAGTTTGGTCTCTGTCCGTACGCTGATGTTACAGACGTATCCGACTCCGCCCACGTCGATCACAGCCATTCCGTTTTCGACTGTGTCAACAATTCCGTCAAGATGATAAAACATTGATTCCTCCAGCTCAAGGTCTGCCGTTATACCCACCGGCAAACCGGTTTTGAATTCCAATTTGTCCTGTTTTCGCCACGGTTGATCCGTTTGCGCTCACAGACTGAATGTTTCTGCCGCAGACATTCAAAAAGTCAACTGACAAACCGTGCAAATAAAACCGCCTTTTTGTTTGAGGAAAGGCAGTTCCGACTTTACGGATGCGGCTTTTTTTGTTGATTTTATTAAAAACGTTCCGCCTACACAAAATCAAAGCACGCGGTTATATTTTTGTGTACAAAACCGTTTTCCGGTATCAGAACCGGAAAATCATCTGAGATTAAAATACCCCGACAGCGCCGAACCGGACGAATTTCCGTGGCAGACCGCTATTGCGAGGGCGTCTGCTGCATCATCAGGTTTCGGAGGTTTTGACAGCCCGAGAATGGTAGTGACCATAGATATCACCTGCTTTTTTTCCGCTCTGCCGTACCCTACCACCGACTGCTTTACTTGAAGCGGTGTATACTCGTATATTTCAAGCCCCTTCTGTTTCGCGGCAAGCAGTATTACCCCCCTTGCCTCTGCACACGGTATCGCCGTGGTATGATTTGAGTTGAAAAACAGTTCCTCAATAGACATACACCGGGGGCTGTACTCTTCAATCAGCTCCGTTATTCCTTTGTGTATCGATACCAACCTGTTTTCTATCGGTATTTTTGCCGGTGTGGTTATCACTCCGCAGTCAAGAACCTTGTATCTGTTCCGGTCCGCTTCTATTACTCCGTATCCCACTATCGCGTACCCTGGATCTATTCCGAGAATTACCATCAAATTTTCCGCCTTCACGTTATCCGGAATCAGGATCATCCGACGGACTGTCTGAATTTTAATATGCGTCATTTTCCGGACTCCGGCTTCCCTATATAAACATACAGTATATAATATAACATAATTTACCCGTTTTGTCAACCGAAGAGTTTTGTTTCTTTACGGGGATTTTTCGCAGTCAAACAATGGTTAAGGATCATACCGGAGTCTCGGCTGATCCGAACCGAAAGCTTACAGTATTACGGTTCGGAAAAAAACTCTTTACAAAAAAAAGGGAAAGTGATATACTGAAATCGGTTCGGCATTGCCGGATACCGATCTTCCGGAACACTGAAATTTACGGTAGGTTACGGATGATCTTTGTTTTAAATAACCTTTTGTCAAGCCTTTGATTGCACTGTCGCCGGATCTGCTATGGATGTTAACTGCGCGCAGTATGTGTGCCTTGACGGCAGAGCGTATATTTGCCGTGTGTCAAAAGGTATTTCACTTAATTTCCCGGAGGAGATAGCCATGGATCTGAAAGAATGCAGAAAACAAATCGATATCATAAACTCGGAAATGCTGAAACTTTTTGTTCGCCGGATGGAGATAAGTGAAGATGTGGCGAAATACAAGGCGGAAAACGGTCTGCCCATATTCAACAATGCCAGGGAACGTGAAATTCTCGGTGAAATGACGTCCTCTTCGCCGGAAATTTTTGAAAATTACGTAAAAACGTTTTTTACCGTTGTAATGGATCTCAGTAAAAGCTATCAGCGTACTGTGCTGAACGGAACAACAGCGGTATCGGAAAAGATAAAATCGGCAATCGAAAGCACCCCGATGATTTTTCCGAAAAGAGCGGTCGTCGCCTGTCAGGGTACCGAGGGAGCCTATTCGCAGATAGCGGCGGACAAGCTTTTCGGAATGGAAAAAATTATCTATTTTAAGTCATTTGAAGATGTTTTCAAAGCAGTAAGAGACAAAATATGCGATTACGGCGTTTTGCCCATAGAAAACAGCACTTACGGAACGGTAATTGATGTTTATGATCTGATGAAAAAATACCGTTTCAGCATAGTACGTTCACAGCGTCTTAAAATAACCCACAAACTGCTCGCCAAAAAAGGCACCTCGCTCCGGGATATCAGGGAAGTATACTCGCATCCCCAGGCAATAGGTCAGTGCAGTAACTTTTTCGCGGCAAATCCGGAAATAAAGGCCGTGCCCTTTGCCAATACTGCCCTGGCGGCTGAAAAAGTAAAAAACAGCGAAGGAAACTCTTTGGCCGCAATTGCCTCTTCCGCCTGTGCCGATCTTTACGGTCTCGATACCGTTTCAGACGAAATAATGAATTCCGGCAACAACCAGACCCGTTTTATCTGTATTTCTTCAAATGATTACATTTTCCCCGGCGCTGATAAGATAAGTATCATGCTTTCTTTGCCGCACACGCCCGGCGCTCTTTACAATACGCTGGCAAAATTTGCCGCGATCGGTCTTAACCTGACAAAAATAGAAAGCCGCCCCATTGAAGGAAGCGACTTTGAAGCTCAGTTTTATTTTGACTTTGAGGCTTCGCCCTACGACGAGAAAATTTTAAGTATGCTTGATACGCTCAGCCGCGACTGCGAAAATTTTGTGTTTCTCGGCAGTTACAGAGAACTTAACTGAAAGTATCTCTGTAAGCAAAGCCCGGCAGTTTATGTATTTTAGTTCCGGCAAAACTGTTATTTATGGTCTTCCGTTTTTATTTTCAGAGCCTGCAAAATCAGTTCGATACACTGATCGTGAGTGAAAACATCCGTGTTCAGACAAAGATCGAACTGCCTCGGATCTCCCCACTGCTGACCTGTATAAAATCTGTAATAATCTCCTCTTCTGCGGTCGACTTCCTCAACTTTGCGGCGGGCTTCCGACAAAGTCAGGTGACTTCTGCGGCTCTCGTTTTCAATACAACTTTCCTTACCGGCTGCGACAAAAACCCTGAGCACATTATATCTGTCTCGAAGAACGTAGTCCGCACATCTGCCGATTATTATGCATGACGTGACGTCGGCAAGGCCTTTTATTACTTTTGCCTGATAATTATAGAGATTTTTGTTGGCGGTATTGCTTGCGCTCTCCGGCATGATCGGCGCGCCGTCGAACGCGCTTCTGGAAACACGGTAAAGGAGCGAATTTTTCAGATCCTCGTCCGCAAGTTCAAACGCTTGCTCGTTTATACCGCTGTTGCTCGAAGCGAGAGACAGAATCTTCCGGTCGTATACCTCTATTCCGAGTTTTTTACCGAGCTTTGCCGCAACCAAAGAACCGCCGCTGCCGCAGAAACGTCCTATCGTTATAACAAAATTATCCATTTTATTACCTCCGCTTTTTTTCACCGACATTCTACCATATTTGCGGTTTTAATTCAATGGATTTTTTATAAATTAGCTGAAAAACTTTTATAAACCAAGCCCATATTTTTGAAGATCACTGCAATTTCGGACCGCTTTTTAATCCGCAAAAAATCAGATAATCTTAAATTTATGTCTATTATATTTTGAAATAAAGCAATTTTTATTCAAAGCTACTTGATCAAAAGAATATAAAAACTGATTTTTACTCTAATCAAACTTGATAGACGAATATAATAAACGATTTTTCTTCTGATCAAGCTTGATCGAAAGGATATAATAAACCATTTTTCTCCTGATCAAATTTGATCGAAAGAATATAACAAGCGAGTATATTTCGATCTGATATACGACTATAATAAACGATTTTTCCCCTTACCAAGCTTGATCGAAAGGATATAATAAACCATTTTTCTCCTGATCAAATTTGATCGAAAGAATATAACAAGCGAGTATATTTCGATCTGATATACGACTATAATAAACGATTTTTCCCCTTACCAAGCTTGATTGAGGAATAGAATAAACCTTTTTCTCCTGATCAAGCTTGATCGATAATTACTTTTTATTAAAAATTTCTCCGTAAGCAGTTTATTGATTTCCGGAAATTTATGTGCACAGCTCCGGATTTTTCCGGCGGATGCCATAAAACACATTACAGGTTGTATAACTTTGAGAGAACTTAAATAAAAACGCATAATCAACTTCTGAGAAAACCGAATCCGGAAATAAGCGCTTTGATACATCCGGAAATAAGTTTTTTAAACTTATATTTGTATAACTTAAATTATATCTTAAATTATATAACTTAAAAAAGCTTACAGACAAATCTTACTGCGCATCAGAAAAAGCCGAATATAAGTTTAACCGGCTGTTCATCTGTCTTAACGTTTTTATTTTTTCTTCCGAAAACACGAAAAATGCCTCTGTTTGAAATAACCGACCGGCGAAAAAAGCAATAAGTACGGCTTACGGTTTAAATAAGTAAGGTTTTCGGTTTAAATAGGTAGGTTTACGGTTTAAATAGGTAGGTTTACGGTTTAAATAAGTAAGGTTTTCGGTTTAAATAGGTAGGTTTACGGTTTATTTGAACTGCAACTGAAATTGTAAAATCAGATTGGATTTATAACCAAAAATTACAAAACAAATTCAAACACTGCTTTTTTCAAAATCCGCTTTAACAGGAGGTATTCATGTTCAGACCTAAACGGCCGCTCATCCATTTTACCCCCGTTTCCGGTTGGATAAACGATCCTAACGGACTTGTTTACGAAAACGGGAATTATCATCTTTTCGCCCAGTATTATCCCGACGCTATGAAATGGGGACCTATGCACTGGTATCATGCCGTCAGCCGAGATCTTATCCACTGGAAACACTTACCTGTCGCGCTTAAACCGGACGACCTCGGTTACATTTACTCCGGTTCGGCGGTTTTTGACTCGAAAAACAGTTCCGGCTTCGGCGTTGCAGGGAAACCTCCCATTGTGGCGATATACACTAACCACGGCAAAACCGAGCAACAAAGCATAGCCCGGTCAACAGACTACACTGAGTTTATTCCTTTCACTTCAAATCCGGTGATCCCGAACGATACACTGCCGGATTTCAGGGATCCGAAAATCTTCCGTAAACCGGAAGGCGATTGGGGACTGGTGCTCGCCGCAGGCGACAGAGTAAAATTTTACTCCTCTGCAAATCTCACCGACTGGAAAGAGACCGGAGAGTTCAGTGAGCAGAATTCAGCCTCAGGAGTCTGGGAATGCCCTGATCTTTTTCCACTCAGCTGCGGAAATCGCACAAAGTGGATGCTCACAGTCAGTATGGGAAGCGGAGCGGCTGACCGGGGATCAAGGACTCAGTATTTTATCGGCGATTTCAAAAACGGTAAATTCGTCTCCGACAAGCCCTGTCCTGATGCGCATTGGCTTGATGCCGGGTTTGATAATTACGCCTCGGTTACCTTCGACAACACGCCGGACAAAATAATGCTCGGCTGGGCATCCAACTGGATTTACGCCGACAAAATTCCGGCAGAAACTTACCGCGGATGCATGACATTGCCGAGAAACATTACACTTTCCGAAACTCCGGACGGAGATTTTATACCTGTACTCAGTCCTGTAAAAATCGGTATTTTTTCAGAATGCAATTATTCTGAATTCCGATCTCTCGGTACTGCCTGCTTCTGCATAAAAGTGTCAGGTCGCGGAGAAGGGTATGTAACACTTTCCAACAGCGCCGGAAACAGGCTTATGTTCGGTGTAAACGGTAACAATGAATTTTACTTTGACAGAACAGAAGCCGGGATTAAGGATTTTGATGAAAATTTTGCATCCGAAATGTTTTCAGTCGCAACTCACAAAAGAATTATGAGTGGCAGCTGGCATTTTGAACTGATTTTTGACAGCTACATTTGTGAGATTTTCGCCGACGGAGGATACAGCGCCTTCACAAGTCTGGTGTTCCCGGAAATCCCGTACAATACCATTTCCTGTTCAACAGGCGTGAAAGCAAGAATTTTCAAATCAAACAGCACAAACCTTTAATGGAATTTGTTGTAAACGTACCTGCAATTATACCGGGTTGAGTTTATAGAGCAAAAAAAGAATATATATCTCGAATTTTATTATAACAATATTTGTGTTTTTTTAAGTAAACAAAGTCAATTTTTTGTACTATATACTGTTAAACTGAATATGTATGTCAAAAAATTTCTATCTTACGGGAGAAATAATATGTGCGATGTAATCACTGCCGGCGAACTTCTGATAGATTTTACCCCGGCTTCTTACCCCGGAGCTCCGGTGCTGTTTTCGCCCAATCCGGGCGGAGCACCGGCAAATGTCGCCGTTCAGCTTGCAAAGCTCGGAATACAGGTCGGTTTTATAGGAAAAGTCGGCAATGACAGCTTCGGAACTTTACTTACGGAATGTCTCAGATCAAACGGTGTCAACACGGAAGGGGTTGTCAAAGACAATGATTACAACACCACTCTTTCCTTTGTTGAATTGAATTCAAACGGTGACCGCAGTTTTACCTTTTACCGAAAACACGGCGCCGACACCCGTCTGAGAACTGACGAAGTAGATCTGCGTATGATATACGGTTGCAGGCTGTTCCACTTCGGCTCAGTCTCGCTCACTGATCAGCCGAGCCGCGAAACTACGTCAGAACTTATAAAAGCCGCTTTTAAATGCGGCAAGCTTATTTCGTATGACCCTAACAGAAGACCGGCGCTCTGGGCGTCAGAATCAGAATCGCTTGATATCATGCGTCAGGGACTGCCGTATTGCCATATTCTTAAAGTTTCGGAAGATGAGCTGCTTTTTCTTTCCGGCACTTCAAGTATTTCAGAGGGTATTGCTTACATGGTAAAACAAGGGATCAAAATAATCCTTGTGACCCTCGGCGCCGACGGCTGTGTTTTCTCGGCAAACGGTTTTACCGGATCGCTTCCGGCTTTTGCTGTCAACGCTGTCGACACAACCGCATCAGGCGACTGCTTTTTCGGAGCTTTTATCAGCCGTCTGATTGCAAACGGTTTTCATACTCCTGAATCACTTTCATCGCTCACACACAAACAACTGATGGAATTTTGTAAATTTGCAAGCGCAGCCGGTGCGGTCTGTGCCTCGGGATACGGCGGTATAACTTCCGTTCCTGATTTGAAGTCAATACGTGAATGCATCGACAAAACTCCTCTGCGCACTTACGGTAAAGATATAAAGCGGACATTTTAACCTGCATGGATAAAAAAACAACCGAACAATTCCTGTGCGGTTGTTTTTAAATTTTTATCAAACATCAAGCGTAATAGTCATACGTCTGTACGGCACTTTCAGTTACCATTTCGGTCAGCCGCTCACTGCCGTCGCTTAGTCTGACTTCATGACGCTGTTATCTGATCCGGGTTTTACCGTTCATATTGCAGTCAGATTCACCGAATGACGGAAAGTTTATGATCATCGGTTATACCGAATGTCTATGCTCAGCCTTCGTATTCCGTGTCTGTCTCAGCAGAAGACGGAAGTGTTACATAATTCTTCGGATCGACCTTCTTATCACTGAGCCTTACTTCAAAGTGCAGATGCGGACTGTCAGCCGATTCCGAGATCGCCGTTTCGCCGATCGCTCCTATTACCGTGCCGGCTTCAACTGTAACACCTTCTTTTATACCGTCCGGAATAGTGTCCGCAAGGTTCATATAGTAAGATTTAAGTCCGTTACCGTGGTTTATAACTATCGTCTTTCCCATAAACGCATCACTGTAAATCTTCTCCACAACGCCTTTTGAAAATGCCATTACCTTGTCGCCAACATTACCTGATATATCAATGCCCAGATGTATACGATGGTCGTTCATAGTCTGTGAAAAAACAAGCATATCCTCGCTGTAATCCTTGTTTACATATCCCTCGCAAGGCACAACATAAACTGTCTCCTCAGGCTCTGTGTTTACCTCATCGTCTGTATTCTCTCCGCCGGTTCCGGCTTCGTTGTTGTCTCCATTGTTTTCTCCGTTGTTTTCCCCGTCTGTCTTGTCGTCATTCTTTTCTTCTTCCTGATTGTTTTCGCCGGGTAACTGATCCGGTTGCTGTACGTCATCGTTTCTCTTGTTTACTGTTGATACTATCGCTATTACCGTAAAAGTCAGTATCGCCGCAAGCAAAAGCGCCAGAGCTATATAAGCTCCCTTTCCTGCAAGTTTTTCCTTGATATTGATGTTCATGATTTCCTCCCGATTTGTTTGTTAAGGTGTCTATATTATCGTCACGGAAAACCGGAATTATTCGGTCTTTCGATTTTTTTATTCCATCTTGACAAAATTTTCTGTTTTATCTGTAATACATACGCAATAAATAAAAATCAAGACACCTTTATTTCATTTTTTCAGAATGGAAATCACAAAAAACTGTAAGCGTTTGACTATACTTGCCGGAACCTTCAAGCCTGACAATTTGTCTTATCAACAATATGGGAACTGTTTGAAGCCTCGGTAAAAGGAGCTCAACGTTCATTTTTACTGCCGGCTGAATAACTGCGTGTCTAATGATGGTAGCTTTTCGGTCAATGATCTCGAATAATGGAAAATAAAAATTGAAGCAAGCAAGGATAATCAGTGCTTCTGCACGGCAGAATAATGCCGAGAGTTTATCAACTTACGCTCACTCTGATGAGTAAAATTCCGATAATAAAAATGCGTTTGCAGTCTGATCTTGACAGGCAAAAAATCGTTTGTTTTCCGATTGGGAAACTATACTTTTATAAAATCATAAATTTGTCAAAAGGCAGGTAATAAATTGAAAGACAAAAAATATCTTTTTGAAAAAATGCCGGTCGGTAAAGCCCTGGCGACTCTTGCCATACCTACTATACTCAGCCAGCTGATAACCATGGTCTATAACCTTGCCGACACGTATTTCATAGGAAAAACTAATGATCCGTACAAAATTGCGGCGGTTTCGGTCGTTTTTGTACTTTATTTCGTTATGAATGCGCTTTCAAATCTATTCGGAATAGGCGGAGGAAGCCTTATTTCCAGACTTCTCGGCTCAGGTCAAACAGAAAACGCAAGATCTGTCTGCGCTTTCAGCTTTTACGGTTCACTTGTAATTACCGCCGTTTACTCGCTTGTCTGTTTTTTTTTCATGAAACCGATACTTTTATTGATAGGCGCGGGCAGCAACACCCTCGGATTCGCTTCGGACTATGTACTGTGGGTGATATGTCTCGGCGGTCTGCCAACCTCTCTTGCCCTTACAATGTCGCACATACTGCGTAGCTTCGGCTACGCAAGGCATGCCTCTGTCGGACTTGCATTCGGGGCTGTCCTTAACATTATACTCGATCCGATATTTATGTTCAGGATATTTGCTCCGGGAAACGAGGTAGCCGCCGCCGCTATTGCAACTTTCATTTCAAATTCAGTGACACTTCTGTATTTTTTTGCGGTATTTCTCATTCTGAAAAATTCCGTTCCTCTCTCGCTGAGTCCTGTACGTGTTTTACCTGCCCTTCGTTATACATTCAGGATTTTCGCCGTCGGTTTCCCGTCAGCTCTCGGTTCGCTGCTTTCCTGCGCTTCAAACATAGTCATTAACAAACTGGTCTTCGGTTACGGCGATATATCTCTTGCCGCTATGGGGATAGTAAAAAAAATCGATATGCTGCCTATGAATATAGGAAACGGTCTTTGTCAGGGAATGATGCCGCTTGTTGCCTACAATTATTCTTCCGGCGACTTTGACAGAATGAAAAAATCCGTCAGATACACAAGAATATGCGGCTTGATCTGTGCAATTACATGCGTGATAGTTTACCAGATTTTCCCTACCGCCATCGTCCGTCTTTTTATTGATGAGGCAGAGACAGTAAAAGTCGGAGCTTATCTGTTGCGGATATGCTGTCTTGCCACACCGCTTATGTTTTTGAATTTTCAGATGAGCTACACTTTTCAGGCGCTCGGAAAGGGCAAGGAATCTTTGCTCCTCAGTTCATGCAGACAGGGGCTTTTCAATATTCCGCTTATGTTCCTTATGAATTTCCTGTTCGGACTCACCGGTCTTGCGTTCACTCAGCTGATAGCTGATTTTCTGACGGCGATCGTTTCATTTCTGCTTTATTTCTTCGTGATCAGGAAAATAAACAGCGAGTCACGAACTGACAACCGGAGTGCAACTGAATTTCCGCACTAAGTTTCGGAATTTGAACCTCAAAGCGTTGTCTTGTCTGAAAAGTCTTGTTTGGTTTTCTTCCGATCAGAGGTTATTTTAAAACAAAAAAACTCCCCGTGACCTGTCACGGGGAGTTTTTCTCTATTATTCTTCTGTTGTGCCGGCGTTCTCTGCGTCATCGGCATCTTCCGCGGCCTTGGCAGCCTCTTCTGCAACTGCCTCTTCGTAAGCTTTAAGCACCGCACTCTCAAGCTCAGCCCTGAAATCAGCATTTATCGGATGAACTATATCTCTGTATGTTCCGTCCGGATTCTTTCTGCTGGGCATTACTATGAACAACTTCTCCCTTGCGTATATTACCTTGATATCATGCAGCGCAAGCTGAGAATCAAACGTTACCGAAACTATTGCTTTCATCGGCTCCGAATCGCTGAATAACTTTCTTACTTTTACATCTGTGATTTGCATAATAGTCCTCCAAGCTGTTATTTTGATGGTCAGCATCATCTTTTACCGTCTTTTTCCGTCCGATATCTGATGTCTGTACCTACATTATAGTTTTTTTTTATGAAAAATGTGGGATTTATTTAAAAGTTTTTTTGAAAATTTCTATTTCTTTTTTTAAGCCGCTTTATGAATAATTTTCTTTTTCTCAAAATATATATCTTATTATGTCGGTTGTTCGGCTATTCTGTTTTTTTGGCGGGGTTTTTTATGTCTGATAATTTCGGTTTTCTTTGCGGTAAAAAAAGTATTTTTTTCTGCGGCATCGGCGGCGCATCTATGTCCGGACTTGCCGCCATCTGTTCACTTAACGGCTTTTCGGTAAGCGGAAGTGACTGCGACATTTCCTCAGATACTCTTTCGTTTTTGCAAAGTTACGGCATCAGAGTCTTTACGTCACATTCCGCTGAAAATATCGCCGGTTCCGACGCTTTCGTTTATACCGCCGCCGTTAATGATTCCAATCCCGAACTTCGGCAAGCAAGAATATGCGGCATTCCTGTCTATACCCGTTCCCGCTTTCTCGGCTGCCTTGCCGACTGTTTTCCTCACAGCATCGCCGTGGCCGGCACTCACGGAAAAAGTACGGTTACTCATATGACAGGTAAAATTTTCAAAGACAGTTCTGTTTCTTCGGCTTTGCTGGCCGGCGCCGCCGACAAGGATTCAGGTCTGTCGTTCCGAAACGGCGGCGGTTGCCTTATTTTCGAAGCGTGCGAATTCAACCGTTCATTCCTTGATTTTCATCCGGAGACCTCAGTTATTCTCAATATTGAAAAAGAACATACTGACACCTATCCGACTTTGAGAAGTGCCGAAGATGGCTTCGGACAATTTGCCGCCCAGAGCAAGACCTGCATAGTCAATCTTGACTGTTATAATTCATCTTCCATCATCCCCTTCATCCAAAACCGGGGTGTCAGAATTCTCACTTTTTCTCTTACTGACAAAAACGCCGACGCTTTTGCAACGGAAACAGACGAAAAAAGAGGTTTATTTTCATTTACGGGTTGCATTAAACAGCAGTTGCCGTTCAGATGTTCTCTAAGCGTACCGGGAATACACAACGTTTCTAACGCTTTGGCAGCCGCTCTTTGTGCCTCCGTTTACGGGATAAAAAGCGAAATAATCTCATCCTCACTTTCCGGTTTCACCGGTCTGAAAAGACGTTTTGAATATATCGGCAATTATGCAGGAGCTGACATATACGACGACTACGCCCATCATCCGACTGAAATAAGAGCCACACTGAAAACCGCACGGTCACTCGGCTATAAACGGATCATCTGCGCATTTCAGCCGCACACCTATTCAAGAACTTATTCTCTTTTCCGGGATTTCACCGCGGCGTTCACCGACTGTGACCTTGTGATATTTGCGGACATTTTTCCCGCCCGTGAGGTCAATATTTACGGTGTTTCGTCTGAAATGCTCGCAGCTTCGACCGAAAATGCCCTCTACATACCTTCGTTCGAGGGCATTTACAGGTTTCTTGCCGAAAATGCGGAAAAAGACACAATGATACTGACAATGGGCGCCGGCAAACTTAACCGGGTATCTTACGCCCTGGCTCATGCCAAAGACTAAGCCCGAAAAGCTGTTGCTGTTTTCTCTCTTACGCAGCTTCGCTCACAACTTATCGGGAAAGACTTACCCACTACGGCAAATTATGCCTGATTTCCCGGTTATTGTCTGACGTCGTCATTACGTAAACATAATCCTTAAACCTTTTGAACGTCGCACTTTTTCAGTTTTTGAAAGCGCCGGCAAAAGGTTTTTTGTGCGTCGCCGATTCTGTATTAACAGTCGTCAAAAGAAATAAAGGTAATTTTTTTTAGTAATATTTCCGGCAGGGGTGAGAAAAATATCTATGGTATTATAATCTGAAAGGATTTGAGAAAATGCTGAAAAAATCATTAAAAGCTTTTCTGCGGGTTGCGTTTACAGTGTTTTTGACCGGTACGTTTTCACTTCTTTTCTGCATTTTGTCATTTTTTGCCTATGCCGCTTTTTCACCTGACCTCAAGGTAAGTGAATTCAGCGAAATAGCCAGGGCTCAGGACAGAAGCACCAAGCTCTATTATCTCACTTCCTCCGACTCGGAGGACTGCACCATAGCCAAAGAGCTGGAAAGCGAAACGCTGTACAGCGAACAGAACAGAGAATGGGTAAAATCCGAAAATATCCCGGAAAATCTGAAAAACGCTTTTATCGCGATAGAAGACCACAGATTCTACTCTCACAAGGGTATTGACATAAAGCGGACTGCCGGCGCTCTGATGTCATTTGTCGCCGGAAAAGGAGACTTCGGCGGTTCGACAATTAACCAGCAGCTTATCAAAAACATCACAGGAGAAGACTCATACAGTGTCAGCCGCAAAATCAAAGAAATCATCCGTTCGGTAAAACTTGACGCTGCTCTTTCCAAAGACGAAATTCTCGGTCTTTATCTCAACACCATATATCTTTCCGACAACTGCTACGGTATCGGGGCAGCAGCTCAGAATTATTTCGGAAAGGAAGTTTCAGAACTGAGTCTTGCGGAATGTGCCGCTCTCGCCGCGATCCCGCAATCACCGGCAAAGTGGAATCCTGCCAAAAATCCACAAAACAATGCGGAAAGACGTGCTACCGTGCTTTACAGAATGTTATCACTCGGTATGATTTCCGAAACTGATTATTCCGAAGCGCTGTCAGATACGCTTCAACTGTCGGACGGTCAAAGCCGAAGCGACGAAAAAAATCAAGTCTACTCCTGGTACACCGAAGCGGTCATCGACGAGTGCGTTGATCTGCTGCTTGAAAACAAAATAGCTACGGGCTCACAGACCGCAAAAAAAATGCTTTTTACCGGCGGTCTGTCGGTAATCACCGCGCAAAACCCTAAAATGCAGTCTGCCGTTGAAGAATACTTTGCTGACGAAAGTAATTTTTATCCCGACGGTATGCTAATTCATCCCGAATGCTCCATGGTTGTTATCGACCCTCATAGCGGTTATATTTTAGCACTTGCAGGCGCAACCGGATTAAAAAAAGCAAACCGCACCCTCAGCTACGCCACTTCGACAAGGCGTTCACCCGGTTCATCGGTAAAACCGCTTTCGGTATATGCCCCGGCTATCGACAAGGGGATCATAACCTATGGCTCTGTCGTGGACGACACCCCCGTCCGATTTGTTTCCGACGGCAAAGGTTCAGTAAGAGGATGGCCGCAGAACTTTCCGAACGGTTACAGGGGTCTTACCACGATAAGAGATGCTGTCGCCCGTTCGGTGAACACAGTTGCGGTCAAAGTCCTGGACGAGTACGGTCCGGAAAACTCATTCAGACTTCTTTCCGACACACTCGGAATTTCAGGTCTTGTTTCTTCTTCCGATCGGAACGGCGGTGTTTTTACCGATATTGCAGAATCTCCGCTCGCTCTCGGCCAGTTTACGGTGGGAGTCACAGTCAGGGACATCACCTCCGCTTATACGGCACTTGCCGGCAACGGTTATTTCAGCAAAGGAAAAACCGTTATAAAAATACTGGATTCCGATGGAAATGTCCTTGTTGACAACACCCCGAAGCCGAAAAAGGTTTTTTCCGAACAAAGTGCGTTCATTATGACGAAGCTGTTGACCGAAGTCACCGGAAGCGGTACCGCTTCATCTATGACGCTGAAAAATTCATTTCAGTGCGCGGGAAAAACCGGAACTACAAGCAGTGACTGTGACACGTGGTTTATAGGTTATACTCCGGATCTGCTTGCAGGCGTGTGGTTCGGTTATCCTAATCCGAAAAGTCTTGACGGCTTCCCGTTATCGCCCAGCCCCGCACTTAAAACATTCGACAACATTATGAAAATAATCAATACCGAGGAATGCCTCGGCTATCTCCCGAAGGAAAAATTTGACGAGCCCGAGGGGATAGTCATGGCAAAATACTGCAAGGATTCCGGCAAACTCGTCAGCTCTGCCTGCCTTTGCGACCCTAGAGGTTGCAGAACCGAAATCGGTTACTTCACCGAGGATACCGTCCCGACCGAATACTGCGACGTGCATAAAATGGTGCTGTATGATACAGTCAGGGGCGGAATTGCCTGCGATCATTGCAGTCCCGAAAACTGCCGTTACGTCGGACTACTGAACATTACCCGGTACTTTCCGCACGAAGTCACAATTTCAGACGCACAGTATGTCTGGCAAAATCTGCTACCGGGAACAGAAGTATGCCTTGACAGCACTCTTCCGTTCTTTCAGTACAACCTGAAAAGCGGAGTTTACTGCGGAAGAAGCGCAGTAAAATTCCCGTTCAACAGATTCTGCTCGGGCTGTTATCTCGAAGGTATTACAAAACAATTTGAGGATTCGGAATTCTATGATGACGGAGAAAAGGAATTATGCTGAAATGCCGGCCGTTTATGCCTGTTCAGTCAAAGCCAAAGCAACGCCTGCACACTGTTTTCGGAATACTGAAATGTCATCTTTCAATAATAAATTTCATTTGACAAATCAAGGTTTTTCTGATATAATAGTAGGAGTCAGAGGTGTTCGTGAAATGACTTTCCCGTATCAGCCTTTGAATGGCGCCGAGTGAAACAAATTCACTGCGCCATACATATTGCAAAGGAGGTAGCTATGTCCGATTTTTTCGGGACGCTTTACGGCAATGATGCGCTTAAAGCCTATCTGACCGATAAGATTTCCGCTTCCTCGCTCCCGCACGCTCTCATTTTTGAAGGTCCTGACGGATCCGGAAAATATACGGCGGCACTCGCTCTGTCTGCCGGGCTGAATCCGATGTACAAAGACAAAATTCTCAGAAATATATCTCCTGATGTTGTAACCCTCAAACCCGAAAACGATAAAACAAGTATCGGGGTTTCGGCTGTCCGTGAAATCAAACGAAACGCTTTTATCAGACCCCAGGAACTTACAAACAGGGTTTTCATCATCAGAAAAGCCCATCTGCTGACGGCAGAAGCCCAGAATGCTCTGCTTAAAATATTGGAGGAGCCGCCTCCCGGCGTTTATTTTTTTCTGCTTGCCGAAAATTCTTCTCTTTTGCTTTCAACTGTCGTTTCAAGGGCTCCCGTTCTGAAAATGTCGGTATTTTCCGACAGCGAAATCGCCGGAATCATAGTCGGTTTATCTGAAAATGCAGCAAGGCTCAGAGACCATTCCCCGGAAAGCTTCGCCGCCGCGGTAAAATGCTCCGGCGGTAGTATCGGAAAGGCCTTGGAGCTTATCGAAGAGCCGGACTCCGTCAGTGCCAGGATCAAAGCAGATGTTCTTTCATTCCTTGATATCCTCAGTGAAGGTAAAAACGACGGAATTTTGTTTTTTTTCATCCGTTCGGCTTATAAACGCGATCAGTTTCTGATTTTTGCCTCAGAGCTTTCCGCATCGGTGCGCGATATGCTTAAAGCCAAGTACGGCGAGACACTGAAACCTTTGTTTTTTACCGACGTGGAAACAGCGGAAGAATATTCTGCAAGGTTTGCGAAAAATATTCTGCTTAATATACATTTTGCTGTCGAAAAAATTACCGAAACACTTACATACAACGTAAGTACTGATACCTTTTCGATAGCAGCCGCCGACTTATTTTACCGCGCAGTACGGCGTTCCGTCAGAAAAAACTGAATGTGTGATTGCCAAAACGACCTGCGGTCAGCATAGCCGTCTGCGGTCTAAACTGTTTACTGATTTTTACCCATCCGATAACTCAAACATATAACCAAACCAGTATTTTTCGAAGCAGTCAGCTGAAAGGACAGTTAATGAACGATAACCAGAAATCACAAAATGAGACAGAACAAAATCCCGCCGGACCTGCGGCGCAGGTTTCACCCGAAACGCAGTTCACCTGCTCAGCTGCCTCAGATGAGGCGGTAAACAGTCCGGAGAGCAACGGCACCGGAAATCCCGACTCGGGTACGGAAATTGTCGGCGTCAAATTCAAAAAAAACGGTAAAACATACTATTTTTCACCGTCCGGATTCAATCTTAAAACCAATGAACCGGTGATCGTGGACACTTCAAGGGGCGAGGAATACGGAATTACCGTCATATCGAACAGAATAATTAAAAACAGCGAGATAGTGGAGCCGCTCCGTTCGGTAGTCAGACTTGCAACAGACAAAGACACTGAAATCCACAGTGAAAATGTCCGTAAGGAAGTGGAAGCGTTCAACAACTGTATTGCACTTATAGACAAGCATTCCCTTGACATGAAGCTTATAGACGTTGAACTGGCATTCGACCGCAGCAAGCTGCTGTTTTACTTTTCCTCAGAGGGCAGAGTGGATTTCAGGGAACTTGTAAAAGACCTGGCATCAATATATCATATGCGAATCGAAATGCGCCAGATAGGAATACGTGACGAGGCTAAAATCCTCGGCGGACTCGGAATCTGCGGCAGACCGTACTGCTGTCACACTTTTTTAAGCGATTTCGCTCAGGTTTCGGTAAAAATGGCAAAAGAACAAAACCTCTCGCTCAACTCCGCAAAAATTTCCGGCGCATGCGGAAGGCTGATGTGCTGTCTCAGATATGAATATGATACATATCTGAAAGAAAAAGAGTTGACTCCCAAAGTCGGTCTGAGGGTAATGACAGCCGACGGAGCCGGTACAGTTACCGATTCAAAGCCTATGACAGGAATAGTGAAGGTGAAGCTGGACAGCGCCGGAGAAGACTCTGAGCCTGTGATTTTTTTGAGAAATGACGTCGTACCTGAAAGCGATTATCACGGTCAGAAGCTGACAAAAACTGATACCCGTGACAAAAAAACCGATAAAGATGACGCCTACATTTTTTCTCTTTTTGAAAGTGAAAAAGCTGACCCTGACACAGGAAACACAGAGCAGGAACAGGTCAGCAATCCGGTGCAAAAAGACCGGCGGGAGCAAACTCAGAAAAAAAACCACAAGCAGCGTAGCGGAGTTTTTTCGTCGAATACAGAGACTCCCGAAAAACCGCAAAAAGAAATTGCCGAGAAAAATAAAACGAATGAAAGTTCTTCCGGAAAACCCTTCCGAAATAAAAACAAGATGAATCCCGGCGTCCAGACGAACAATGCGCAAACGCAAAACCGGGATACAAAAAAACAAGACCCGAAAAAGAAAAAGAAATTTTTCAAACCTTATTTCAGACAAAACAAGAAAAATAAAGACGAAAAATGACAGGCCGACACTCAAAATTTATACAAAATTAACTTATAAAAACTGAAAAAGCTATTGAAATAAGAATCAAACTGTGGTATACTACTCTCGAAATCAATCAGTACGGAGGTTTTGTTATGGCTCACATCATTGACGCGGACAAGTGTATCGGTTGCGGTTCTTGCGCTGAGGAGTGCCCCACTTCCTGCATTTCGGAAAAAGACGGAAAATACGTCATAAATGCGGACGAATGTGTTGACTGCGGCGCATGCGAAGGCGTTTGCCCTGTCGAAGCTCCTCATGCCGAATAATTCGCTTAAAACTGATTTTTGGTGCGCCGGCTTGCTGTGCGCACCAAAAATTGTTTTATACCTACCCAGGCATATTGAAAAATTTCAACTCAGGGAGGTTCTATGAGCGGGATAAGCGATAAAAATATCCGCACTCTGAAACTTTTCGATCTGGAAATCTTCGAACCGCTGTCAGGATTTTCAACCGGCACGGACGCGGTACTGCTGTCCGCCTTCGTCAAGGGCAGACCTTCGGAAGCAGCGGTCGAATTGGGTGCAGGCACAGGTGTCGTTTCTCTCATTTGTGCCGTCAAAAGAAAGTTTTCACATATCTATTCGGTTGAGATACAGAAGTCTCTTTTCAGTCTCCTCGTCAGAAACACCGAGTCAAACGGACTTTCCGAAAAAGTCGTCCCTGTGTGCGCCGATGTCAGACATCTCTGTCCGGCTGACTTTCCGAAAGTTACCTCGGTCTTTGCCAATCCACCGTATATGAAGGTCAGCTCCGGAAAATCGTCCGTATCAGAACTACGTCAGATTTCCAGACACGAAGTATTCGGAGGGGTAACCGAATTTTGTTTCGCGGCAGCCAAATTACTTAAAACAGGAGGCAGATTCTATACCGTTTACCGTCCCGACAGACTTGAAACCCTGATGAACGCACTGAAAAACTCCGGATTTTCACCTAAACGAATGACTTTTGTGAGTTCTTCGGGGTCGGCAGCTCCGTCGTGTGTTCTTACGGAAGCAGTTCTGAACGGAAGAGAATCCCTTTTTGTCACACCCACGCTTTTTCTTAAATCAAACGAATCAGAATCTCCGGATGCAGCTTACATTTACGAAAACGACGAATTTCCGGACAAGTTTCAGAAACCCTGAATTTCAGAATAAAATGTATTCCTGCTTTCAGCTTGAAGTGATTTTACGGTTCCGGTCAAACCCGGCAAGTGAGGATTTATATGAAAATAGTCAGATTTTCTGTCGGTGACACACTGGTAATGCGAAAGCCTCATCCATGCGGTGAAAACAAATTCAAAGTATTGCGTTCGGGCAGTGACGTCAGAATCATCTGCCTTTCATGCGGAAGAGATGTTACAGTTAATCGTCTCAAACTCGAAAAGAACATAAAGCAGGTCATTCCCGACAAGCCGGAAGATAAACAGCAGGAGCGCTGAATCAAGGCTTTTCTTTTAACCCGGAAAGTGTGAAACTGCGGTGTGCCAATCACGGTTATTATTTCAACCGGAAAGTGTGAAACTGCGGTGTGCTTAATCAAGGCTTTTCTTTTAACCCGGAAAGTGTGAAACTACGGTGTGCTGAATCACGGCTTTTCCTTCAACCCGGAAAGTGTGAAACTGCGGTGTGCTTAATCAAGGCTTTTCTTTTAACCCGAAAAGTGCAAAACTGCGGTGTGCCAATCACGGTTATTATTTCAACCGAAAGGCGCGAAACTGCGGTGTGCTGAATCACGGCTTTTCTTTTAACCCGGAAAGTGTGAAACCGCGGTGTGCTGAATCACGGCTTTTCTTTTAACCCGGAAAGTGCGAAAAGTGAAAGTTGAATTACAATCGCTTTTTCTATTCCGGATTGCTCCAACAAATCCATTCATCGGTAACACCGGTAGACAGTAGTGTCAATTCCGCAGCCAACGCACTGCGGTAAGCCGGAATCCATATCTTCAACAATAAAGCGGTAAGGATAACCGACAAATCCAAAAACATATAATACGAAAGCAGTGCAAAAATAAAAAAATCAAAAATGCGCAGTTTAATCAGAATCAGGCAGGTGATTTCTATGGGCGGACCGAAAAACATGGACACTATGTACACAGCTACCGACAGTGAAAAAAATAAGATAATGCCGGGAACACTTTATCTTGTTGCAACTCCGATAGGCAATTTGTCGGATATTTCAGAAAGAGCGCTTAAAGTGCTGTCGGGGGTTGATTTTATCGCCGCAGAAGATACCCGCAACACCCTTAAACTGCTGTCGCACTTCGGGATTTCAAAACCGCTTGTAAGTTACTATCAACATAATCTGCGCCAACGCGGTGAAGCAATATGCGAACGCCTGATGAGCGGAGAAAGCTGCGCTCTGGTGACCGACGCCGGCACTCCTGCCGTCAGCGATCCGGGAGAAGATATCGTTAAGCTTTGCGCCGAAAAAAATATCGCGGTTTCGGTAATACCGGGACCGTGTGCTGCGATATCGGCACTGGCAATTTCAGGTTTATCCACCGGAAAATTTGTGTTTGAGGGTTTTCTTTCAGGCTCGAAAAGCGAAAGAAAAAGAGCTCTCTCCTCCCTTAAACAGGAAAAAAGAACCCTCATTTTCTACGAAGCCCCTCACCACCTGTTAAAAACGCTTTCTGACCTTCTTGAATTCTTCGGCAACAGAAAACTTGCACTCTGCCGTGAACTGACAAAAATAAACGAAGAGGTTATCAGAACTGACCTTGCTTCGGCGGTCGGATATTATACTGAAATCACTCCGAGAGGCGAATTTGTGCTGATAGTGGAAGGCAGCGGCGAGGAATCTCTTAAACCCGACGAAACCGTACCGGCGTATGAGCAGGTAGAAAATTACATACAAGCCGGACTTGATAAAAATACTGCTATCAAAACGGTAGCAAGGGAGCGCGGTGTAGCAAAAAACGAGATATACAAAGAATATCTTGTTTATTCAGAAAAAAAACTGAGATAAAATCAAACACCCGCCTGAAAACGCCCCGGAGCCGATTATTGTGACGGGCACGTTTTTTCATCAAACCCGAAAACAGATTTTCATTGCTTATTGCTACTATATGCAGTAATCTTTTGTTGTGAAAAATCCCGTTAAGCATGCCGACCGCGATTGCATACCGTGCCGCACTGAGCCTTTTATAAAACCCGCAGCCGGATTTTCACGGTTTATTACAGTGACATGCCGTAGATCTTTTTATGAAAATGAAGCGTTGTCAAGCTTGTTGTGAAAATATTTCAATGATTTCAGCCGGTGCAAGTATTTACTGTTGAAGTTTTTCCGCAACAAACCGTACAGGCAACGCTTCCCTTAACTTCGCTCACTTTCACATATAACAGAAATTTACTCGCCTATCAGACTGTCGATAACATCTTTCATATTATAGAGACCTGATGTTTTGCCTTTCATGAAAGCCGCGGCGCTCAGTGCACCTTTGGCGAACACTTCCCTTGACTGTGCGCTGTGCGCAAGCGTCACCACCTCGTCGTGACCGGCAAATATGACTTCATGTTCTCCGACTATCGTTCCGCCTCTTACAGAATGCATGCCGATCTCACTCTCTTTGCGCCTTTCCCTGCGCATATGCCTGTCATAGACAAGCACTGCTTTTCCTCCTCTTCCTTTCTCAGCTGAATCAGCCAGCATTATTGCGGTTCCGCTCGGGGCATCCAGCTTTTGATTATGATGCTTTTCGATTATTTCTATGTCAAATCCATTAAGTACCGCCGCAGCTTTTTCGGTCAGAGCCATCAGCAGATTTATTCCGAGAGACATATTCCCCGACCTGAATATTGCGATTTTCTCAGAACTCTTTTCCATAAGCTTGATTTCATCTGCCGTGTGACCCGTGGTACATATTACCGCCGGTATACCGGTCCTTTCCGAAAACCTGAGTATTCCTTCAACGGCGGTGTGATGCGAAAAATCAACTATGACATCTGCGCCGCAGTCATCAGGCACTTCGTTTATACCGGCATAACACGGGAATGTACCCTGCATCGGAGTCACATCAACTGCGCAGACTATACTCGCCCCGCTTTCCTTTGCGGCAAGCTCGGTTACCGCACGGCCCATTCTTCCGGCCGCTCCTGTCAGTAATATTTTTACTTCCTTCATATTTCTTATCTCCGTATTTTCAGTTATGTCGCCGGTTTGTCTGTAACTCACTTTATAAGTGAATATTCTGCAAGTACGGTTTTCAGTGTCTCATAATTTTTCTCATCCATTTCGCAAAGAGGCAGTCTCATCTCACCTGTACAGTAACCCATAAGATTCATTGCTGTCTTTACGGGAACAGGATTTACTTCAACAAACAAAGTGTTTATGAGTTTCAGAAGTTTCAGCTGAAGTCCGGCGCTCTCACCGGTCTTACCTTCAAAATACAAACGGCAGATTTCATGTGTCTCAGCCGGCATTACGTTTGACAAAACAGATATTACTCCTTTGCCGCCAAGCGACAGTATCGGAACTATCTGATCGTCGTTGCCGCTGTATATATCAAGATCGTCTCCGAGCTCTGCCGCTATCTGCGCTATTGCGCTTATATTGCCGGAGGCCTCCTTCGTCGCCACAATGTTGGGGTGCTTTGCAAGCTCTCTGTAAACCGGTAAAGTTATGTTGCAACCGGTCCTTGACGGAACATTATAGAGAATGTTGGGCAGATCGGTACTGTCGGCTATTGTCAGAAAATGCTTCACAAGTCCTTTCGGAGTTGCCTTGTTGTAATAAGGTGTTACCTGAAGGAGCGCGTCAGCTCCTGCCCGTTTCGCTTCTCTTGAAAGCCAGACAGCGTACCTTGTATCGTTTGAACCCGCACCCGCTATGACCGGCACTTTCCCTGCCGCTCTTTCTGCGGTGAACGCTATTGCTTCCACATGTTCCTCATCAGTAAGCGTTGAGCTTTCCCCGGTCGTTCCGCATATCACTATCGCGTCGGTGTGATTTTCTATCTGAAAATCAATAATCCTCCCGAGTGCCTCGTAATCAAGTTTATCATTCCGGAAAGGCGTGATTATTGCCACCGCCGATCCGCAAAATACCGTCTTCTTGTTCTTACTCATGTTCTCTTTCCTTTCATTACCGTTTTCCGGCAGTCTGATTTCGGAAACATACTTATTATGTATGCTCCGACTGTGTTTTTACAACAAAAAAAGCTTGCAGTGACGCAAGCCGGACCTATTTCCCGAATCCGGGAAAAGCAGATAGCACTCCATCACTGAATGATGACAGTCCACGGGCTCTTAACCCAAACGGACAAAATCCGCAGGACCAACCCTGGCACTACCGGTTGCCAAAAGTTTCGGCATTCCGCACCTTCCACCGTATTCTAGCGGGACCGGCATTCCATAAAAACGGCTACTCTTTGCGGTATGCGCCTCTATCATATTTCTTTTGTTTCCTTAATTCTATCACAAAATTTCCGCAATGTCAAGGAGTTTACCCTAAAATGTCAGATATCATACGAAACAACCTTACTCACACTTCCCTGAAAACAGAAGACTTTTTCTACGCTCTTCCCGAAAGACTGATAGCACAGACTCCCGCAGAAAAACGGGACTGCTCACGCCTTATGACAGTCAACCGTATAACCGGAGAGATACGTCATAAGCACTTTTACGACATAGTCGACGAACTGCGTGAGGGTGACGTTCTGGTGCTGAACCGATCAAAAGTAATTCCGGCAAGACTTTACGGCAAAAGATCAGACACCGGAGCGACGGCGGAGATACTCTTGCTGCGCTCACTCGGTGACGACTGCTGGGAAACGCTTGTAAAACCCGGTAAAAAATGCAGGGAAGGCATTACTCTGACCTTCGGGGACGGACTTCTTACGGGCGTTATAACCGAAATAAATGATGATGGAAACCGTATTGTAAAATTTTCGAGCGCATCTCTGACCGTAAGTGACGCAATTCACCGCATCGGAGAAATGCCGCTTCCGCCATACATAACTTCAAGAGCCGCCGACAGCAACCGGTATCAGACTGTCTACTCCAAGGAAGAAGGCTCAGCCGCCGCTCCCACCGCCGGGCTTCATTTCACCGATGAGCTTCTTGACAGGATCCGTGCAAAAGGAGTAAAAATCGTAACAGTGCTTCTGCACGTGGGACTCGGCACCTTCCGTCCTGTCAAAGAAAAAGAAATCGAAAATCACCGTATGCATTCGGAATGGTTCCGGATAACCAAGGAAGAAGCCGATATAATCAACAGCAGGAAAGGCCGCCTTGTAGCGGTTGGAACAACTTCTTGCAGAGTTATTGAAAGTGTTGCCGACCAATCGGGCAAGGTCCATCCCTTTGAGGGGGAGACAGCCATTTTCATTTATCCCGGATACAGATTTAAGGCAGTTGAAGCACTGATAACTAATTTTCATCTGCCGGAAAGCACTCTTATAATGCTTGTTTCGGCTTTTTCCGACAGAGAGAAGATTCTCAACGCATATCGCACAGCCGTTGAAAACGAATACCGTTTCTTTTCCTTCGGCGACGCCATGTTCCTTTACTGAGCCGGAATTTTGTCCACCCCTATTCCGAAAATCCCGCAATTACTTACCATATAACTTTTTCTCTCCCGTGGTCGGGAGAGATTTTCTTTTTTTCACTTCCTGCCGAATACACCTTTCATTCTCGGTCGAAAATTTCTGCCGGATAACCGGCCGGAGCCTGAACCGATTCCCGGATTATCTTACTGAATCGGCATCAGAAATGTAAGTCTGTACTGCTTGACGTTTTTCATTTTCAGTCGACCGGAACTTTAATCCGGTGTAATATAATAATTTTTCCGATGTCATTTGCAAGCATAGCCCATCGCTGCCGCTAAGCCTTGCCGGATAAAAGGGTTTTGCTTAAACCGAACAAAAATCTGCATTAAGGCAAATACTTTGTTTTACTATTCCGTTATCCGGGTTACATATATTTACTTAACCCGGAAAACCGCTTTCAGTATCGGACGCAGTATTTTCGGCGCCTTTATCACTACTATTTTCATGATACATTTCCTCCTCGGTAACCGTTTGTGTTGCTTTCCGTTTCCCTTTTATTTAGACAAAAAACAAACAATCCCGGCGCCGAGTAAAATTGCCCCGCAGGTTCCGCAGAGAATGCACGGCGGAAGGAACAGCGTCATCAGTACACCCGCTCCGAATGCCGGCAACGCCATCATCACGGCTTCGCAGGTGTTATTATTACAGTGCCTGAACATATTTCAGCGCCTCCTTTCGTAAGGTTACTACATTATATGCCGTTTTTTACCGGATGTGCCGTTATTTTTCTTTTTTTATTCTGTAAGGTCTGGCTTTTTTTATTTCTTCGTATATCCGAACAAAACTTGTATGTCTTTGCTGCGGTACTTTTCCGTTTGAAACAGCCTGCAATACACCGCAACCTTCCTCTCTGAGGTGTGTGCAGTCGGAATACCTGCACTCTCCCGTATATTTTCCGAATTCCGGAAAAAGTTCCGCAACATCCTCCTTATACAGCTCCTCAATTCCCGATATATCAAACATTCCGAATCCCGGTGTATCAGCCAGAAACGCCGTACCGTTTTCTTCCGGTTTTCCTACCGGATACAGTGTCACAGCTCTCGTAGTATGCCTGCCGCGGTGTATTTTTTTGCTGACTCCTGAAGTTTTCAGCTTCAAACCCGGATACAATGAATTTATCAGAGAAGATTTTCCCGCTCCGCTTTCGCCGGCAAAAAATACCGTTTTCCCTTCCTCGGTATTTCCGAGATAACTCCGAAGTCGATCTATCCCCTGACCGGTATATGATGACGTCACGAAAACTTTGTAACCGCATTTTTCATATATGATTTTCATTTCTTCGGCCTTTCAGGCGAAAGCTCCGACTTTGTTATCACGACTATCCCCTCAGAACCGTAGTATTCTGCCGCACACAGCAGTTTATCAATTGTTATATATGACGGTGAAGGTTCAGCAGCCGCAACAGTTACCGCAAGTATGTCTATATTGGCGGCGTTGGGTCTGCTGAAATTGTTTTTTCTCGGAAGTATTTCCTGTATAGCGTTTTTTCCCTGTCCACTGCCGACAATCAAAACATTGTCTCCCGGATAGGGCGTAAGCTTACCGTGTCTCAATATTCCGCGCGCCACGCATTCTTTTATCTCACCCTCGTCGGTAAACACCCGATATAATCCGCCTACTCCCGACAGTATTTTACCGCTTTTTATAATCTTTTCCAGCTGTCTCACCTCTCTTTACCTGATTATAATATACAATTGTCCGGAAATCAAGCCCGAAACCGACTTTTTATACTGTTTTTATTCACCCGTATACTATATGTTTACAAAATATGTTTAAAATCGTTACTAAATTATGATATAATTTATTATGTAGTGGTGTACCATTGCATGGTCTGTAATGACATTTCAAATACAAATTACTCTGCATTTTCAAGCTAAATCGGACTGATATTTTATCGGAGGTATTATGTCTGCAGAAAATAACTTCAGTCAGCCTCGCAACCACAAGAAAAAAAACAACACTGCAATCGGTGTTCTCGGACTGGTTTCCGTTTTCACGACCCTTGCGGTGCTTGCTGTCTTTCTGATATATTTCGTTTCCAAGCAGCTGAGAGACGCTGTCTGGCTGACTGTTCTATTAATTGTGGCGTATCTTTGCGTTACCGCCGGGATCTTCGCCGTTATATATCTTTCCGGCAAAAGTAAGTATTTCAGATTTTTGGACAAATTCGGAGCCAACGAGACCGATGATTTTCCGCTCGGGATTATAGCGCGTCTTAGCCAGGCCGCCGCAGTATGTACTCCGGAAGGCAATCTCGTATGGATGAACAGAAAATTTGCCGGCAGGTCACAAAAGCATATCCTTATCAGCGATAATCTGAGTATTACATCTATTCTCGATTTCCGTCAGTCGGCTTTTGTCGGATCCGTCAAAAGCATTGAACAGTCTCCATCGGAGCTTTCCCCGAAACAGCTTTTCCAGACTCTCGTAGATAACTCCTGCGGTGTCACTACCAAAGGATACAGCTTTTTCGGCGGTGAATTCACACTGTATGCCTATCCGCTTTACTCCAATAAAAATCATTATTTCGTACTCGTCCTGACCGACGATACCGAAAAAAACAGCTGGATACGCAAATATAATAACAACCTGACTCACATAATTTACATCGCCGTTGATAACCTGAATGAACTCGCTCAGTCCGAACAGGAAAGCTACCGTATCGCATCAAACCAGGTAGCTGCAATCATAAAATCCTGGGCTAACGAATATGGGGCTTTCT